>NZ_JBFJHD010000189.1:0-5902 GCF_041613455.1 Pseudoalteromonas sp. | reverse complement strand
GCCATGACCGCAATAGCATCGGCAAATAACCCATTGGCTAATAACGCCATTAATATACCCGCGCCCATTTGATATAGCGCTAAACGCAGTAGCCCTAAGCGGTTACCTTTATTGGTGATTGGTTTAAGAATATCGGCCAGCATAATTTTACCACCTTGCTGTTTAGTCAACACCGCTTGATAAAACCCAGCTGTTAAAAAAGGCGTAGCGAGTGCGGCAACAACCTGCAATAGTGTAAAAATAATGACAATAGGCCGACAATGCCTATAAATAAATGCATAAAAATAAAAGTGAATGGCTGAGTTTTGAAAATAAACCAACCGGCTTTAAACCACTTTAGCGCTGCATCGGCCTTAAAAACGCGTAATTGTGTAGACATAGTGACTCTTCAGTTAAAACAAAACACGCCGAGTATAACTCAGCGTTGCAAGGGGTTACAGCGCACTATTAATGTTTAACATAAACACGTTATGGCTTTTGAATTTTTTTAATATCGAGCATGTGTGCACCATGCTTAATTTTGGTTTGTAAATATGCTTCATTACCGGCAACCCCGGCTTTAACATGCGCGTGAGTACCCACTACCGAATCGACTTTAATACCGGCATCTCTTAAAGCATTGAGCTTTTTAGGGTTATTGGTCATTAACTTAACATGGGGTAAATTAAGTGCATTAAGCATCAATACCGCATCGGAGAAGTCACGTAAGTCATCTGCAAACCCCAAATGATTATTCGCTTCGTAGGTGTTCATACCTTGCGACTGCAATACATAGGCATCTATTTTATTATACAAACCAATGCCACGCCCTTCTTGGCGTAAATAGAGTAAAATACCGCCTTGCTGGTGCATCATTTCAATACACTCATTTAGCTGCTCACCACAATCACATCGCGACGAATGAAATACATCACCGGTTAAGCACTCAGAATGCATACGAATTAAGGGAACATCCTGCTGCGTATCGGCATTTTTAAACACAAATGCCACATGTTCTTGGCCATCTTTTAAACCACTAAACGATACAATCTCTGCGGGAATATCACTGTTTTTACCAACGTTAAGCTGGGCTCTTGCTCTTACTTGCGCCACGACAAATCCAAATATTTAATAACTACGACACGATAATGAAGTGATATTATCACAAAAGAATACGAATAGATCTAAATCTAAGGGTATTTATTGCAATAATATGGCGACTGTACGGCGTATTTTCAATGCATAATAACAATAAAAAAAACCATTTATCCGCTACTGTGTTTACGTTTATTTACGTAACTGGATAACCTGTTGACGATTAAATTGTTAAGCTGCTGCAGCAACCATAATTATAATAGGGAACATTATGACACCGCACGCACTCTCCTTACTACTTGCTGTTAGCTGCTCACTGATTGCAGCACCTGCGTTGGCCAGTCAAGCCGACAATGCGCAAACGGCATTTAGCCAAGCATATCAACATTACCTAAGCGCACTTGAGGCTAACGAAAATGTGCAACACGCCGCTAAACAGGCTTATACATTAGGTGCCAAGGTGTACGGTGAACACAGCGACAACACGGCAAATTTAGCGATAAACTATGCAAAAGCGCTCAGCGGAGTAACTAATGAAGACCAAGCAAAGCGCTTTGCATTGTATAATCAAGCACAGCAAATTTTGGCCCGTAATCATGGAAAAACCGCAATCGAAACAGTCGATGCGTTATTTGGTATGGCGCACAATACTGCCAAAGCGTCGCTTGCCGACCACTATTTTCGCGCGATTATTGCTATTGCAGTGCAACAAGAGCTACCTAAATTAGCCGCCGATATGCAATTTGCCGCGGCTTCGCTGCTGGCAAACAAATTTATTGCTGAAAAATACCATCAGGCTAGCAGCTACCTAGAACAAGCCGACGCGTATTACCAAGCAAACTTACCAGCAAACGCTGTGGAGCGAATTAAAGTAGACTTTTTTGTGGCTTCGTTTGCAGAAGGACGTAAACAATACAATGAGGCTATTAGCAGATTAAACCACGTTGTTAGCGTATTTGATAATAACTTAAACTTTGATCATAGCGCTGAACTCAGCGCGCACTCAAAACTGATTCACCTATACGAAAAGCAAGGCAACAGCGAACAAGCCACCAAGCACTGTTTAGCAATTGCTAAAATGGTCCCTTGGAAAGAAAGCCAACAACAAACGCCGTTGTACCGCGTTCACCCAGAGTACCCTAATGGAAAAGCGCGGCAACGTAGAGATGGCAGTGTCATTATGGAATTTGAAGTCGATACCGCAGGCTTCGTTAAAAACCTCAACGTACTAGACTCCAGCGGTGGGGTCGCATTTGCAAGCGCTGCGAAAAAGGCGGTAGCACAATGGCGTTACGCGCCTAAATTTGAGCACGGCGTGCCCGTGCCCGCCAAAACACAAGTCCAACTCGACTTTAAAATAGGTCAATAACTATAAATGTAACAAGGCGTATTCCAGCGCCTTGTTTTTTAGCATCATATGCTTGGAACTTAAGTTAAGCGCAGCTGCCTCACGCCAACTTTGCGAGTATTTTATCACTGGCCGCTTCTATTAAGTCGAGCACTTGTTCAAAGCCATCATCACCACCGTAATAAGGGTCGGGAATGGCGCTCACCGCTTGCTCACCGTACTCTAAAAATAACGCTAGTTTATGCTGCAAATGGTGTGGGCAACGTGCAGTTAAATCGGCGAGATTTTGCCTATCGGCCGCTAAAATTAAATCAAACTCAGTAAAATCACTGCTACGCACCTGACGTGAAAAAATCCCGTTGAAACTGTAACCGCGCTTTTTGCCCGCCTGCATGGCGCGTTTATCGGGTGATTTTCCTGCGTGATAGCCAATTGTTCCCGCCGAATCAACGGTCACAGCCACATCAAGCTGTTTAGCACGGGCTTTTAACACCGCTTCCGCTGTTGGCGAACGACAAATATTACCCAAACACACCACCAATATTTTTTTCATAGCGCCCCCTAAAACGACTCAAAACAACTTATATATTCATACCTTACTGCATTGACGCAACTATTGCTTGCTCATTGTGCAACAGGCTTTGCAGTATCGGTAATGCGCTTAGCCGTGCAAATAACGCCGCCAAATTTGGCCAACGCTGTGCATCAATACACTCGCCGCCATGCTGCATATTGACCATTTGCGATGCAAACGCAATATCGGCCAGCGTTAACGCGTTACCCACAAAATAATCATTACTGCCTAGAGTTTGCTCTAGGTAGTCAAAGTGCGCGGGAAGTTGCTCTGTCATTGCCTGCTTTACCTGTGCATCATCACATACTTTTTGCATGCTAGGGTTAATGATGCGTTGCTGAAATACCGTAAAGGTGGTTAACGGTGCAAGTTCATAATCGGCGTATTTTTCTAACCAGCGTACCTGAGCTCGTTGCTCAGCGCTGTCACCTAGCAGTGACCTAGGCTGTGGGTGTTTTTCTGCTAAGTATTGGCAAATAACACTTGAGTCAGCCAACACTAAATCGCCATCTTTTAGTGCGGGTATACGCCCTAACGGGTTTAATTGATAAAACCAAGCCGGTTGATTAAACGGTGAAACAAGCTCTAGTTGATAATCGAGCTGTTTTATAGCTAAACACAGGCACACTTTACGTACGTAAGGAGAAAGCGGTACGCCATAAACAATTAAACTCATGGTCAATCCTTATCAGAAGAAACGCGTGCCAACTAAGGCACGGCGATAGAGTGATGTAATACATCAAAATTAAAATTGCTTTAAAATAGCTTCATTATAATCGTTAGCATTCAGGGTTAAATTATACTTGGCCGCAACGCTATCCAGCTCGGCTTGTTTAATCGCTAAGTCGTCCATAGTGATAGTATTATCATCGAGCTGCCATAATAACTTAGAGCCCGCGTAACTATAGTGAATAGCCAATAATGCATCGGCATTGCCCTCGCGCCCCGCCGCCTTTAATTTGGGCATTTTTCGCGTTATTTTATTAAGCGCTTGCTTAAGCTCCCACACGTACACCACCTCAGTCATAAACGGATGAGTGCGGTACTTATTTAATAACCACGCCAGTGTTAATGCGCTAATAACCACGCCGGTAAGATTCCAATGAAAGTGCGTGCCACTTTCATCTGGAAATAACGCAATCAGGGTTTGCGATATGGCTAAACTGCCAATCGCTAAGCCTACCGCACATCCGGCAATCACACGGTTTAAATGCTTACGATAACGCGCTTTATTTATTTCAATGAGTTGCATAACAGCCTAACAATTAAATCAGTAAAGGATAACAGCGGCCATTGTAACTAAATAATGCCATTATCGAAAAATGTATTTACCTTGTGAGTGTGTCACGCGCCAAAATACTCAAGGGGATAAACACGCTCATTAACCTACTATGCTGTTAGCTATCGATTAAATTTGCACTGCGTTTCGCTGCGTAGCATAGTATCGAGATCAATGCTGTAACTGTATAGGACAACCATGATCAAACAAGTATTCGCTGCGAGCTTCATTTTATTTGCCGGCTCCGCGTTAAGTAACAATTTAACCGTCGAAGAACAACGTATTGCAGCCGCTACCCACGCTATGCCACAGGTACTAAGCGCATTTGCCGATGAGGTCAGCCAGTTTCAACAGCAATGGCAAAAGCTTAACAGCTATAAGCAGGCAAACGACTTAGTTGCTAACTACGCAAGTCAACTGTGGTTCAACGCCAAGCAGCGTATTGCTAGCACTAAAAATTACGACGACCGCGAGCTTTACTGGGCACGCTTACTTTCAACTAAAATTATGCGCGCAACTAAACCTCAGTTTGCGCTGTCGGCTGCACAGCTGGGCAGCCTGTTAAGCCAATTAGAGCAAGGCAGCCGTGGTCATCGCGACCTCAGCTTTACTCAAGGCAGCACAAAAAAAATCATCCTCACCGGGTTTGATCCGTTTTTATTAGATAAAAATATCAATCAAAGCAACCCGTCTGGAGTTGCAGCGCTGTTGTTAGATGGACAAGTGATTAACTATCAAGGTATTAGCGCTGAAATTAACACCGTGATGGTGCCCGTTCGTTATGCCGACTTTGATCAAGGCATAATAGAAGCACTACTCGCCCCGTATTACGCACTGAATAATGTCGACATGATTGTCACTGTGAGCATGGGGCGTAAGCACTTTGATCTAGAACGGTTTCCCGGTAAACGCCGCAGCGTTACCGCTCCCGATAACGCCAATATCGTTTACGGTGGCACACAAACAGCGCCGTTGATCCCACAGCTAAACAGCCAGCCTCTGCCCGGTGACGAATTTGTGCAATTTAGCCTTCCCGTAGCAAACATGCAGCAAGCCCAAGGCCCTTATAAGGTGATTGATAACCATGAAGTCACTACCTTAGAAAAAACCTACCTGCCGGCCACACTTGCCGAGCTAAAAAATAGCATTGCCGTAAATGGCTCAGGCGGTGGCTACCTGTCGAATGAAATTTCGTATCGCAGTATCCGTTTGCGCAACCAACTTAACTCCACGATACCCACAGGGCATATTCACACCCCCAGAATTCAACAGTTTGAGCCTGCAATAGAAGCCAAAATAGTAAAGCAAATTACCGCAATACTGGAGCACAGCTTAACCGCGTTATAAGTAGTATAGCGGCTAGGAATAAATAGCTTCGGGCGACGAGCAGCGGGCTAAACAGTGCATGCTTTAGGTTTGCCTGTTTAGCGGATACCTTTGTGAGGTTTGTAGATCATTATGTTGCACAAAGAGCCGCTACGCTGCACAGAGAAGTTAAATGGAGTGACTGACTGCGGGCGACGAGCAGCGGGCTAAACAGTGCGTGCTTTAGGTTTGCCTGTTTAGCGGATGCCTTTGTGAGGTTTGTAGATCATTATGTTGCACAAAGAGCACACAGAGCCGCTGC
>NZ_JBFJHD010000188.1:0-5905 GCF_041613455.1 Pseudoalteromonas sp. | reverse complement strand
TATTCCTGGCACGATGGGAGAGCTTAATAAAGACCCGCATTTTGGTATTGCGTCTAATAATGAAGCGGGCCGCCTGAAAGCCATTAACTTTTATGAACAAGCCAATCAAGCAATAAAACAACTCAATACCCACTTTAACAAGCCGGTGGTGACACATATTCAAATACACAGTGCGCCCACATTAACCGCACAGGTATCCTCATCAGTAAGCGCATTAATTAAATCGCTAAAAGAGTTACAAAGCTGGGATTGGCACGGTGCCAAATTAGTGCTTGAACATTGTGATGCACAACTGCCAAACCAGCCTAGCGAAAAAGGCTTTATGCGTTTAGAAGATGAAATTAATGCTCTGACAACCGCCAACCTACAAGCAACGCACAAACTAGGCATTGCCATAAACTGGGGACGCTCTGCAATCGAAGCACGAAGTGCTGATGGCGCTATACAGCATATGGAGCTTTGCATAAAAGCAGGCTTACTCACTGGGCTGATATTTTCTGGAGCCAGCAGTCACTCGGCACTCTACGGCAGCTGGAAAGATAGCCATATGCCGCCACAAATAAACAACTTTGATCAACCAATTAACAAAGACTCGGCGCTCAATGAACGTCAAATAAATCGCTGTATGCAGTTGCAACAATTGGCTAATTTAGACTTTGTGGGTTGTAAAATTTCGATTTTGCCACAACAACAATCATTAGCGAATAGAGTACGCTACATCAACGAAACAGTGGCGATGATAAGCAACGCACGTTTACAAATTGTCACTAAATAAGGGTATTTTTCAGCTAAAATTAGCGAACTTCTCGTTTTATGGTACGATAGGGTAATAGCTAAACAATTGGTAGGTTTTTAAATGACATTGAAAGTTACGCGCCCAGTTGAACGTAAAAAATTATCCGAAACGGTTGAAGAAGAGCTCGAACGCATGATCAGGCAAGGTGAGATAGCAGAAGGTGAAGCACTGCCTTCTGAGCGAGATCTTATGGCTGCTTTTGGTGTTGGCAGACCCTCAATAAGAGATGCGTTAGCTGCACTAGCACGTAAAGGATTGGTTAAAATTAGCAGTGGTGAAAGAACGCGGGTTACTCGTCCCTCTGCCGATACTATTATCGCTGAGTTATCGGGTATGTCAAAAGACTTTCTCGCGCAGCCCAATGGCCTAAAGTATTTTGATCAATTAAGACGCTTTTTTGAATCTAGCTTAGTTAGGCATGCCGCAGCATCGGCCACCCCCAGTCAAATTAAAGAGCTTGCAGAAGCCCTAGAGTTAAATGGTAAATCCATTGAAAATGACAGCCAGTTTAGACGTACCGATATTTATTTTCATCGTGTGATTGCTTCAATTCCCGGCAACCCGATATTTTTAGCGGTACACCAAGCGCTAATGGATTGGTTAATTGATGCTCGCCCCGAACGTATTAATACCGTGGAATTAAATAAACAAAGTTATAATGATCATGTCGCTATCTTTGAATGTATTAAAAATGGTGATGTAGAGGGAGCTGACGCAAAACTCTCCGCGCATATTGACTACGTGTTTGATAATTATTATCGCTAAAATTTAATCATTAAAAAAAGGCTAATAGTGGCCTTTTTTTGTATCTCAATTGTTAAATTAATGGATTTCACCAACCTCAAGTGGTATAACAGGTATACACTACAAACAGGTATACAGTTGCACTATGAGAAAGTTCATCCTATTTTTATTGCTTGTTGCATCAAGTTATTCATTTGCAGAAACAAAAGTCGATTGGCAGCCGTTAAATGGGCACCCAGAGGCATTAACGATAAATAAAAATTCTGGGTATTTTTTAAATAACAGCGCGCTGTTTATATCAACTAACCAGTTTCAGCAACTAGTTAAACTGGATCTTGCAACTAATAACCGCAGCACAGTTGTTGAGTTAACGCCAGCACAGGGTAATAGGGAAGCCGCGGTTACATTACAGCACGACAATAAAACCTTTGTATTGGGCGGTTTAATTAACGCAGCACCATCAACATTAGTCAACGTTCTACAGTGGAATAAACGGCAGCAACAGCTTGAATCAACAAGATTAGCTGACTTGCCTCGCCCGCTTAGCAAACTCAGCGCACAGGTATTTGAGCAGAGCTTGTATATCGCTGGTTTTGACAACCAGTGGTACCTTTATAAAATAGCCCTTAATGACGAACAAAGCAGCTGGACTGCACTAAACGGTCACTTATTTAACCAACTCAATACCGTTAATATGCAGCTTGCTGTGCAAAATGATGGAGAACGCAATCAGCTTTTTGCCGTTACTGAGCAGCCTACATACAGCACAGATCACACTAAGCTGCTAACACATGTATTTAACCAAAGCGCCAATGCCTGGCATACAGTCATTGACCGTACACCCACCGAATTGCTTGATACAAGTAACCTGCTATCAGCGTCTCCGCTCGGGCAATCACACATTTTAGCAGTCATGCAAACAGGCCATGTTTTCTCATTCAATACCATCACTAAAGCGTGGTCACATTATCAACAATCAGCTTATCGCTTTCATAGCATAGTCACGAGCAAGCAACAGCTTTTTGCCCTTGCCACTCACCCCGTCACAGCTAACATTACGCTAGTCAAAGGCAGTATTAGTAATACCGCGCGCGATTTTGGCTGGCAAAACATGGTAGTTTTGGTGATTTATTTACTTTCGGTGGTGCTCGTTGGTTTGTATTTTATGTTTAAAAACAAAAATACCAATGACTACTTTCGGGGCGGCCAATCAATTCCTTGGTGGGCTGCTGCCTGCTCTATTTACGCTACAATGTTAAGTTCGTTAACTTACATCGCCCTGCCTGCCATTGTTTATCAAACAAACTGGGTACTACTTATTGGTATTTGGATGATCATTGCAGTCGCACCGATTGCGGTATACATTGCGATTCCATTTTTTAGGCAGCTAGATGCAACCAGTGCCTATGAGTTTTTATCTAAACGATTTAATATGCCAGTGCGACTCTTTGCCAGTGGCTTATTTACGCTCTTCCATATTGGAAGAATGGGCATTGTAATGGCACTTACTGCATTAGCGTTATCGGCTGTTACACCAATTAGCGCCGCTGAAAGTGTGTTGATTATGGGCGTATTGTGCTTATTATATTGCACCTTAGGTGGGGTTGAAGCGGTGATCTGGACCGATACCATTCAAACCGTAGTATTACTCATTGGTGCTATTGTGTGCTTTTTTGTCATTATTGCTGGCTTAGATGATGGTTTTAATAGCTTTATAGAAATTGGCTTTGCCGATGATAAATTTACTATTGTTAATACCGATTTTAGCCTCGAAAGCATTACTACCTTATCAATTTGGGTAATTGTGTTGGGCGGTATTGGCCAAAACTTATCAAGCTATACAGCGGATCAAGCCGTGGTACAAAGATACATGGTCACGAAAGATCCACGCGCTGCAGCTAAGTCAATTTGGGCTAATGCAATACTTGCCGCCCCCGGTGCACTGTTGTTTTTCTGTATTGGTAGCGGTTTATATGCTTTTTACCAGCTTAACCCACAAAAACTTGACCCAAGCATTCAAATAGACCAAATATTCCCTACTTTTATCGCTAATGAATTACCCATTGGTGTAGCGGGATTAATTATTGCCGGTATTTTTGCCGCCGCACAATCAACGGTATCTACCAGTATGAACTCGATTGCCACCACCGTATTAACCGATTTTGTTAGGCCGTTTAATATTGTCACCACTGAACAGTCTTACATGAGTTTAGCAAGAGCGCTCACTTTTATATCAGGAGTTTTAGGCACTTTGGTTGGACTGGTATTTATCGACCCTGAAATTCGCTCGCTAATGGAGGCTTACTTTAAAGTAATCGGCATGTTTATGGGCGCACTAGGGGGGATTTTCATACTTGGGGCACTGACTAAAAGAGCTAATTCAATCGGCGCAATGGTCGGTATTATTAGCGGAGTAAGCCTAATGATTTCGGCATGGAAATATGGTTGGGCTAATGGCTACCTGTATGGAACTATCGGCATTTTAACCTGCTTAGTGGTGGGGTACTTGGTGAGCTTACTGTTTCCGGCTCATAATAAAGACCTTACCCGATTAACCTTATTTACGATGAAACAATAAGCCACTTTGAGAGTATAAACACCATGAAAAACTTAGCATTAGAACGCTCTTTAGTAGAACAGTTAAAAAATAGTTTAATCGCATCTTGCCAGCCAGTTGATAACGGCCCCATGGACAAGCCTGAGCACATTGTTGCGATGGCATTAGCCACCCTTGCAGGGGGGGCGAAAGCATTAAGAATCGAGGGCGTAGAAAATGTTCGCGCAGTGGCCAAAGTGGTTAATGTACCCATAGTGGGCATTGTGAAGCGCGACCTTGATGATACTGAAATTCGCATTACCCCTTATATTGAAGACGTTATTGCACTTGCACAAGCGGGAGCGACAATTATCGCCTTTGATGGCACCGACAGACCTCGCCCTGTTGATAGATTAACGCTTTTAACCACAATTCATCAACAAGGTTGTATTGCGATGGCTGACTGCGCCGATTTTGCTGGCGGTAAACTGCTGCACGACGCAGGCTGCACCTTTATCGGTAGCACACTATCCGGCTATTTAGATTTATCACAAACCCCCGACGAACCAGACTACCAACTAGTCACAGATTTAGTTAAAGCCGGTGCTCGTGTAATTGCCGAAGGCCGTTATAATTCACCGCAGCGTGCAGCAAAAGCCATCGAATTAGGGGCGCTGTGTGTCACTGTTGGCTCTGCTATTACTCGCGTTGAGCATATTACCAGTTGGTTTGTCGATAGTATAAACACTGCGCAGAGTGATGCATCATAATGGATATTGCAATTGACATTGGTGGCACCAAAATAGCGTGCGCCCTTATTGAAAATGACCAAATTATTGACGCTGTGAAAGTCGACTCTATTATCCATACTAATATTGATGATTTAGCGCCCTATGTATATGCGCAAATTAAGCATTGGGTGGCGCAAGCACGTTCGGTCAATATTGCCTGTACCGGACAGGTTAGCCCCGATGCAGTAAACTTTTTATCTGTGCGTCGTAAGTTACCATTACAGGCTCAACTACGCAGTTTAACAGGCCTCCCTGTCACTATTATTAACGACGCCTCTGCAGCAGCCTGGGCCGAATATGTATTAAATGACCATGTGAGCCGCAAAAATTTCATTTATATCACCGTATCAACGGGTGTCGGCGCCGGGATTGTATTTAACGACGAAATAATCACCTGTGCCGATGGGTTTTGTGCCCACCTTGGGCATACTGCAGTCAACATTCCTACAGCGCAAAGTTACCCTTGCCATTGTGGTAGAGAAAACTGTGTGGAAGCGATTGCCTCAGGCACTGCTATTGCCAAATATGCAAGCCAGGCATTAGGTAAAACGCTCAGCGCAAAAGACGTATTTACACACTATGCTGAGCACCCAGATATAATGCCTATTATTGACAATGCCGCTACTGCCGTGGCCGAGCTGATCTTTAATATGAAAGCCACATTTGGTAATGACACCGTTATTATCGGTGGCAGTGTTGGCTTAGCACCATTATTTATTAATAAAGTAGCGGCTAAAGTGCAACAAGCACCTGAGATTTATCAGGTCACTTTATTAGCGCCTAAATCGGGCGCCAATGCCGATGTTATTGGTGTTCATCACTATGCTAAAAAACAATTAATCGAGAGCTAAAATGCAAGTACTTATATTTGATGATAAAAGCGCTGTTGCCAACAATGCCGCTGAGCTAATTAAACAGTTAATCAATACTAAACATAATGCCAACTTAGGGCTTGCAACAGGTAGCACGCCGATTGATTTATATAAACAACTAATAGTAAAACATAAAAACAAAGAAGTTAGCTTTAGCCAAGTCAGT
>NZ_JBFJHD010000187.1:0-5963 GCF_041613455.1 Pseudoalteromonas sp. | reverse complement strand
CGTTTAGATTTACCACGTGTTGAACACTGGGTAGGTCAGGGCGCATCTCTTTCAGATCGCGTAGCTAAGTTAGTAAAAGACGCTCGTAAAGCGGCTTAATAGGCGTAAGTGTAACCATGAGTCAAGAGAACACCTCATCAATAATTGTCGTAGGAAAGCTCGGTGCCCCATATGGTATAAAGGGCTGGCTTAAGGTACATTCATTTACTGATGATCCCGTAGGGATCTTCGATTTCAGCCCGTGGTTGATAGGGCAGCAAGGTAAATGGCAGTCCTTAGAAGTGGTCGACTGGCGTCGCCACAACAAAGGCTTTATCGCTAAATTTGCGCAGATAAACGACCGAGACGAAGCAATGGCTTATACCCATGCTGAAATCTCAATGGATGCAGCGCATTTACCAGAACTTCCGCAAGGTGAGTTCTATTGGCGAGATCTCATTGGCATGTCTGTTGTAACCGATAAAGGTTATAGCTTAGGCATTGTTGATGACCTTATGGAGACAGGGTCAAATGACGTACTAGTTGTGAAAGCAAACAGTAAAGACGCATTTGGTCAAGCTGAACGTTTGATTCCTTTTTTAACTGATTCAGTTATTAAAGAAGTTAAATACGACGCAAGAGAAATTACCGTAGATTGGGATCCAGGGTTTTAATGACGCAAACTAGTTCATTATGGGTAGGGGTTATAAGCCTTTTTCCAGACATGTTTGACGCTATTACAGACCAAGGTGTTACCGGTCGCGCAGTAAAAAATGGTTTAATTGATTTTAACTGTTGGAATCCGCGAGACTACGCTTTAGATAAGCATAGAACCGTAGATGACCGTCCTTACGGGGGCGGACCAGGTATGTTAATGATGGTTGAGCCATTAAAAAAAGCGATTGCCGAAGCTAAAAAAGCAGCTGGTGATGGCGCTAAAGTAATTTATATGTCCCCGCAAGGGCGCAAACTTGATCAGCAGGGCGCTGGCGAACTCGCTAACTCTAATAAACTGATTTTGATTGCCGGTCGCTATGAAGGTATAGATGAGAGAATAATAGAATCATATGTTGACGAAGAATGGTCAATTGGTGATTTTATTTTGAGTGGTGGTGAACTACCTGCCATGACATTAATTGACGCAGTAGCGCGATTAGTGCCAGGTGTGTTAGGTCATAACCAGTCAGCAGAACAAGATTCGTTTTCGGATGGCTTGTTAGATTGTCCACACTATACACGACCAGAAACATTGGACGACAAACAGGTTCCTGCTGTATTACTCAGTGGAAACCACCAAGAGATAGCAAAGTGGCGGCTTAAGCAGTCATTAGGTAGAACTTGGTTACGACGTCCTGACTTGTTGCATAACCTAGCTCTGACTGAGGAGCAAGCGGTATTACTCGCAGAATTTCAGCAAGAGTACCAAAAAGCTTGTGGCTAGAAGACAGTTACACCTAGGAAAGTGAGAAACATAATGGCAAAAGTAAACCAAAATATTATTAAAGCGCTTGAAGATGAGCAGCTTAAAACAGACGTACCTGCATTTGGCCCTGGTGATACAGTGGTTGTACAGGTAAAAGTAAAAGAAGGTGCTAAAGAGCGTCTACAGGCCTTTGAAGGTGTTGTAATCGCTAAGCGTAATCGTGGTCTTCACTCAGCATTCACAGTTCGTAAAATTTCGAACGGTGAAGGCGTTGAGCGTGTATTCCAAACGCACAGCCCTCTTATTGATAGCGTAACAGTTAAGCGTCGCGGTGCAGTTCGTCGTGCTAAGCTTTACTATCTACGTGAGCGTTCTGGTAAATCTGCACGTATTAGAGAAAAACTTAACTAATACGCGCTGTTTATCAACGCAAAAAAACGGGTTGCATCCTTCGGGTTGCAACCCGTTTTGGTTTCTATAACATAAAATTTCAGGCTAAATACTAAAGCTTAAACCACAGCTGTCGGACTAGGAGTCGCACTGTCGTAATATTCACCAGTATAGTTAGGCTTCCTTTATTGCTAAACACAAAGTGCACCTCGATAAATTTTTATCAATATGTGTTTTAAACACCTTTTCAACTTACCCGCAGAATACGTAATAACCCAATTAACGCCAGTATGAGCATAACTTTGCTCAAGCAAAACTTAAGCTAAATATACCTAAGCCAAATAAAGCACAGAAAATAAAAATTTGGCAGATGAATTATAGTATTTAACCTTGAGCTCAGGTTATTTAAGGAAGTAGGGTGATGAAAATAGCTCAAAAAGTGGAGCCAAGTGTAACTAGGTATAACTTGAAGGAGTATTGGATGGGCAGTAAGGATTGCGGTAAGGGCGCTTTATACGACCTTACCGCGACTAAGTTATTAGGCTAGTTGAACCTATGCACAATACAAATTACTTAACGTTATGAACATGTACATCGCGTTGTGGGAAAGGAATAGAAATACCTTCTTTATCAAACGCTTTTTTCACTTTTTCTTGCATATCCCAGTAGTAAGGCCATAAGTCACCTGTTGCAACCCAAGCGCGAAACATTAAATTAACTGAGTTATCGCCAAGGCTGGCAACACAAATACGTGGTGCCGGATCTGTTAAAGAGCGCTCGTCTTCTTCAAACAGGCGTTTTAAGATAGCTTTTGCCGTATCTATGTCGTCGTTATACGAAATTCCAAAGGTCATATCACAGCGGCGTTTGTCATAAATACTTACGTTCACTAGTGTCGCATTCGATAGGCTACCGTTTGGAATAACAATGCGGCGGTTATCGAAGGTATCTACTACCGTGTATAAAATTTGAATTTCGACGACTGCGCCCATAAAGCCCTGTGCTTCGATAGTATCGCCAACCTTGAACGGTTTAAAAATTAGCAACAGCACACCGCCAGCAAAATTAGCTAGACTGCCTTGCAGTGCAAGACCTATTGCCAGGCCTGCAGCACCAATCACCGCGATGAACGAGGTGGTTTCGATACCTACCATAGAGGCCACCGAAATAAGCAGCATAATTTTCACTACAGCGCTAATTAAGCCACATAAAAACTTGTTTAGTGTTGGATCTTTTTTGCCTAGTCGGTTATCTAAAACTTTAACAAAGCGGTTGATCAGCCATAGGCCAACCAGTAAAGTAATAATAGCGAGCACAAATTTTGGTGCGTAAGTCATAACGAGTGATATGGCTTGGTCTATTAATTGTGAAGCGTCTACATCTGTTCCTAAAACTTCTTCCATTTTATGGATCCTGTTTATTTTAATTACTATATGAATAATATAAGAATAAACGTGATAACTCTACTATGCAACAAATGCAGGCTTTTTAGCTTGCTAATTTACTTTTATTGACTGCGGCTTTTAGGGTAAATAATTAATATTTACTTTAAAGGTATTCGTTGCTTCTCAAAGTATTGTTTTTCAATTTAACCTTTTACTTATTTAGTCTTTTATCAGGCTATTGATCCTGTTAGTATTTATCGTATTGATTAGTTTACTTTAATGTAAACTTAAGTTGGCGTTTTTGCTTTTTAAGGTGGTATGCAAGTGGCGGATATAAATGATTTAGCCCAGTTAAGAGTGGGTATTGATGAGTGTGATACACAGTTGGTGGCACTGCTGGCAAGGCGTAATTCGCTTACTCAAAAAATTGGCGCAATAAAGCAGCAAACTGGTGCGCCACTTCATGCACCCGATCGTGAAGCTGATTTATTAGCTGCAAGGCGCCAAGAAGCAATTAATCAGGGAGTAAGCCCAGAGTTAGTTGAAGATATTCTTAGGCGTATGATGCGCGAAGCGTATCAGAATCAGCAAGCTAAACTTGCATGTGCTGCACCGCATTTATCACCTATTGTTATTGTGGGTGGGCAAGGTGCTATGGGGCAATTATTTGCTAAGCAATTTCAGCGCTCTGGTTACGAAGTAAAAACCCTTGATAAGCAAGATCAAGCAAACGCTGCAGCAATTTTAAAAGGCGCTAAATTAGTACTATTAAGTGTACCTATTAATGCGTTAGAAACTGTAGTTGCTGAACTACCTAAGTTAGATGAAGGCTGTTTATTGGTAGATATAACATCGGTTAAGCAAGCGCCAATTAAAGCACTAAAAGCAGCGCATAGCGGCCCAGTTGTAGGGCTGCATCCTATGTTTGGCCCAGATATTTCGCACTGGGTTAAGCAAACAGTGGTGGTGTGTGAAGGGCGTGACCACGATGTTGCACAGGGCTTGTTAGCACAGTTGCAAGTGTGGGGTTGCCAGCTAGTTGAACTTGATGCGAAAAAACATGACGAAGCAATGCAAATAATTCAGGTAATGCGCCATTTAACCACCTTTGTATATGGGCAGTTTTTAGCAAAACAAAGCCATACATTAGCGGAGTTACGCAGCTGTTCATCACCTATTTATCAATTAGAGTTAATGATGGTTGGGCGCTTATTTGCGCAATCGCCAGAGTTATATTCAGATATTATGTTAGCGCAATTTGATAACGTAGAGAGCTTACTGGCGCAGTATCAACAGACTTTTGCAGACACACTTAAAAAGTTAAAAGCAGGAGATAAGCCCGCGCTTATTGATGCCTTTGCTGATGCAAAAGCTTATTTTTCAGATTCGACAGCGCACTTTTTAACCCAAAGTCGCAGCCTGTTAAATAAAGCGAATGACGCAAAAGTGCTAGATTAAAACAGAAAAACAAAAAAGGGCTTAATTAAGCCCTTTTTACATTATAAGCTGCGCGTTATTGCGTATTTACACTCACAGCTTGGAGCGTTTCGCTTTGATAGCAGCCTAAAATACGTACATACTGAGTGTATTCTTTTAGCTCCTCTAATGCATTTTTTACTTGGCTGTCGGCAAGGTTCGCTTCTAAGTCGACGTAAAATACTTCTTCCCATGGGTTACCCGGCATAGGGCGAGACTCTAACTTAACCAAATTAATTTTATGTTGTTTAAAAATCATTAATGCATCGGCAAGTGAACCAGCCTGCTGTTTAGTGGCCATAATTAAACTGGTTTTAGTGGGTATTTGCTTTGATACCTGTAATGGCTTACGCGCTACAACAATAAAGCGGCTGTGGTTTTCGCTTTGGTTTGCTAAGTTAGATTTAATCACTTCTAGGCCTACATTTTTACCTGCTTGGGCAGAGCCAATAGCGGCACTATTTGGCGTATTTAGTGCTGATTGCAGGGCACTTGAAGTTGAGTCGCAGGTTTCGTGTTGCAGCTCACCAAGGCCTTGTAAAAAGCGGCTACATTGAGCAAACGGTTGCGGGTGAGCAAATATTTTTGTAAGTTGGCTAAGCTCAGTATCTGGGTTGGCAAGTAAACAATGTTCAACACTGTGCGTTACTTCACCAACAATAGACACTTGTGCATGTTGTAGTAAATCAAATACTTCGTTGATACTGCCTGAACTGGTGTTTTCAATAGGCAGCAAACCAAAATCGGCTTGGCCGTTTTCTACTTTACCGGTAATTTCGTCAAACGAGCTACAGCCTATTTCAACTAACTTACCTGGGCGACGGCTAAAGTATTTATGACAGGCCAACTGGCTGTATGAGCCTTGCCCACCTAAATACGTAACACGATGGGTTTCGCTTAACGCATCTGGGTTAAGGTTTTTTTGCAGCATAGCTTGTTGATGCAATACAGAGTCTTCTAAAATAGTTTGAAAAACATTATTTACGTAATAGGCGTCTAACCCTAACGATTTCCCATAACCTATCAGCTTTTCTAGAAGTGCTAATTCACGGGCTTCATCACGAATCGGTTTATTGTTCGCTATTTTATATTCCACCACACCATGGCTAATACGACGTCGTTTGGCTAGTAAAACCAGTAAATCAGAATCTATCTCATTTATATCGTGTCGAAGTGTATTTAGTACATCATTGCTCATTTGGCTTTCCTCATTCCAAAAGTATGCTGTTCATACAGCAAAAACAAAAAAGCCTCCCGGTTGGGAGGCTTTGCTATTCGATTGATTTTATCTCACAAACAGTTCAGCCTCT
>NZ_JBFJHD010000186.1:0-5984 GCF_041613455.1 Pseudoalteromonas sp. | reverse complement strand
TAACAAGCGAGCTTTTATATGACCCTCCTGCTACGGCCAAAAATCACCTTAACACTGTTATCGGTTGCCTTGCTTGGTGTTTTATCTGGCTGCGGCGGCGGGAATTCGAGCAACAGCACCACACCCGATACGAGTAATAATAGCTGGACTGCAGGCGTTTTTGCCAATGCAAGCCAGTTTAAAGGGCAATGCCAAGCGAATAACGAAAAAAACTGGCTGCGCTCATGGAGCAATGAAACTTACCTTTGGTACGATGAAATTATTGACACCGATCCAGCACTCACCAGTGGTGTTATTGCTTATTTTGACCAGCTAAAAACCCTAGAGCTTACCGAATCCGGGGCGCAAAAAGATAACTTTCATTTTAGTTTATCCACCGCTGAATGGCAGCGACAAAGCCAATCTGGGCTTAGCTACGGCTATGGTTTTAATATCAAGTTAATTGCCTCCAGCGCGCCACGACAAGCTATTATTAGCTACACAGAGCCGAACACCCCAGCAAGTAATCAAAACCTCGCGCGCGGCTTTGAGCTGCTTGAAGTAGACGGCGTTGACTTTATTAACACCACTTCATCAAGCGAGGTCGATATTATTACTGCCGGGCTGTTTCCAACGCAAGTGGGTAAAACCACTCAATTTGTATTTAAAGATATCACCAGCAACGAACATCGTACGGTCACCCTTACCTCGCAAAACATTACCTCGCAACCGGTCGTGAATGTACGCACCGATTTGGCCGGCGGTGACGTGGGCTATTTTCAGTTTAATAGTCACAATGCGATTGCCGAAGATCAGCTATATAACGCCTTTAATCAATTTGCGGCGAGTAACATTAAAGACTTAGTGATTGACGTACGCTATAACGGCGGTGGCTTATTACAAATGGCCAGCCAAGTAGGCTATATGGTTGCTGGCCGCGCAAACACGCAAGGGAAAACCTTTGAGCGCACCATTTTTAACGATAAACACCCAAACACCAATCCTATTACTGGGCAAACCCTCATCCCCATGCCATTTACCGATGAGTTTGTCGGTTTTGCCGACAACCCGCAAACGCGGCCTGGCACCCCGCTGCCGTCATTAAATTTAAACCGTGTGTATCTACTTACCACCAGCAATACTTGCTCTGCCAGCGAAGCGATTATTAATGGCTTGCGCGGTGCTGATGTAGAGGTAATACAAATTGGCGCAGGCACCTGCGGTAAGCCTTATGGCTTTTACCCCACCGACAACTGCGGCACCACCTATTTTACCATTCAATTTACCGGTGAAAACAATAAAGGCTTTGGTGAATACGCAGACGGCTTTGCGCCCGCAAACACCCTAGACAATGCCCGTCAACCGGTATTGCTGAGCGGCTGTGCAGTGGCCGATGACTTTACCAACCCGTTAGGGGATGCCAATGAAGCGTTACTGAAAACTGCACTAAGCTATCGCAGTAGCGGCAGCTGTCCAGCAGCCAGTTCAATAAGCAGTCAACAAGGCTTTGCACCCGCGCTGGCAACGGATTCACCCGAGGTTAAAGATACGCGGATTCAAACCCTGCTTGAAGAAAATATTTTTCTTAGTGATAACATGAGATAAATGATGAAACTCTTTTTATTAGCCATTATCACCTTATTAGCCGGGGGGCTACCCGGTTGCTTAGCACACAATGCGGAGCCAACGCCCAAACTACAGCGGGCATTATTGGTGACCCCCAATAGCACCGCGGTGGCTGAGGCGATTGCCAGCTTGCTGCATAGCTCGCAGGTACAATTAGCCGCTGACGTGTTTATACATAGCAGCACCGTGACGCTTGAGCACCTTAACCATAAAGATCCTTACGGTAACCCTATCATGGGTAAACAACTCAATATGCCAGATAAGTTTGAATTAATGGTAAAAGGGCAGCAATGCTTTGTGCGTCACTTAGATAGTAAAGCCACACAGCAGCTCAAAGGGGTCAACTGCAAAGCTAACCCACTTAATGAGTAATAGTGACAAAAAAGCCGCGCAGTGCCTAACACTGAGCGGCTTTTTATCGCTAAATGAAGCTTAGCTTATTTTATTTCTACTCGTTGTGAGCGCATTACTACTTCGTCATTTAACTCAATGCCAATACCCGGCGCTTCTGATACTTCAAAAAAGCCATTTTTAGGTTGTGGATCTTGTAAGCACAATTCACGGTTCCACTTTTTAATCGCATAGGTATGATGCTCATGGATCAAAAAGTTAGGAATAGCGGTTTCTAAATGCAGCGATGCCGCCGTGGCAACCGGACCACCACACACATGGGCTTGAATACGCACATCAAAGATATCCGCGTAATCACAGACTTTTTTCGTTTCGGTAAAACCACCGCATAAGCCGATATCGGGTTGTAATACATTAATACTTTGATCTTCTAAGTAGGGACGCACACCCCAACGGTTATATAAACGCTCACCACCAGCAATCGGTACAGCGACTTTATCGGCCACTTTGGCATGCAGTG
Organism: Pseudoalteromonas sp.; assembly: GCF_041613455.1. Classification (GTDB taxonomy): domain Bacteria; phylum Pseudomonadota; class Gammaproteobacteria; order Enterobacterales; family Alteromonadaceae; genus Pseudoalteromonas. The sequence continues at coordinate 3,508 of NZ_JBFJHD010000186.1, read as the reverse complement.
AGTGGTTTAAGTAGTTAACCGGCTCTTCGTAATACATACAGTCGAACTCTTCGGCTATTTCGCCCAGCTGAATCGCTGATGTCACACCCGGTAAGCTATGGCATTCAAAAATAATATCCACTTCATCGCCCACCGCTTCACGAATAGCTTGCATACGCGCACGGTACAGCTTCATTTCAGCGCGTGAAATAATATTGGTGCGATCGTAATAAGTATTACCGTCTTTGTCATACTGAATAGGGTCAACTTTTACCGCATCATACCCTTCAGCCACGGCTTTTAAAGCAGCTTCGGCGTATTCCTGTGGCTGTACTAAGGCTTTAAACTCACTGTCCCAGTCAAACTGCAACTGCGATGCATATGTGCGTAATTTATCATTCACTTTGCCGCCAAGTAGCTGATACACCGGCACACCGAGCGCTTTACCTTTAATATCCCACAGTGCTGTATCAATCGCGCTCATTGCAGCGTACACCACCGGGCCGCCGCCTAAACCCCAAAAACTCTCGCGCAGCATACGCGACCACAGTTTTTCAGTTTGAAATGGGTCGTGACCAATTAAAAAGGCATCGGCCATTTCTTTGATCATCGCCGCCGCGGCACTATGCCCTAAGTCATACGCAAGCCCTGCTTCACCCACGCCACTTATACCCTCATCGGTATGAATACGTACAAAAACGGGAGTCCACGCTGGACGCTCTGGGCAGTGAATATCAAATACTTCAACGCGATTTACTTTCATGAAAATTCCTTATTAACCGTAATAGGTTATTCTGCAAAACTAGGATCAAGACGATACGCTTTACGCAGCATAGCTGGCCACGCTAATTGCCCGCCGGTGCTACCGCTGTGTACGACGTTAGCTTGATTATAAATATTGTCGATAATCGCTTGCGGCACAGCAATAGCCTCTTGGCCGCTTGCTTGCAGCGCTAACTGTATTTCGCAAGCACGTTGTAAATCGTAAAAGCGCATAAAGGCATCGCCCACCGTCGGACCCACCGTTAAGCCGCCGTGATTCACTAACAGCATATGATTGGTATTACCTAAATCATCTTGTAAACGTTTGCGTTCATCATCATTAACAGCCAAACCTTCGTAACCATGATAAGACAGTGAGGGAAGCGAAAACATTGAATACTGACTCAGAGGGAGTAGGCCCTGCTTTTGACTAGCAACGGCAATGGTTTCTTTGGTATGCAGGTGGATCACACAGTGGGCGTCGTCGCGCACTTCGTGAATAGCGCTGTGAATAGTGAAACCTGCGGGGTTAATGTTATACGGCGTGTCGTCAATAATACGACCCGCCAAATCCACCTTTACTAAGTTAGAAGCGGTTACCTCATCAAAGGTTAAACCAAATGCATTAACTAAATAGTGATCGCTACCCGGTAAGCGCGCCGATAAGTGGGTGTAAATTAAATCCCCCCAGCGAAAATGATCCACCAGCCGGTAGCAGGCCGCTAAATCAACACGCAGCTGCCATTCTTGTGCTGATACTTTATTTTTTAAATCAAGCTGAGGTAAATCAAACATAATGAGCCTTTAAAAACACATCCATAGATGGGTGCAATTAGATGTTTAGAAGTCTAAATGAGAATTTGACTGATAGCAATCAGCAAATAAAACAGCCACACTAGGTGTGGCTGTTCGCATACGATTAATATTATAAAATGCTATTATTTTACGTTGGCAAGGTACTCTGCAATAGCTGCAAACTCTTCATCTGTTACCGTTGCGACCATGGCCTTCATCGCCATAGACATACCATTACTACGCGCACCCGATTTAATATCTTTCATTTGTGCAACTAAGTAGTCTTTATTTTGGCCATTTAATTTAGGGTACATCCCCATAATAGGCGCTTTACCTTCCGCACCGTGGCAAGTTTGACAGTTTTTAGCTGTGTAAAGTGCAGCGCCATCGGCAGCTGCCGCAGTAAATGAAAAACTGGCGGCTAAACTAATACCCGCGCCTACTAAAAGTGTTTTGATTTTGCTCATTGTATTTACTCTTCTTTTTGACGGTTAAAAACAGTTTAGGTTATTGTAGTCAATAACAACTTAAAAGCACACGTGTCTCACGATCAAGCTAAAAAACACCGCTACTGCTCAGTAATATAAATTTAGCATATTTAAATGAGTCGTGGCTTAACTATACCAAGCCTGTGCAATAAATAAACACCCACCACCATTAAAGCGGTTAAATTACCATATTAAGTCATCTGGCACTTCAAAGTCGGCATACGGATCATCTTCATCCTTTGCATTATTTTCCGGCTCAACGTGAAACACAATATAATGCTCGCCTACTTCGGCTACTTTGCGTGCAGGCTCATCTTCTAACACATAAAACTGCCCTTCAAGCACACAAATAGCTAAGCGACCGCCCGATAAAGCTTTTTGGGTTTTCTCATTTACTTCAATGCTCTTTACTTTATTTTGGTAAGTAAAGTTAAACGTGCGCTCACCACGAATCGCTTCTTGATTGTGATGCTCTAAAATCTGCTTAACGCGGGCAACTTGCTCGCGCTGTTTTAATTCTTCTTGGCGCGCTTTATTAAGCTCTTCGGCTTTTTGTTGCTGCTCAAGTTTAGTTTGCTGAATGTGCTTTTGAAGATCGCTTGGGTTACTGGTTGCGCCCTTTTTTTGCTTTTTTTGTTGCTTACGCTTTTCTGATTTAGCAACTTTAGCTTTATGCGATGTTGTTAATCCTGCTTGGAGCAATTGCTCTTGAAGTGACCCCATGGCTCTATTCCACTAAAAACTAATATTAAGACTATTTTAATCACCAATGACTATAAATAACAGCGCTATCATCATTAATCTAACAAACAGCACTAATTTAGCACATAACGCCACCGCGATTGCTTTTTAGATTATGAAGTGCACAACCTTGTGTATAATACTAGCTAATCTTTTAGTCACCCTAAGCCCTTATAATGCGCTTGCTTCATCTGCTGCTTTGCTCTGTATTCATCTTTTTTGTACTGTATGCTCCGCAACCACTATTAGGCTTGTTTGCCAGTGAATTTACCGTAGCGCCGGCTGTGGCTGGCAGTTTAATGACCGCAACCATGCTGCCTTTGGCTATTGCTCCTTTAGTGTACGGGGTATTTTTGGCGAAACGCAATCCATTGCTGATACTGCGCATTGCCATGCTATTTTTAGGGGTGAGTTGCATTGCATTTATTTATGCGCCCACGTTTGAGTTACTGTTACTGGTACGCTTTTTACAAGGGCTAACATTGCCTGCAGCACTCACCGCTATGACAAGCTATATTGGCATGAGTTTTATGGCCGATACGCTGCAAAAAAATATGACGCTCTATATTGGCAGCACCATAGTGGGGGGTTATTTTGGCCGGATATTGGCGGCGCTATTGAGTGATTTATGGCATTGGCAAAGCTTCTATTATTTAATTGCCGTTGTGTTAGTGCTACTCGCATGGAGCATTCCTCATACGCAGTTTAAAAGCGCACAGGTTAAGTCAGTGCTATCGCCTTTG
>NZ_JBFJHD010000185.1:0-6002 GCF_041613455.1 Pseudoalteromonas sp. | reverse complement strand
TCATGGTGATGGCTAATAGAAATTGAAGAATGTACAGTTTGTAACACTTCTTTGCACGATTTAATTTTAATTGCAATTATACTCATGTTAACGCAATTATTATTGATCACTACATATGGCTGTTATAAGGGGGCATGCATGAAAAAAATGCTATTACTGTTCAGTGGTGGACTATTTATGTTGTTAGGAGTGCTGTTTGTTATTATACCCGGTCCTTCTTTGTTATTTTTTATTGTAGGGCTGATGTGCTTTTCTTGTTATTACCCAAAAGCGCGTCACTCTTTAGCTTTATGCCAACGCGCGTTAACAAAATCGTGCGCCTATTTAGATAAAAAATTAGCACGCTAACCGCTAGTTTACTTGCGAGCAGAGACAAAAATGCCAGCAATAAGCTGGCATTTTTATTACACAGTGTAATTACTTAGCGAGTTTATCGGCTAAATATAACCATGTTTCTAGTACGGTATCTGGGTTTAGTGAAACAGAATCAATACCCTGCTCTACTAACCAGGCTGCAAAGTCTTCATGATCAGAAGGACCTTGGCCACAAATTCCAACATACTTGCCTTTTTCTTTGGCGGTTTTAATTGCCATAGAAAGCAGCTTTTTGATTGCTGGGTCACGCTCATCAAATAAATGCGCAATTAAACCAGAATCACGGTCTAGGCCTAGCGTTAGCTGGGTTAAGTCGTTTGAACCGATTGAGAAACCATCAAAGTGCTCTAAAAACTCTTCAGCTAATAGTGCATTAGAAGGTAGTTCACACATCATGATAACTTTTAGACCATTTTCGCCACGTTTTAGGCCATGCTCTTCAAGTAATTCAATAACACGTTTGCCTTCTTCAAGCGTACGTACGAATGGGATCATGATTTCGATATTGGTCATATCCATGCCGTCTCTTACACGCTTAATTGCTTCACACTCTAGTGCAAAACAGTCGCGGAAAGATTCTGAGATATAACGCGCGGCACCACGAAAACCAATCATTGGGTTTTCTTCTTCTGGCTCATATTGTTGGCCGCCAACTAAGTTAGCGTATTCGTTAGACTTAAAGTCAGACATACGAACAATCACACGCTCCGGTGCAAATGCACACGCAAGTGTAGAAATACCTTCAACTAGCTTACTAATGTAAAACTCTACTGGCGATTCATAACCGGCAATCATGTCGGTGATTTCGCTTTTTAATGCATCTGTTTGTGCATCAAAGTTAAGCAGTGCTTTAGGGTGTACACCAATCATACGGTTGATAATAAATTCAACACGTGCAAGGCCAACACCTGAATGCGGTAAACGTGCAAAATCAAATGCGCGATCAGGGTTACCTACGTTCATCATGACTTTCATAGGTAGTTCAGGCATTTCGTCAACGCGTGAAGTTAATACTTCAAAGTCTAAAATACCTTCGTAGATGAAACCGGTATCGCCTTCGGCACATGACACGGTAACTTCTTGACCTGCAGTGATTAAATCGGTGGCATTACCACAACCCACTACGGCAGGAATACCGAGTTCACGGGCAATGATTGCAGCGTGACAAGTACGGCCACCACGATTGGTAACAATCGCTGCAGCACGTTTCATAATAGGTTCCCAATCAGGGTCGGTCATGTCGGTAACTAGAATATCGCCAACTTGTACCTGGTCCATTTCTTTGATTGAGTTAAGTACGCGAACAACACCACTACCAATTTTGTGACCAATTGCACGGCCTTCAACAATCACGTTGCTGCTGCCATTTAATTGAAAACGTTCCATTACGTTAGCGTCTTCGTTTGAGCGAACAGTTTCTGGGCGTGCTTGCACTATATATAGTTTGCCGTCGTTACCGTCTTTTGCCCATTCGATGTCCATTGGACGACCGTAATGTTTTTCGATGATTACAGCTTGCTTGGCAAGATCTTGCACTTCTTCATCTGTAATCGAAAATTTGTTAGAAAGCGCCGGATCAACGTCAACAATGTCAACTTGTTTACCGTGTGCTTTATCTGCTGAGTAAATCATTTGAATGGCTTTAGAGCCAATGTTACGACGTACTACTGCAGGCTTATTTTTAAGCAATGTTGGTTTATGAACATAAAATTCGTCAGGGTTTACTGCACCCTGTACTACCATTTCGCCAAGACCGTAGCTTGATGTGATAAATACCACATCTTCAAAACCAGACTCAGTATCAATACTAAACATAACGCCCGATGCAGACTTATCTGAACGCACCATACGTTGAATACCCGCAGACAATGCCACACCACGGTGATCGTACCCTTGGTGTACACGGTATGAGATAGCACGGTCGTTAAACAAAGAAGCAAATACGTGCTTAATAGCGACCATAACAGAGTCGATACCTACCACGTTAAGAAACGTTTCTTGTTGGCCGGCGAAAGATGCGTCTGGCATGTCTTCTGCTGTGGCTGATGAGCGTACTGCAAATGAAACATCAGAAGTTGCGTCGCCATGAAGTTGGCTGTATGCGTCGCGGATGGCTTTATCTAGATTAGGTTGGAATGGGGTGTCTATTATCCATTGGCGGATATCAGCACCAACTTTTGCGAGTGTATTTACATCATCAACATCGAGTGTATCGAGAATGTCGTGAATTTTAGCGGTGAGTCCAGATTGATCTAAAAACTCATTAAAAGCATCAGCGGTAGTTGCAAAACCACCCGGCACTTGTACACCTGCGTTAGCTAGGTTTGAAATCATTTCACCCAATGAAGCGTTTTTACCGCCAACACGAGGAACATCTTGCATACCAAGCTCTTGATACCAGAGAACGTATTCTTGCACGGATCTTTCTCCAAAAAAACAAATTGTAGTACTAATACCAACCGAATTAAAACTCTAATCGTTCTAGCGAGTTGAACATCTCATTAACAGGTTGTAAATTTTTCTAGCAGGTAAATCACTGTCTAAATTCTTTTGTTACTGGGTCGCTTCTCAAACGCTATAATTGACCATTTCCTTAATGCAATTGACATAACTGTGAGAGTTAAGAAAGAAAACCTTTTATAAAGGTCGCGCCCATTCTACACTGGCAATAGTCCTCACGTAAACCGTGAGAAACTTAAAATTAAAATTAAAAGTAATAAAATAGAGGATTTATGAGAACTGCTTTTTATATTTCAGATGGTACAGCCATTACGTCGGAGGTGTTTGGCCATGCAACGTTGTCATTGTTTCCTGTTGATTTTAATCACAAAACGATTCCATTTGTTGAAACAGAAGAAAAAGCACACGAAGTCAAAGCACTAATTAATGCCACAGCGGCTCGAGATGGTGAAAAGCCATTAATATTTTTCACCTTTGTAAACTTCAATTTAAGCGAAATTATTCGTTCTTCTAATGGCGTATGTTACGATTTTTTAACCACTTATAGTGACAAAATTGAGCAGGAAATTGCTGTAGCGCCGGTGCCAAAAGTACATCGTACCCACTCGATACATGAAAAAAGTTATGACTTTAGGATTGACGCGGTCAACTATGCACTGATCAATGACGATGGCAGCAATATAAAAAATTACAGTGAAGCGGATATTATTTTAGTGGGTGTAAGCCGCAGTGGTAAAACCCCCACCAGTTTATATTTAGCATTGCAATACGGCATTAAAGCTGCCAATTACCCTATTACCGAAGATGATCTAGAAAGTGAGGGATTACCTAAATGTTTAATCCCTTATAAGCATAAGCTATTCGGCTTAACAATTGACCCTGAACGCCTCGCGGCGATAAGAGATAGACGTATGGCTAACTCTAAATACGCCTCGCTGCGCCAGTGTCGTATTGAAGTACGTGAAGTAGAAATGTTGTACAAACGTAATAAAATTCCTTATTTAAATTCGACCCACCATTCGGTAGAAGAAATATCGGCAAAAATTATTTCGGATACCGATCTTGAACGTCGAAAGTACTAAGGTAACAGCGGTTTAAAAATAAAAAACGCCGCTAGTGAAGCGGCGTTATTACTAGGGATATTTGTTAAGCTGAAAGCGAGTAAATGCTTAACCCGCGTTCAGGCTAGTGTTGTAATTATTTTCGGGCGTCTTTTAATAAGTCGGCCACTAAAAAGCCTAATTCTAATACTTGGTCTGCGTTTAAACGCGGGTCACACTGTGTTTTATAACGCTGTGCTAAGTCGTCATCAGACAAACCATACGCGCCACCGGTACACTCAGTAACGTGCTGCCCAGTCATTTCTAAATGCACACCACCGGCATACGAGCCTTCGGCTTTATGTACAGCGAAGAACTGGCTGATTTCACGCATAATATTGTCAAAACTACGGGTTTTATACCCTGAGCTGGCTTTTTCGGTATTACCATGCATTGGATCTGAGCTCCAAATAACCTTGCGGCCTTCTTGTTGTACTTTGCGTACCAGTGCTGGTAGTTTTTCGGGTAAAATATCTGCGCCCATACGGGTGATTAACGTTAACCGACCCGGAATGTTATCTGGATTAAGTGCGTCAATTAAACGAATTAAATCATCAGGATCCATACCTGGGCCCACTTTAACCCCAATGGGATTTTTAATACCCTTGAAAAATTCAATATGGGCGTGATCTAATTGGCGAGTACGCTCACCAATCCACACAAAGTGTGCAGAACAGTCGTACCAATCACCCGATAAGTGATCGCGACGTGTTAATGCTTCTTCGTAGCCTAACAATAACGCCTCATGAGAGGTGTATAAATCGGTTTCTTTTAAGCTTGGGGCGATGGTCGAGTTAATACCACACACTTCCATAAACTCCAATGCGTCTTGAATTTTATCGGCAAGTTGCTGATATTTTTCTTTTTGTGGGTTTGCAGCAACAAAGCCCATATTCCAACGGTTTACTTGGTGTAAGTCGGCAAGACCACCTTGTGCAAATGCACGTAGCAAGTTTAATGTGGCTGCACTGTGATGGTACGCGGTCATTAAACGTTGTGGATCGGGTACACGTGCTTGCTCGGTAAACTCAAAGTTATTCACGATATCACCACGGTATGAGGGTAAAGACACACCGTTGATTGTTTCTAAGTCGGCTGAACGTGGTTTAGCATATTGACCCGCCATACGGGCAATTTTAACTACAGGGCACTTACCACCATAAGTGAGTACCACCGCCATTTGTAAAATGGTTTTAAACGTATCACGGATATTAGCGGCATTAAAATCACTAAACGACTCTGCGCAATCACCACCTTGTAATAAAAAAGCCCGGCCTTCACATACATCTTCTAATTGCTTAAATAAACTTCTGGTTTCTTCAGCGAAAACTAATGGCGGTGCACTCTTTAATTGCGCTTCAACTGCTTGTAGCGAGTCTTGATCTGGGTAGTTTGGCTGCTGCAGTATTGGCAGTTCTCTCCAGCTATTTGGGTTCCACGGTTGCATATTCATTCCTCATTCCTATTTACCTGTTACATCGAAATTAACGTATGCAAGGCTGTTTGTTCAAGGACTAAATTCACTATTTACCAATTATTTAGTTATGAGTTACGTAAATGAGATATTTAAGCTAGCAGTAAAGACCGTTATAAGCCTTTAGAGTGTGTAATGTCATTATAATAAATTGTTACTTATCATAGTTTTAAATAATTACAGTGTTACTTTTGAGCAACTAAGTATGTTTAATCATGAAATAATTAAAATTGCAGTGAATACAAGGAACACATCATACTTATTTGATGTGAATGTAATCTTAGCTTTACAGTTAATTTTTAAAAATATTCAATCAAAGTTATGCGTTATTTAAAATAGCTGCTATGAGATTAAATTCTAACTGTAATAACCCCTTATCCCTAGCTAGCAAATAGAGCCCCCTTAAAACAACCCTGATGAAAAGCGAGTTCGGTTGCCTGCCTGAAAATTTGATAGCGCATTGTTAACACTACACTGATAGCGATTGTTGATTGGTAAAAACATAGCTTATGCTGCCTGTTACAATTTACGTATATAGGTCGGCATGGCTCGCTATAATCAGATTATATAGTGTTGATTATAGCGAGCCCAGT
>NZ_JBFJHD010000184.1:0-6004 GCF_041613455.1 Pseudoalteromonas sp. | reverse complement strand
AGTTCAGTTGGTTAGAATACCGGCCTGTCACGCCGGGGGTCGCGGGTTCGAGTCCCGTCCACTCCGCCACTTGATATCGTAACAAAATTAGTAAGTGCATTACCCCATGCACATGCCACTGCGGAGTGGTAGTTCAGTTGGTTAGAATACCGGCCTGTCACGCCGGGGGTCGCGGGTTCGAGTCCCGTCCACTCCGCCACTTGTTATTTCCTCAATAGCAAGAAATAAACAATTTCCTTATTAATTAATCCAAACATAATCTTTTATCAGCTATCAGCTATCAGCTATCAGCTATCTGATCGACTCTTTTATACTAACCTGCTAATATTCCTTGTTATTCTTCACTATTCAGCTTCATATATCTGCATGAATTACCAAGAATCTAGTCTCACTTTAAAAAAGGAAGCCCAAAGATGAGTACATTAGGTCAACAACTAAAGCAGCTTAGAAATAATAAAAAATTGAGCCAACCTGAATTTGCCCAGCAAGTGGGTATAGAACAAAGTTATTTATCAAAACTTGAGAATGATAAATCAATTCCTTCGAATGAAATTTTCAGATCTTTGCTTTTGGCATTAGATCTTTCAATTGACGAGTTTATGAAGCCCCTCGTTTTCAGCCACGACAAAACAAGGCTCATGCAAATACCCGATGTAGAATTGTGGTTTAAAAGTAAAGCTGTAAATAGCTCAGCCGCACAGCGAAAAATTATATACCTCGCTATGTTTTTGATTGCTTTTGGCTGTGCATTATTTTATGCAGGACATAAAAATTATGTGTTTAATGAGCGATTTTACGAATACAAATCACTAGGTGTGATAAAAACAAATGAACCTCTAAATATTTTTACTCATTGGAGTAATTTTATTATTGAGTCAAACCGCGAGAAAAGAGAGGAAAAAAATCGGGAAATACTAGCCAGAAGGGTACCAAGCTTTAAGCTAATGGATGAGTATACCGGTGAATCATTTGTTGAAGAAGTCGAAGGAGGTAAACGACTTTATAATGCAAATGAACTCTCGCGGACCATACCACATGCAGGCAATAGTTGGTTTGAGTTTTTAGGTATTTTGGCTGCTGTATTTGGTCTGGCGCTAGCTTTACTGGAACCTAGATTAACCAAACAATAAAAAGAGCCAGCGTACAAAAACGTAGCAGGCTTTAATATAAATTGGCTTACAATTACCCTTGTGGGCCAAGTGACCCTTTTAAGTAAGTATCTAAAAAGTTTAAATACGCGTTTGATGCACTGATGCGGTTTACTTTTTTAGTAAAGCCATGACCTTCATCGTCAAACAGTACATATTCTACTGGCACGCCATTGGCTTTCACCGCAGCCACGAGCTCATCGCTTTCTACTTGTAATACTCGAGGATCGTTCGCGCCCTGAATAACCATCAGTGGCTTAGTAATATTGTGGGCGTGGAATAGCGGTGAGATTGCACGATGACGCTCAGCATCGGTGGCCGGATCGCCCATTTCGTCGTACAGCGACTTTTTAAAGCTCTCCCACCATGGTGGAATTGAGTTAAGGGTGCCTACCCAATTAGTTACACAAAAAATATTATTACCCACCTTGAATTCTTCAGGCTCAAAGGCAAGGGCGGCGGCTGTCATAAAGCCACCGTAGCTGCCCCCCATAATGCTTATTTTATCTGCATCAACCCAGTCGAGTGTTTGTAAGTGGTTTTTGCCGTAAACAATGTCTTGTAAGTCATCGCTACCATGCTTTTTATCATCTAAGTGGAAAAATGTTTTTCCATAGCCAGAACTCCCCCGATTATTTACCGCAAACACAGCGTAGCCATGATTAACTAAATGTTGCAGCATGGCATTATAGCCAGTGCGACTTTGGCCACCTGGGCCACCGTGAACCCATATTAACGCAGGGACTTTATTGATGCTGCTAGCTTGTTTTGGTTTGTATAACACTCCTGGTATTTCTAAACCATCAAAACTTTTAAAGCGCACGATAGTGCTGGCCACTAAATCGCTTTGATTGATCTCTGTATTTAAGGTGCTGGTAAGTTGTTTGGCGTTATTACTACCCACTTGCCATACAAATAAGTTACTGGGTGAGGTATCAGAGTTTAAATAAAATGACATCATTTGTTCATCGGCAGAGAAGTTTACCGAGCGTAAATTACCCGCAGGAAGTGTAGGCATCGCAATGTCTTTGCCGCTTTGTGTGTCTGTTACCGTAACTTTCGTGCTGGCATCAGCATTTACAGCGCTTACTTGGTAACGGCCTGATTGAGAAAAATAGATGAAACTCACATCCCACTCGTCTTTTAATGCGGGGCTATGTTCAGCTGTGGCTATCTCATAGCGCCATACTTGCGAAAATTCGCCCTTAGCGTCTGTAGAGTAGTATAAATATTTGCTGTCGGTAGAGAAGGTTTCAGGGGTGTATTGTGCGGGTGTGTCATGTTGCGTAATTAATTGCGGCTGTTGCGTTTTTGCATCGGTATCCACTATGAAGGTGTCGCTGTCTTTATTGCTATTGTTTTTTGATAGGGCAATATAGCGGCCATCGGGGCTGATCGCCCCGACATTTAAGCCCTGGGTATTTTTATACACTAAGGTTTTTTATAGCTTGTGCTATCAACCCGGTATAAATCCATGAATTTAGCATCACGCTGATTACTGGTAATAAAAAATGGCTGCCATCGGAAGTAACAGCGCTAAAATAAGCGTGGGTTTGCTCACCAGCTGTTAAATCTTTTATTGTGCCATCCACTTCGCGCACATAAACATGGTAGCGTTCGTTGCCGCCAGAATCTTTGCTAAATAACAGAGCGCTTAACTTTTACAAATAAAAAAGCCAGCATAAAATATGCTGGCTTTTACCATGTTAAATGAGTGGTTTAGAGCAAATTAAGCGGCAGTGCTTTTTTTGGCTTTCGCTTTTGCTTTACTATTACGTGCTGCTTTACCGGCCAGTAAATCGGCAGGATCAAAGTCGTCTACGTTAATAACATCTAAACGTGCCTGTTCAACTGCCGCGAGTTTATCGGCTTCTGCTTGGCTTAAAATACCTGCCTCTAAGCCCATTTTCGCTACTTTATCAAGTTGGAAGAACGGCAGCTTTTGACCTGTTTCTTTACAAACACGGTCAAATAATGGCTCAACTTCAAGCACATCCTTCAGCGTTTGCTCTTGACGACCGACTAAGTTAAGTGGCTCATTGGTTAAGTAAACATAGCTTGCTAAACGATTACGCGTTTCGCTAGGTACTTGCAGTATTTGCGCTAGTTTATGCTCAAGTTTGTCAGTAGGTTTACGCACCGGACGGCCAAACGGGAATAACAAGACCTTTAATACGCCACGCAGTGGTGCTGACGGCATGTTATTAATTAAATCGGCAAGTGCACGTTGACAGTGATAAAGGTGATCTTGACAGCTCCACTGAACCAGTGGGAAGTCTTCTTTTTTACGCCCTTCATCATTATAACGTTTCAGTGTTGCAGACACTAAGTAAAGGTAGCTTAGTAAGTCACCTAAACGCGCAGAAATACGTTCTTTACGTTTTAGTGAGCCACCAAATACCGCCATGCTAATGTCAGACATTAATGCCAATGAGGCACTAAAGCGTGAGGCGATACGGTAAAACTCAGCCGTTTCGTCTTTGTACGGTACACTAGTAAAGCGTGCGCCAGTTAGCGCCAGCCACTTAGTACGTACCAAGTTAGACAGGGTAAAGCCAATGTGACCGGTAAGTGCTTTATCAAATACGTTTAACGCTTCTTCACGGTCTTCAATTTCACACGCACCTAATTCGGTAAGTACAAAAGGATGACAGCGAATAGCACCTTGACCATAAATGATCATATTACGGGTCAAGATGTTGGCACCTTCAACGGTAATGGCAATAGGTGCTCCCTGATAGCCTCGGCCTAAGTAGTTATTTGGCCCAAGCATGATACCTTTACCACCAAGTACATCCATAGCGTGCAGGGTTGAGTCGCGCATTTGTTCGGTGAGATGGTATTTAATAATCGCCGACACCACCGAAGGCTTTTCGCCTAAATCAACCGCACCGGTCGACATACTTACTGCCGCATCTGAGCTGTAGGCGTAACCAGCAAGCTTAGCGAGTGACTCTTCTACGCCTTCCATTTTACCAATAGGTAAACGGAACTGGCGGCGAATACGACTGTATGCACCGGTTGCAGTGGCAATCATTTTAATGCCACCGGCTGAGTTTGACGGCAAGGTAATTGCGCGGCCCACCGATAAACACTCAACCAGCATGCGCCAGCCTTGACCTGCCATATCAGGTCCACCAATAATGTAATCAAGCGGGACGAAAATATCTTTACCCTGCGTAGGGCCATTTTGAAACGGTACATTAAGCGGGAAATGGCGACGGCCAATTTCAACCCCAGGGGTATCTGTTGGAATAAGTGCACAGGTGATACCAGGCTCTTTGTTGTCACTTAGCAAGCCATCGGGATCTTGTAGTTTAAAGGCAAGGCCGAGCACAGTCGCCACCGGCGCAAGAGTAATATAACGCTTGTTCCAGGTAAGGCTAATACCCAGCACTTCTTCACCATTCCACTGGCCTTTACATACCACACCGTAATCTGGAATTGAGCTGGCATCAGAGCCTGCTTCTGGTGAGGTTAATGCAAAACAAGGGATTTCTTGGCCACTGGCAAGACGAGGTAAGTAATGATCTTTTTGCTCTTTGGTACCATAGTGCTGTAATAATTCACCGGGGCCCAAAGAGTTAGGTACACCCACAATTGACGACAGTAAGGTTGATTTACTGGTTAGTTTTTGCAGTACACACGATTGGGCAAATGCCGAAAATTGTAACCCGCCGTATTCTTTTTTAATGATCATGGCAAAGAATTTATTATCTTTTAGGTATTGCCATACATCTTGTGGAAGATCCGTGAGTTCATGCGTGGCTTCCCAATCATCCAGCATGCTACACACAACTTCAACAGGGCCATCAATAAAGGCTTGCTCTTCAATGGTAAGTTTAGGTTGCGGGTATTGGTGCAGTTTATTCCAATCAGGATTACCACAAAATAAGTCTGCCTCCCACCAAGTAGTGCCTGCATCGATGGCTGACTTTTCGGTATCAGACATGCTCGGCGTTATTTTTTTAAAGGTCGTAAAAATAGGCTTGATAATATATTGCTGGCGAATACCAGTGACAGCAAGAGGCACTGCGATGATTAAAAAAATCACCCAGCTAATTAAACCAAAGGCACCGGCAAAAGTACCAATTAATAATGTTGCGGCAGAAACACCAAGTACCGTGTTCCAACTCGCTCTGTGGTAAATCGCTGCACTAAGCAGTGCGATTAAACCGAGTGTAAATATGAGTGTCATTGCTAATTCCTTAATAGAGGTCAGACCACCTTGGTTAGAGTAGCGCTAGTTAAGCTAACTTTCAAGTACCTTACAGAGTTAAAGTATAGTTAAAATGTACTTATTAAGTGGCTTGTTTGCGCTAATTTAGCCGTAACACGCGCCAGTGTTGTGGATTGAAATTTAATCAGCGTGCTGTTACGCACAAAAATAAATTAAATCGGCTAGTAAAATATCATTTTTTAAGTAAATATGAGTGTTATTGGCAGCGCGCATTGAGTGTACGCTGAATACAAAAATATAACGCTATTTATTTTAATGTACGGTTTTTTAAGGTTATTTTATTAATGTGTGAATTACTTGGCATGTCAGCCAACGTACCGACCGATATTTGTTTTAGTTTTTCTGGATTGTTAGAGCGCGGTGGTAATACGGGGCCGCATAAAGATGGTTGGGGTATTACCTTTTATGAAGGCAAAGGCTGTAGAACCTTTAAAGATCCTGAACCAAGTTATCAATCGGAAATTGCCAAGTTTGTTAAAGCGTACCCTATCAAAAGCGTGTCGGTGATCAGCCATATTCGCCAAGGTAATCGCGGCCGAGTATGCCTTGAAAATACTCACCCGTTTACTCGTGAGTTGTGGGGGCGCGAAATCACCTATGCGCACAATGGTCAATT
>NZ_JBFJHD010000183.1:0-6006 GCF_041613455.1 Pseudoalteromonas sp. | reverse complement strand
TTATACCAGTTGTTATTTTCTAAATCTAGCAATACAAGGTAAATGGGGTGAATTAATTGTTGGTGTTGTAGTTGTTAAGTAAATAAATGTTGTGCAGGGCAACGCTGATTTATTAATAATATTGGCCGCAGCTAGTACTTAGCGCGAGATAGTGTGCGGGTTGCTGAGCATGTATTAGCAAGTGCTCAGCATATTTTAATAAAACAGCTATTAGCTTAAAAAAAACATGCAGTAAAAGGAAGGTTGTTACATCAGGTTACTTCGTAACTTAGTTATTTACCTTAACGGGCACGGTAAATTCGGCAATAAATAACGCATTATTATTTTTAAGAGTGAGCGAACCTTGGTACTTTTCGGCGATGCTGGCCACAATTGATAGGCCAAGCCCAGCGCCGTTTGCTGCGCCTTTACGCCAAAAACGAGTTGCCATATTTACTAAGTCAGCTTGGTTAATATAGGCGTGGTTACTAATGGTTATTTTTAGTGCTGTGGCTGTTAAATTAGCGGCTAAAATGACTGGTGTATTCGCTTTGCTGTACTTAAATGCGTTATCAAGTAAATTACGACACACTATAGTGAACATGGCACTGGGAATACAGTACACTGGCTGGCTTGCTGTTATGCTATAGGTTAAGCGGGCGCTATTGTTGTTTGATTCTGTTACCACAGTAGTAATTAACGACTCAAGTTCCCAAGGCTCTGTAGTGTTTAGCGGCGTGTCGGCATCTACATGGGCCAATACCAGTAGGTTGTCTAAAATGGTATTTAATCTATGCGCACTTTTTTTAGCTTGCCCTAGTGCTTTTTGTTGGGTGGCATCTTGCGTAAGCTCTGCTAATTGTATTTGCGCTAAAATGCCGGCTAGTGGGGTTCTTAGCTCATGCGCGGCATTACTGGTAAAGTGTTTTTCGCGGCTGATCCCTTTTGCTAAGCGTGCCATTAAGGCATTTTGGCTAGTTATAAGCGGTTGCAGTTCTTTTAAAGGCTGGTTTAACTGTATCGGCTCTAAGTCGTGACTGCCGCGTTTTTCAAGCGCATGTATTAATAACTTTATTGGCCGTATTCCTGTGCCTATGGCAAACCAAAGTAATACGAGGGCAACAAAAATAGCTAACGCAGGTGGAATGAGTATGCTAATGAGCAAGTCGTGATAGAGCATATCGCGCTCGGCCACCTTATCGGCAATGGTAATTTTATATTGCGCAGTAATTAAGGTGAATGTACGCCACTGCGCTTGCTCAGAGCTTAAATAACTAAAACCTTGGTTTAGGGTAGGTTGATTGGGAAACGATTGACTATTACTGCTGGCAATGATACTGCCTTGCAAGGAGCTAATTTGACAGGTTAGGCCTTTTTCAGTGTTTACCCCGCTGGCATTTATAATATCAGGGAGGCTTTTACTGAGCGCATCTTTGGGTACATGGGCTAAAATGTTACCTAACATAAACGCGGTTGAGCGTAGGCGCTGATCAAAGTTAACCGCTAACTTATTATTTAACCCCGATATCATCCATACGCTGGCGATAAGCCAAAAGCCTAAAAATACCGCTGCAACCAATACCGTTAACCGTAAACGCAAGCTCATTAGTGGCTAACCTCTATTGTGCCTAATCTAAAGCCTAGGCCACGTATGGTTTCTATTGCCGGTGCGCCTAGCTTTTTACGTAAATTAAAAATATGTACGTTAAGTGCGTTACTCGCTACATCATCGCACACGCCATAAAGTACATTTTTTAACTGGCTTTGGGTTAAAATTTGTTGCGGACTATTTAAAAAAGTTTGCAGTAACAAGTCCTCATTACGCGACAAGCAAACAAGCGTGCCATTGAGTAATGCTTTATGTTGCTCTAAATCGTATTGCAGTGCACCGTGAGTAATTGTATTGCTGAGCCTATCACTTGCACGGCGCTTTAAGCTTAACAGTCGCGCTAATAACTCTCTTAAATCAAAAGGTTTTACCAGGTAGTCGTCGGCGCCTTTTTTTAATCCAATAACTTTGTCATCTATGGTATTGCTGGCGGTAAGAATAAGCACGGGGAGCGAAAAACGGTTGTCACGCAGCCAGCTTAACCAGTTAATACCATTACCATCGGGTAGGTTTAAATCAAGAATGCATAAATCAAAATTGCTCGATTGCATATAAGTAGTAGCTGCACTCAGGGTACTAACGTGCTCAACGGCTAGCCCTTGGTGGGTTAAGTAAGTACAAATAGCATCGGCTATTACTTCGTCATCTTCTACTAACAATACAAACATACTCGCTACTCTGTTTAAAACACCCTAGCTAGAATACCTGTTTCCATTGGTTAAGTAACCTGAGCTTTGGATAATAAATCTATCTCAAGCAGCTATTTTCAGCGCTAACTGCGTTGAATTTACTTGCAATAGGCCAGCTATTGACGCGTAAATTGGCCTTGTTTTCACTGAAAATCTCTGGCTAGAGAAAATAAATTTAAATATAACTCTGATTCAATACGTTAGTAAATCTCTTAACCATAGTTCAGGTTAAGTAACTGCTATGTGCTTATTTACTATTAATTTTTGCTCTTAATATTGGCTTAATTAACGATTTGTATACTATAGCGGCTAACCGTATTTAAAGAAGATTTATAGCTATGTTAAGTATTTCATTCGGGCCGTTTGTTATTGCCATTTCGCAGCTTATTATTTTATTAGGCTTAGGCGTATTTTGGGGGCTTACTTATTTACAAACTCGTAAGCAACCACAGCAAAAAGCAATTTTAGACACGGTATTTAAAGCGTTTGTAGTGGGCTTTATTGTTGCGCGATTACTATTTGTTTTGACTATGTGGGATGCGTATCAAGAAAACTGGTGGCAACTTATTAATATCAGTGATGGCGGCTTTATCCCTTCTTATGGCTGGGTGGCGGGTGTGCTTGTGTTGGCGCTGTATGCGCGAGGCAAAAAAGCAGTACTGAAAACCTATTTTATCGCGGCTATTGTCGCGCTGTTTACTATTATGGTGCCTACCTTTGCAGCCTCTATTTATAAAGCTGGGGTTGAGCTGCCACAATCTGCGGTATATAACCTGCGTGGTAAAGAGGTTGATTTACAGTCATTTAAAGGCAAACCTGTGGTTATTAACTTTTGGGCGTCGTGGTGCCCGCCGTGCCGTAAAGAAATGCCGGTATTACAGGCTGCGCAAAAAAATAATCCTAATATTGCCTTTGTTTTTGTTAACCAAGGAGAGGACTTATTTACGGTACAAAAATTTATCAATGCTGAGCAGCTCGACTTACAAAATGTGTTTTTTGATCAAAACAGTAATGTAAGTCGTGAATCCGGAGCTGCTGGGCTACCAACCACGCTTTTTTATAGCAGTGATGGCAAATTAGTAACCAGTCACATGGGAGAGCTCTCACACGCGAGTTTGCGTTATTACATGCAAGCTATAAATCAACAGTCTGCACAATAAGGATGCCTCATGAAGTTAATTTATTTACTGCCATTACTTGCGTTTACCTCGCCCATATTGGCTCAACAAAAAGCACTGCCAGCACCCCTTAAGTTAGTTACTGAGCAAGGCGGCGAAATAGTCAGCGAGTTTGCAGCGCCTGCCAACATGAAAGGCTATGTTGCCGACTTTAAAGGCCAAGTTATTACCTTATATATCACCGCTGATGGGCAATATTTACTTACTGGCCCTATGCTTGACGCCAATGGTAATAATGTAGGAGAGCAAGCGGCAAACGACTACGCTACAGGCCCTAAAGCGCAAAAAGACTGGCAAACATTAGAGAGTAGCCATTGGATAGTCGATGGTTCAGCCAAGGCAAAGCGAGTAATTTATACCTTCACCGATCCCAATTGCCCTTACTGCAGACAGTTTTGGCAAAATGCGCGTCCTTGGGTGGATGCGGGTGAGGTACAAATACGCCATATTTTAGTGGGTATTTTAAAAGCCGACAGCTTAGGCAAAGCGGCGGCTATTATGAGTGCAAGCAACCCTGAAGAAGTGTTAAAAAAGTTTGAAAACGATAATTTAGCGCGTACATTACAGCCGCTAAAAAATCCCCCTGAGCAGATAAATGCGCAATTAATGAAAAACCATCAAATAATGATGAGTGTTGGTGCCAGAGCAACCCCCGCTACTTTTTATCACGATGCTAATGGCGCGGTAAAAATGCAAATGGGTTTACCGCCTGCGTCATTAATGACTGAGATCCTTGGCCCACTGCCAAGTAAGCCAACCAAGTAAACAACCAACTTAGTACATAGTATGCAACGTCAAGCCGGTAAAAGTTTTACCGGCTTTTTTAAAAATAACGTTAAACATTGTTACACTTTGTTATTTACATAAGGTATTCAGTAAGTTATCGATTTTATTAATCGGCCATTAAGTTTGGCGCTGTAGACTTAGCAGCAATTTTTGACCCGCTATTGACCTTTATTGATAGCCCTGCCGCTAAGTATCAAAAGCGCATAAAACGGAACCGCACACTGTCATGAGTACTTGCAATAATCGCCCCTGTTCACTACCAGCATTAACATTTATAAAATCAGCGCTGTGTTTATCTGTTTTAGCTGCCATAGGTAGCGCATATGCAGCACCACAATTAGCTGAAACGAAGAACAAGGCCGATATTGAAGTTATCGAAGTACGCGGTATGCGCGCCAGTATGGCAGAAAACCTCGATATCAAACGTCTGTCTAGCTCGGTGGTCGATGCTATAACGGCAGAAGACATAGGTAAGTTTCCCGATAAAAATGTCGCCGATTCGCTGCAACGCGTACCGGGGGTGATGATAGCGCGGGATGGCGGTGAGGGCGCAGCGGTGAGTATTCGCGGTTTGTCGTCTGCGCTTACTTTTACGCAGCTTAACGGTAATTTTATTGCCTCATCACCGGGTGAGCCTTCGCGCTCATTTGATTACACGCTACTCCCTTCAGCCATGATAGCCAGTGTTGAGGTATATAAATCACCTGAAGCGCGTTTAGATGAAGGCGGTGTCGGCGGCACCGTATTAATGCATAGCCGCAAGCCGCTCAGCATGGAGGCACACTCTGGCGTGCTAAATATTGAAGGGACGTACAGTGACGTAACGCAACACAGTGAGCCACAACTAACTGGTTTATATTCTTGGAAAAACGATGCAGAAACGCTTGGCTTTTTAGTGGGTTATACTCACCAAGAGCGTACTAACCGTACCCTCTCGGGTGGCACCGATGCCAATGTGTGGCGCTACACCGGCGATGGCCAACCGGTTGATGTAAATGGTAATGTGGTCAATAACAATAATAGTTGGGATACCATTACCGATGCCAATGGTAATAATTACGATGGTGTGTGGTTTCCACAAGTGGTGCGCGGCTCGGTACTTAATGAAAAACGCGAACGCGAAGGCATACAGTTTAGTACTCAGTGGCGACCAACTAATCGTGTAGAAATAGGCTTAAACTATTTTGGTTTTACGCTGGGGCAAAACCGCACTGAGTCGGTTATTGATATGCCAGAGTGGTCGTTAAACCCAGACTTTTTAACCGATGTGAATTTGGATGAGTCGGGCACGATTATTAATGGTATGCAGTTTGATGCCGCAGCGAGTGGTGTACAAGGTGACATGCAGTTTCCGTGGATGCGCGGCAGTTATGTTCGTGAAGAGTCAAGTTCAAATAGCTTTGATGTTAATTTAAGTTACCAAGGCGATGATTTTAACGCGCGCTTTGTTGCGGGCAATACTCGTGCAAAAGGCGGCCCGAAAGAAAGCTGGGAAGCCGCTTATAAAAGCTCAAACGCAGGCGAACAGGCAGCAACTATCGAAAATGCCGCACAACACGCTGGCTGGCAGCTAGGTAAAAACGATGTAACCCTCAATATAGATCCAAATACACTGGCTAATTTACTCAGCGGCGTAGGCGGTGGGCGCGATGCAGGCTCTTCAAATTCAAGCTTTGTGCGCAGCGAGCTAGAAGAAAGCTATTATCAAGCCGATATCGATTTTTACGCCGATTGGGGCTTTTTAACCACCATTAGAACCGGTGTA
>NZ_JBFJHD010000182.1:0-6050 GCF_041613455.1 Pseudoalteromonas sp. | reverse complement strand
GGTCTTTCTTTTTTATCTCGAAGATCAAAGTTACCAAATCCAGAGAGCTTGATCTGCTCGCCTTTTTCTAGCGCTGAGCGGATTTCTTCAAAAAACGCTTCCACTAAATCTTTGGCATCTTTTTTATTGATCCCGAGCTTTTCAAATAGGTGTTCAGCTATGTCGGCTTTAGTAAGCGCCATATCTAGTCCCTCAACGATGCATTAAACTGTTCGGCCAGTGCGGCCACCACGTTATCAACTACTAGATTGATATATTTCTCTTCGAGTGTTCTATCAACCGCTTGCAGTGTTAGAGCAATCGCCAAACTCTTATAATTTGGCTCAATTCCTTTGCCCTTATACACATCGAATAAGTTTAGGTCAACTAATTGATTTCCGCCAACTTTTTCGATCACCGCCAAAATATCGCCAATATTAACGCTCTCTTGTACTAAAATCGCGATGTCGCGGCGATTTGACGGGAATTTAGACACGCCGATCACTTGCGGTAAATTTCTGTTTTCGATTGCCGACATTTCAATTTCAAATACAAATGTAGCGTTGTTGATATCTAACGACTTTTGTACTTGAGGATGCAATGCACCAAAGAATCCGACTTTTTTACCGGCAACATAAATGACTGCCGATTGACCTGGATGAAGACCGTCTGATTGCTCAGCTTTAATTTCAAAGCGGCTCACATCATTGGTGATCGCTAACAGCGCTTCAACATCGCCTTTTACATCGTAAAAGTCGACTGCACGCTTTTCTTCAATCCAATGTTCGCCATGTGCTAAACCGGTAATAACCCCACCAATAACAGGTACTTGGTTAACCCCATTTTCAGCTTGGTCGTCACTTAAAAACTTAAGGCCATGCTCAAATAAACGAATACGTGGTTGTTGGCGGTTTTGGTTATACGCCACAGACGCTAGTAACCCCGGCATTAAGCTGACACGCATAGCCGACATATCAATCGAAATTGGATGCGGTAATACCAATGGCTCAGTCGTTGGGTGTAATAGTGCTTGTGCTTTAGGGTCAACAAAGCTGTAAGTAATCGCTTCTTGGTAACCACGCGTTACTAAGGTATTACGGAATTTACTTAGCGCAATAGTGGCTTCGTTATGCGTAGTCATTTTAAGTTTGGCGGTCGGTGCAACATTTGGAATACTGTTGTATCCATATACGCGCGCAACTTCTTCAATCAGATCTTCTTCAATACGTACATCAAAGCGGTAGCTAGGTACATCTGCACTCCAGCAGTCGTTTGCAACTGTTACGTCAAAACCTAAGCGAGTTAAAATATCGGTAACTTTGTCATCTTCAATATGATGACCAATCACACGGTCTAATCGGCTACGGCGTAAACGTACTTCAGTTACTTTAGGCAGTTTATCAGCCGCAACAGCTTCGACTACAGGGCCAGCTTCACCGCCTACGATTTCCAGCAGTAATGCGGTAGCACGCTCCATCGCATCGTGTTGTAAATTAAAGTCAACGCCACGCTCATAGCGGTGTGAAGCATCGGTGTGTAACCCGTAACTACGCGCTTGGCCGGCTATCGCTATTTGATTAAAAAACGCACTTTCAAGTAAGATATCGCTGGTTTTTTCTGTCACGCTTGATTGTTCACCGCCAAAAATACCCGCCATTGCCAATGCTTTATTATGATCGGCTATCACTAAGGTTGAGTCATTTAATTTTGCGGTATTACCATCAAGTAAAACTAACTCTTCACCCGCGTGTGCACTGCGTACTTTTATGCCACCTTCAATCGCATTTAAATCAAATGCATGCATTGGGTGACCCAGTTCAAGTAACACATAGTTCGTTACATCAACAACCGGATCAATTGAACGTACACCACTGCGACGCAGCTTTTCAACCATCCATAATGGGGTCGCTGTATCAAGGTTGATCCCTTTGATCACGCGCGCTAAATAGCGTGGGCACGCATCCGCATTAACGAGTTCAACCGAAACTTTATCGTCGATTGTAGCTGTAACAGCTGGAATATCTAACACCTTAACATCAATGCTGTTTAACACACCCACTTCGCGTGCTAGCCCTTTTATACCTAAGCAATCGCCACGGTTAGGGGTTAAATCGACATCAATAATGTTGTCGTCGAGACCTAAGTATTCGCGTAAATCAGTACCAACGGGCGCATCTAATGGCAGTTCCATAATGCCATCGCCTTCTTCGCTAATACCTAGCTCATCAAAAGCACACAACATGCCGTGCGAAGGTTGACCACGTAACTTGGCTTTTTTAATTTTAAAGTCACCCGGTAGTACTGCACCAACGGTAGCAACCGCTACTTTGATACCTTGGCGACAATTGGGTGCACCACATACGATATCAAGTAACTCATCACCACCAACATTAATTTTGGTAACGCGCAGTTTATCTGCATCGGGGTGTTGGCCACACTCAACCACTTCACCAACCAACACGCCATTGAACTTCGCTGCCGCTGGTGTAACGCCATCTACTTCAAGACCAGCCATCGAAAGCTGTTCCGAAAGAGCTTGCGTATTAATGGCAGGATTAACCCACTCTCTTAACCATTTTTCACTAAATTTCATTGTATTATTTCACTCTTAACGGAACTGGTTTAGGAATTTTAAGTCATTTTCAAAAAATGCACGTAAGTCGTTTACGCCATAGCGCAACATAGTTAAACGCTCTACACCCATGCCAAATGCAAAACCAGTGTATTTTTCAGGGTCAATGCCCACAGACTTAAGTACATTTGGATGCACCATACCGCAGCCTAATACTTCTAACCATTTACCGTCTTTACCCATTACATCCACTTCCGCTGAAGGTTCTGTAAATGGGAAGAATGAAGGACGGAAACGGATTTCCATGTCTTCTTCAAAAAAGTTGCGTAAAAAGTCGTGTAAAATACCTTTAAGCTCAGTAAAGCTCACATCGGTGTCGACCATTAGCCCTTCCACCTGATGGAACATAGGGGTGTGTGTTTGATCGTAATCGTTACGGTATACACGTCCTGGCGAAATAATGCGTAGCGGCGGCTGCTCTACTTCCATAGTACGAATTTGCACGCCACTGGTTTGAGTACGCAGTACTAATTTAGGGTTAAAGTAAAAGGTATCGTGATCCGCTCGTGCTGGATGATGCTCTGGAATATTTAACGCGTCAAAGTTATGAAAATCATCTTCCACTTCAGGGCCTGATTTAACCGCAAAGCCTAATTCACCAAAAAAGCTCTCAATGCGTTCAATAGTTCGCGTAACGGGGTGTAAACCGCCTGAAGGCATAACACGTCCTGGCAGGGTTACATCGATTGTTTCTGCAGCCAGCTTTTCTTCAAGTGCTTTACTGGCTAATAATTCACGCTTGTCGTTTATCGCGGCTTGTACATCTTGTTTTGCTTGGTTTATAACTTGACCGGCTTCTTTACGTTCTTCTGGCGCTATTTTGCCTAACGTTTTAAGTAAGCTGGTGATCTCGCCTTTTTTACCAAGATAGTTAACCCTGATCTCTTCTAGTTGCGCTATTTCAGTTGCACCGGCTACTGCCTCAAGTGCTTGCGCTAAAATATTTTCTAAGTTCATTCGATACCTGATCTTTCACAGAACGTGATTACAATTTAGTTAGCTTATGATAACTGAAAGCAGGCCCTAGATTCTAGACCTACTACAGCTTTAGCGTTGATTTAATAAAAGGAATTGTTAATTTTCGTTGTGCCGCCATAGATGCGTGATCTAATTTATCGAGTACATCTAATAAAGCACGCATATCACGGCTTAAACGCGTTAATAAAAACCGTGCACACTCATCGGTTAATTCTAAACCGCGCATATTGGCACGTTTAACTAACGCTTGGGCTTTGTCATCATCACTCATGGAGCGAATTTGAAAGGTGGTGCCCCACTTTAGCCGCGACTCAAGATCTGGCAAACTAATGTTGAGCATATTAGGCAGTAAGTCTGCGGTAACAACCAGCATTTTACCGGGTTCATTAAAGCGGTTAAAAAAGTTAAATAACGCTTTTTCCCATGCATCATCGCCAGCCACTAAGTGCACGTCATCGATACATAAAACATCAAGCGCTTCTAAGCTTTCGAGCACTAATGGGCCAAAGTCGATCACTTCTCGCATAGAAAGTAGCATATTTGATAAACCACGCTCTTGCGCTTGAATACAAGTTGCATACAGCAAGTGAGACTTGCCTGAATCGCCCAAACCACACAAATAAGTGTACTGAAAACTGTTAGCGAGTTTAGAAAAGCTATCTTTTAAATGGTTTACTTCGACGGAGTCTTCCCCACCAAAGTAAGAAGCAAACGTTTCATCGTCTGGTAACGTGACTGGCAATGCCATTTGCATTGGTTCAGCGCTGTGCATTACTCACCAACCCACTGGTATTCTAACCCGTTTTTATTAACGATATGATAAAAAGCGCTTGGATCGACATAGTCTCTAAATGCGCTATCTAGCCCAAGTGCTTTTTTAAGATCGTTAATACTTCCCGTGTGATCGAGTCTAAACTCAACCAGCTCTGGGGTTTTACGTATTATATTAGCTTGCGTAACCACACTTAAGTTTAATAGTCGACGTTTTGCCAGCTCAATATCAACAAAGCTCTGCGTCCCTTTTAGTGTTAAGTTAGCGATAGATTGCTGATAGTATGCATTAGGGTCAATGGCGTATTCATCGGCCAAACCTTTAGCTAACGTGTCTATCATTTGAGCAACAATTTGCTGTTTATCACCCGTTAACCGATTTGACTCAAACAGTTCATCATTGGTAAAACGCCAGTCTAAAATCCAGTTTTCGCTATCCGGTTGCTTATACATCCTTGCGGTAATACTGCGCTCAGCACTATAGCGCTGCGATGCTTCTTCCACCGGTGCAGAAAAGTTACCCCACACTTCTGGGATCCCCACTAAACGTCTGTCTTGTAAATCAAGCAGAGGGACAACCACAGGTAAACCACGGCGCTCGGCTTTGTCGTATATTAATTGCTCTAGCTGAGGGTAGCTTTCTTGCGTAACCAGCTCTCTGCGCCAGTTATCTTCGATGGCTAGCCATATAGCCACTAAAGGACGCTGCACTCCCCATAGCGGTAAATTGAGATCTTTTATTAACGCATTAATTTTTTGAGCTTCAAACTTCACAACTAGTTTAAGCTGCCCTGCAACGTTTTCATCGTATTCAAACTTGAGTAAATAATCAGAAATATCTTTCGTACGTTGCTGTGCCAAAGCACTTTTATCAACCGTGTCATCACCAGTCACTTTAACTAGCACATTGAGTAAGGCGACACGGCTTGCTGCTAAGCGTGTGTCTCGTGTTTTATCGTCAACTTTTATACTATCTTGATAAAGATCAGTTACTTCTACTGCTGATGCAGTGGAACACAATAAAAGTGATAAGGCAGTAAATAATAATCTATACACAGGCTATTAGTTCTTGGTTTTAAACTAATTTGATCCTAAATCAAAGCCACTTACAAAGCAAAATTATATTTTGTTTATGGCTAGCTAGTTTGAGCTTCAGGCTTCGGGCTTCGGGCTTCGGGCTTCGGGCTTCGGGCTTCGGGCTTCGGGCTTCGGGCTTCGGGCTTCGGGCTTCGGGCTTACAGAGTTTGCTTCATTTGTGTGTCCGTCTAGTGGTTAAATGCAATTTATTGCAAACGCAAAGGATTGACGCTTCAATACTGATAGCTAACGACTGAACGCTTTAAGTAAAATAAGTTTAGAGCGGTATTCACAAAGAGACGCTACGCTTTAGAGAAGGGATCGCTTGCTTGGTATGGTGCCTACAGCAATGAGGAGTCACAGTGTAAACATGACACTATCATTTGGCTGAGGAATGCAAAGTAGTAGTCGCTATTGCGTGTATCCTAGCTCCTATCGCCTCGCGCCTAGTACCTTGCATTTAATTTTTATACAAACGACAAAAAACCCGTCACATTGCTGCAACGGGTTTCTTTAATTTGGAGCCTGGTAATGTCCTACTTTCACATAGCAAATGCTACACTATCATCGGCGCTGTTTCGTTTCACTACTGAGTTCGGCATGGGGTCAGGTG
>NZ_JBFJHD010000181.1:0-6086 GCF_041613455.1 Pseudoalteromonas sp. | reverse complement strand
GCAATGTCGACCTTGTTTGATCACCCCGATCACTCATTATACTCAAATGGGATGACGTTTTTACGTCGTCCTATGGTGCAAAACATTACCGCGATCGACGCCGATGTAGTGGTGCTGGGCTTGCCATTTGATATGGCGACCTCGGGTCGCCCAGGTGCCCGTTTAGGCCCCGATGCGATTCGCCGTGCATCGGTGCATTTAGCGTGGGAAGGTACTAAATACCCGTGGACGTTTCCGTTATTTGAGCGCTTAACGGTGGCCGATGCGGGAGATTTTACGTATCCCGTAGGCGACGCTGAATATTTTACCGCTCGACTAGAACACGCGGCGAGTAACATCCTCAGCCAAGGTAAAACCTTGTTAGGCCTTGGCGGCGATCACTTTGTTACTTTGCCGCTGTTACGTGCACACGCCAAGCAACATGGTAAAATGGCCTTAGTACACTTTGATGCGCATACCGATACTTACAGTAATGGGTCGCGCTACGACCATGGCACCATGTTTTATCATGCCCCCATGGAAGGGTTAATTGACGTCAATCACAGTATTCAAATAGGCATACGTACCGACTTTGAGCAAACTAAGCATGAGTTTGCAGTGATTGACGCGATGCAAGCGAACGACCTGCACGCAAGCGACATTGCTGCACAAATACTTGAACGAGTCGGTGATTTACCGGTGTATTTAACCTTTGACATTGACTGCCTCGATCCGGCGTTTGCACCGGGTACCGGCACGCCAGTGTGTGGCGGGTTAAGCTCGGATAAAGTGCTGAAAATATTACGTGCGTTAAAAGGCATTAATATGGTGGGCATGGATGTGGTTGAAGTGTCACCGTCATATGATCAAAGTGAACTCACCGCCATTGCTGCTGCGAGCATCGCTAACGAACTGCTGCATTTGTGGGCGTTAAAAAATAAATACTGAGCAGTGAGTTAAAAAAGCGCCGCAGGGCGCTTTTTGCTGTGTTGCTGCCTTACATGGTTATCTAAAATGCATCTTATGTTTTTTGGCATATGCGATACACACCGGTATTTCTATCACTAAATAGCTTAAAAACGTAAACCAAAACCAATTTACCTCAAAGAGCAACCAGCTAAATTTCACTCCTGAGCCGTAATATAAATTTCCTGCAATAAACAGCGTAATCGCCGTGGCGAACAGGTCTTGAATAGACAATTTTTTCAAGCTGTTACCGGCAAAACGCGGGTATATAAAGCCATAACCCAGCGTGATTACGGTAACCACTAATAACAATAAGGTAATTTCAGCAGACATACGGGCTCAGTAAATTATGTTAATGATTGCACTTTATATGAAATACCACTGATTTTTCAAGTTCAAGACTCGCGGGGTTATCTGTTATACTGCCGGTATCATTTTATGGGGCTGTTATGATTTCAAAAAACCAACTCAAACTTATTCGCCAACTTGGCCAAAAAAAGTACCGCAAGCAATATAATCAATACCTTGTACAAGGTGAAAAAAATGTACTTGAGTTATTAAACAGTCAATTAAAAGTGCTTGATATCTTTGCCACTGCGGCATTTATAAATAGCTATCAAGCACAATATCAAAATGTTAACTTTACTGTGGCCGATGAAGAGCTGCTGACCAAAGCCAGTACCTTAGTAAGTAATAATGCTGCGATTGCGATTGTCGCTATGCCCGATGCGGCGCCGCTGCAAACCAGCGGTTTAATACTGGCGCTCGACGGGGTATCTGATCCTGGTAATTTAGGCACCATCATTCGAGTGGCCGACTGGTATGGCATTAAGCACATAGTGACTAGCACCGATAGCGCCGATGCGTATAATCCTAAAACAATCAGTGCCACTATGGGCTCGTTTGTTAGAGTGTCGGTAAGCCAAGTCGATTTACCCGCGTATTTAGCCACTGTAAATATGCCAATTTATGGCGCTTTTTTAGAAGGTGATAGTGTGCACTACACTGCGTTTAATGGCTCAGGCGTGTTATTAATGGGCAGCGAGTCACATGGTATACGCGAAGCCTGTGCTGCGCTTGTAAGCAATAAAATTACCATCCCTGCGTTTGGAGCGGCGGAGTCGCTTAATGTGGCGATGGCGACCGGCATTATTTTAGATAACTTTAAACGACAAGCTTAACCCTGTCGTTAAAAACGATGACATTGTTAAGCAATAATAAAAATAATAACTGGGTAATAGCAATAACATGCGCTTAAGCACTATAAAATTGGCGGGCTTTAAATCGTTTGTCGAGCCCACTAAAATTCCCTTTCCTGATCAAATGACTTGCGTAGTGGGCCCTAACGGCTGTGGCAAGTCTAACGTAATTGATGCTGTGCGATGGGTGCTTGGTGAAAGCTCAGCAAAAAATCTGCGTGGCGATGCCATGACCGATGTTATTTTTAATGGCTCGACGAACCGTAAAGCGATTTCGCAAGCATCGGTAGAGCTTATTTTTGATAATGACTCAGCTGACTTTGCAAATACCTTTGCCAGCCGCAACCAAATTGCCATTAAACGTTTAGTGACCCGCGATGGGCAGTCGTTGTACTACCTAAATGGTAGCAAATGTCGAAAGCGCGATATTACCGATATATTTTTAGGCACAGGCTTAGGACCGCGCAGTTATGCGATTATTGAGCAAGGGATGATCTCACGCTTAATCGAGAGCAAACCGCAAGAGCTACGGGTGTTTTTAGAAGAAGCCGCCGGGGTGTCTAAATACAAGGAGCGTCGCCGCGAAACCCAAACCCGTATTAAAAGTACCCGCGAAAACCTAGAGCGTTTACTGGATGTACGTAAAGAGCTAAAAAGTCAGCTCGATAAACTGGCGGTACAGTCGCAAGATGCCAAAAAATACCGTGAGTTAAAAGCACAGGAACGTGTTTTGAAAGGCCAAGTTGCCGTTTTAAAATGGCAAAAGCTGCACCAACAGCAAAATGAAAAAGGCCGCCAAATAGCTGAGCTCAATGAGCACATTAATTTTTTCCACAGCGCTCATGTAGGCCACGACGATGTGCTTGCCAGCCTAGAGGCACAAGTGCAGGGCAAACAAGATAGTTTAGCTGATTTACAACAACAGCAACATGCACTGCATACTGAGTTGACTCGCGCCGAGCAACAACAAATTAATATTAAGCAACAACAGCAAACACTGCAACACAGCTTAGCTGAGCTGCAACAGCGCGAAACGCAAAGCCTAGCGGCTAAAACACAACAGCAAACTGTGTGTGATCAACAGCACGAGACACTGCAGCAGGCGATAGCAAATAGCGAGCTGAGCCAAGAGCAAGTAGCGGAACTAAGCCTCAAAACCGAACGCTTAAGGGAATTAAAGCAACAGCATACAGCAAACTGGCAAACGCTGAATGAGCAACAGCAGCAACTGCATACCAAACAGCTTGCTCAAGCAAACCAAATTCAGCAATTAAGCCAATCAGCGCAGCATGTAAAGCAGCAACGCGAGCAGCTTGAGGAGCAAATAGCGGCACTACATGCCGACAATCTGCAGCAACAGCTCAGTGATTTACAGCATACTCAGCAAGCGCAAACTCAACAGTTAGCCAACAAACAAACTGCGCATAGCAAGTGCCAAGCCGCTGCGGCGCAACAACAGAGCCAATTAACGGCCGCCGAGCAGCAGTGTCAGCAATTAACGCAACAAGTAAATGAACTCAAAGCCAGTATTGCTGGGCTTAAAAGTACTTTGGGGCTAGAAGAGGATAATGAAGCTCCCCACACGCTGCTGAGCCAGCTCACTGTTACTGCTGGCTTTGAACATATAGTAGAGCAAGCGTTGCAATCGTTTCAGCAGTTAACCGTAAGCGATAAAGTACAGCCCAATAGTGTCTGGCAGGCAAGCAAAAACGCGCCGCAGCGAGTGGCACAATTGAGCTTAGCGAACTACATAACGGCAGGGGTGTATCCCGAGTATTTAGCGCGTATCGCGTACAGCGAAAATGGCAGCTTAGCTGCATTAGACGATGACTATTACCTTGCGGTGATGGATAAACAAGGGGCGTTACATGGTCGTAACTGGCATTTAAACGGCGATAAAAATGCCGCTAACTCTTTATTGTTAAAGCATCAGCAATTACACACTAAAACAACGCAGTTAACTGAGCTTAACCAGCAATTACAAGACGCTCAAGATGTGCTTGCAACGCATCAGCAGGCTCATAAACAATTAGCTGCAGAGCAAACAGCGCTTAAAGATGCCATCCATCAATTGGCACAAACGATAGCGGTAGCAAGCACTCGTAGCGATATGCTGCAACAGCAAGTGGCTCAGCAGCAGCTACAACTAGAAAAATTGCAGCAACAACAACAGCAGCTGACAGAACAGTTAACAGCAATAGAGGCGGATCTTGTAGCGCAAAAAAAGCAACACTCTCTACTTGATGAGCAACGACTAAAGGGGAGTGATGAGCTTGAAGCGGCCAATACCACTCGCTTGCAAACAGATAAAGACCACAGCGAAGCACTCAGTCGCTTAGAGCAATATAAAACACAGGCACATCAAGCCAGCTTAAATGAGCAGCGGGCGCGCAGTGAGTGGCAGCTCAGTCATACTAAACTCAATCATGCTGAGCAAGAGTACAGCAATGCTTTACACGGTGCACAACAGCAGCAAGCACAACTCGAAGCGCTGCGCCAGCCTGCCCAGCAACTAGCCGATAATATTGCACAGTTATTACAGCAGCACGCCAGCGGTGAGCAACAGCAGGCGCAATTAAACGATAAGTTAGCCCACGCCAAAGAGGCATTATCCGCCAAGCAAGCAAGTCTTAAGCATTCCCAAGGCGAACTTGAGGCACTGCAGCAACAACATCAAAAATTAAGCCTAGAAGAGCAAAGCGTAGCAATAAAAGCCCAGCTTGCACTGGAGCCCTTAGCAGAGTTAAAACAAACTTTGCAATTAGTGCTTGAAGAGTTACCAGACTCACTGAGCGTAGCTGCTGCGCAAAACCAACTCACCTCCATAGCTAACCAGCTAGAAAAGCTAGGTGCGGTTAACCTGGCGGCGATAGACGAATTTGATCAGGCTAAAGCACGAAGTGAATACCTTGATAATCAATTGGATGACTTAACCAAAGCATTAAGTACCCTTGAAGGGGCTATTCGTAAAATAGATTTAGAAACTAAAACGCGCTTTAAGGCCACTTTTGATCAGGTAAACCACGACTTTGGCGAGCTGTTTCCCAAGGTATTTGGTGGCGGCAGTGCGTATTTAGCATTAACCAGTGACGATTTGCTTGAAAGTGGTGTTAGTATAATGGCTCGACCACCGGGCAAAAAAAATTCAACAATTCATTTGTTAAGTGGTGGAGAAAAAGCGCTGAGCGCATTATCATTAGTGTTTTCAATATTCAGGCTCAATCCAGCTCCATTCTGTATGCTAGATGAAGTGGATGCGCCGTTAGATGATGCTAATGTGGTGCGTTTTTGCCGTTTAGTTGAAGAAATGTCACAATCAGTGCAGTTTATCTATATTAGTCATAATAAAATTGCAATGGAAATGGCAGGCAGATTAACCGGTGTGACAATGGCAGAGCCGGGTGTGTCGCGTGTTGTGGCGGTAGATATTGAACAAGCGGTGCAACTTGCACACGCATAGTGTTACTAAACGTATTAGCGTTAACTAATACACAGTTTTTAGGCATATCAAATAATAAAAGGTGAGGGGATGGCCGAAGAATTAAGATGGGTTTTAATCGTGATCAGTGTATTTGTCATAGGTGGCTTATTAATACATGGTTTATGGTCAGTGAGAAAAAAAGATACCCCAGAAACACCTAGTCGCGAGCGGGTAGAACCACAACACAGCGCGCCTGCTCATGCGCCAAGCACAGAGGCCGCAGAGCCGGTTGCTTTTGAGCGAGATGAGCCGCAACTCGGTGAATTAAATTTTACCGCGGATGAGCCACACATTGATACCAGTGTGCCAGAAGTACCCATTGAAGACGATTTACAGGTTGTTGAGCAGGAGCCAGCTGCTACCCAAAGCGAAGAGCCTGCAGCGGTTGCCGACTTCGTGATTGTGCATATTCAAATGCCAGAGGGCATGACTATGCAGGGCAGTCAGTTATTACCTGCGGT
>NZ_JBFJHD010000180.1:0-6165 GCF_041613455.1 Pseudoalteromonas sp. | reverse complement strand
GGCGTGCGTAAAAAACTGTCTCAAGAATTGGGCTTTTTAGTGCCGCCTGTGCATATTCGCGATAATTTAGAGTTAGATCCGAACGCTTACCGCATTACGATGATGGGCGTATCCAGTGGCGAAGGGGAGCTAAAGCATGGCGACGAACTGGCAATTAACCCAGGTCAAGTGTTTGGCCCTGTTAAAGGGGTTGAAACCAAAGACCCCGCATTTGGCTTAGATGCGGTGTGGATCAAGCCGGAGCAAAAAGATGAAGCACAGTCGCTAGGTTATACGGTGGTTGATTCGGCTACCGTGGTGGCCGCCCATATTAGCCAGCTATTAACCAATAGCGCAGCCTTGCTATTAGGCCACGAAGAAGTACAAAACTTATTAGATATGTTGGCTAAAAGCCACCCTCGACTGGTGGAAGGGTTAGTCCCCGAAGTGCTGCCATTAACCACCATAGTAAAAGTATTGCAAAATTTATTAAACGAAGGGGTCGCCATTCGCGATATGCGCTCAATTGTGCAAACCCTAGTAGAGTATGGCCCACGCAGCCAAGACCCCGAAGTACTGACCGCTGCCGTGCGTATTTCGCTACGCCGATTAATCGTTCAAGATGCGGTGGGTATGTCGTCAGAAATCCCTGTCATAACCTTGGCGCCTGAGTTGGAACAGATGTTGCATCAGTCATTACAAAATGCAGGCGACGAAGGTGCCGGAATAGAGCCAGGACTTGCAGAGCGACTTCAAGTGTCATTAAACGAAGCGCATCAAAATCAAGAAATGGCCGGTGAACCTTCGATATTGCTAACGTCAGGAATGTTACGCACTGTGTTATCTCGTTTTGTTAAGTACACCATTCCAGGATTGCGAGTGATGTCGTATCAAGAGATACCAGACGAAAGACAGATCAAGATTGTCAGCTCAGTAGGCCAACAATAAGATTTTAAAGGGGTTGAACTATGAAGATTAAACGTTTTTTTGCTAAAGATATGCGCACCGCACTGAAAGAAGTGAAAGATGAGCTAGGTGTTGATGCGGTTATTATGTCTAATAAAAAACTGGCAAACGGTGTCGAAATTGTTGCCGCCGTTGACTATGATAAAGCAGCCCCAAAAACCACCGCGCCACACGCAAGTGCTGCTGCACCTCGCAGCGCTGATGCAGAGCCGCAAAATAAGCCCAACTTTGTGAAGCCCGCGCCACAACGCGCAAAGCCAGAGCCACAAGCAAAAGTCGCCGATAGCCTACAAGCGTTACTTGAGCGCCAGTCGCCACGTCCGCGCTCGGCAGAGCTTGCCTCAATGTTTTCGCACTCGGGTATAGACACTACTGAGCATTATCAACAGCCAGCAGCACAACCTCGGCCAACAAATAATATGTTTGCCGCTGAAGAACGTGCAAGCAAGCGCCCACACACACAAGCAGACAGCTTAGGGTTTGATGACTTAGACGCCGGCTTTGATGACCTAGATACGCCCGCGGCGGATGTGCCTGCCACTAATAATAGTGACAGCGCAGAAATGTTGCGAATGCGCGAAGAAATGAACGCTATTCGTCAGTTATTAGAGCACCAAGTATCGGGGTTAATGCAGCAAGACATGGCACGTCGCGATCCTACTCGCGCCTGTATGATTGACCGCTTAGAAGGCATGGGCATAGAGAACGCCGTTGCCGAACAAATGGCCCGCTTTGTACCCGAAGATGTGTCACGTCAGCAAGGCTGGAAAGCTTTACTGAGCATGGTAGAAGACCAGATGCAAACCACCAATAACGAAATATTACGTCACGGCGGGGTTTATGCGTTAGTGGGGCCTACCGGGGTGGGTAAAACCACCACAGTTGCTAAACTTGCAGCGCTTGGCGCACAAAAATATGGCGCCGATAAAGTCGCGTTAATTACTACCGATACCTATAGAATTGGTGCTTATGAACAACTGGCAACCTATGGGCGGATTATTGGCTGTGGCGTTAAGCAAGTTAAAGATGCCAACGAGCTGGCTGAGGTGCTATACCATTTACGTAATAAGCGCTTAGTGCTGATTGATACTGCGGGTATGAGCCAACGAGACTTGCGCTTAACCGAGCAGTTAAATACCTTAATGCGTAACCAACGCGTTGATATTCGCAGCTACTTGGTACTGAGTGCAACGGCGCAAATTAACGTATTACAAGAAACCGTCAGACACTTTAAAAAAGTTCAGCTCAGTGGGTGTATTTTCACTAAGTTAGATGAGTCATTAAGTTTAGGTGAGATTATTAGTATTGCGATTCAAAATCGCCTGCCAATAGGGTATCTTACTAATGGGCAACGAGTCCCTGAAGATATTCGTGTTGCAAATGCTGAAAAACTAGTAAAAAAAGCTGAGCAACTGTATTTAAAAAGAATAAAAGCACAACAATCACGCCAGCAATCAGTGGCGTCGAGCACAGTAGAGATGTATGATTAACACAGTATTGGATCAAGCAAGCGGCCTGCGAAAAATGAGTAAACATAATAATAACAATGGCGTGAAGGTTATCGCTGTGACTGGCGGTAAGGGGGGCGTTGGTAAAACAAACGTCTCGTTAAATACTGCTATTGCATTAGGGCAGCAAGGTAACAGGGTATTAGTGCTTGATGCCGACTTAGGTTTAGCAAACTGTGATGTGATGTTAGGGTTGCGTGTAGAGCGCAATTTATCACATGTTTTATCGGGTGAATGTGAGCTTGATGAAATTTTAGTGGAAGGCCCGGCGGGAATAAAAATAGTGCCCGCCACGTCTGGTTCACAAAGTATGGTTGAATTAACACCCTCAGAGCATGCCGGCCTTATTCGTGCTTTTAGTGAGTTAAGCAGTGATTTTGACATTTTAATTGTGGATACCGCTGCCGGTATTTCAGACATGGTGTTAAGCTTTTCTCGCGCAGCACAAGATGTAATGGTGGTGGTATGTGATGAACCAACTTCTATTACCGATGCTTACGCGCTGATCAAAGTATTAAGCCGCGAGCATGGCGTATACAAATTTAAAATTGTTGCCAATATGGTGCGTAGCATGCGCGAAGGGCAAGAATTATTTGCTAAACTGTCAAAAGTAACCGACCGCTTTTTAGATATTTCCATGGAACTGGTGGCGACCGTTCCTTATGACGAAAATATGCGAAAAGCAACCCGCCGTCAAAAAGTGATTGTAGAATTGTTCCCCAGTTCTCCGGCGGCACTTGCCTTTAAAACCCTGGCGACAAAAATTAAAAAATGGCCTATTCCGAACCAACCCTCCGGCCATTTAGAGTTTTTCATTGAGAAGCTAGTAAACGGCTAATTATGACTAGATTGGTGAATAAAGCGATGGGATATCAATCAACAATTAATCTAAATATAATTGTCGAAAAGCACGCATCATTAGTTAAAAAAGTAGCCTGTCACTTAATTGCTCGTTTACCACCCAGTGTGCAACTCGATGATTTAATTCAATCGGGAATGATTGGCTTAATTGAAGCCTCAAAAAACTTTGATGCCAGTAAAGGCGCCAGCTTTGAGACCTTTGCGGGCATTCGCATTCGTGGTGCGATGTTAGATGAAATGCGTCGCGGTGATTGGGCGCCACGCTCGGTACACCGTAAAAGCCGCCTCGTTATAGAAGCCATAGCCAGTCTAGAAACTAGCTTAAATCGCGAGCCCAAAGACAGCGAAATTGCCGATAAGCTTGAAATGTCGCTAGAGGAATATCATCATATTTTAACTGATGTTAACTCTACCAAAATTTTAGGAATTGAAGATTTAGGCATTGATGAAGATGTTATTACCCCAGTAGGGCACGATTTAGCACTAGACAAACCCTTTAATAATGTTAAAAATGAACGGTTTAATGCATCGTTACTCGATGCAATTAAATCTCTGCCAGAGCGTGATGCGCTGGTACTTTCCTTGTATTATAACGATGAAATGAATTTAAAAGAGATAGGGCAGATACTCGATGTAAGTGAGTCGCGTGTTAGTCAAATACATGGTCAGGCGATGATTAAGCTCAAAGCAAAAATCAATGACTGGATAAATTAGAAGTAAGTAAACAAAGGTTCAGGCCTCACTGGAGGATGTTTTGGATAAAAACATAAAAATACTTGTTGTTGATGATTTCTCGACAATGAGACGTATTATTAAAAACTTATTACGTGATTTAGGGTTTACCAATGTGCAAGAGGCTGATGATGGCTCAACTGCATTGCCTATGTTACAAAATCAAGCCTTTGATTTTGTAGTAACCGATTGGAATATGCCGGGCATGCAAGGGATTGATCTGCTAAAAGCAATCAGAGCGGATGAAAAGCTGAAGCATTTACCGGTATTAATGGTGACGGCAGAAGCAAAAAAAGAGCAAATTATTGCCGCCGCTCAAGCCGGAGTGAATGGCTATATTGTTAAGCCGTTTACCGCAGGTACATTAAAAACTAAATTAGAAAAAGTGTTTGAACGCTTAGGTTAATAAGGGGAGAGGCTTATGCCAGCAGCTGCTGCGCCTCAAATTACTTTAGAGCAAGCTCGTCAGTTAGTGACCTTTTTAGAAAATGGTGAACAACAACACGCTGACCAATTATTAGTAGAGATAGCGTCTCAAGAGCGATCGCATTTATTTGCCGAAGTGGGTAAATTAACGCGTCAATTACATGACTCGTTAACCGACTTTGAGCTTGATACACGTTTAACTGATTTGACTACCGATGCTATTCCAGATGCTAAAAAGCGGCTTAATTATGTTATCGAGATGACAGAAAGCGCGGCCAATAAAACCATGGATGCCGTTGAAGCCAGCTTACCAATAGCCCAGCAATTAGCCGATGAAATCGCCCATATTAAGCCCACCTGGGATCGCTTAATGAGCCGTGAAATTGAGCTGGGTGAGTTTAAACGTTTGTGCCACAGCATCGATAAATTTATGAATAACTCGCATCATAAAACCGATGAGCTACAACTCTTAATGACTAACGTGTTAATGGCGCAAGACTACCAAGACTTAACGGGACAAGTTATTCGCCGTGTTATCGAGTTAGTGCGTGAAGTCGAAGAAAGTTTAATTCATTTATTAACGGCATTTGCGGCGCAAGATGAAAATGACGCTAATACAGTAGCACAGCAAAAAACAGCCAACCCCAACGTTGCTGCGACGTTAGCAGGCCCAGAAGGTCCTATTATTGATAAAGAATCGCGCAACGATGTGGTATCTGATCAAGACGAAGTTGATGATCTTTTATCAAGTTTAGGTTTCTAAAAGGAAAGTAACTGTATGAGCTTTGAAGTCGATGAAGATATTTTACAAGACTTTCTGGTAGAAGCGGGGGAAATCCTTGAGCTGTTATCGGAACAGCTAGTCGAACTAGAAAATAACCCTGACGATACTGAACTATTAAACGCTATCTTTAGAGGCTTTCATACCGTGAAAGGCGGCGCGGGCTTTTTAGCGATGACAGAGTTGGTAGATGCCTGTCATGGTGCTGAAAATGTGTTTGACTTACTGCGTCAAAAAGTACGCTCCGTCAACTCAGAGCTAATGGATGTTATTTTACAGGCGCTTGATACTATTAATGAAATGTTTGCCACGATAAAAAATCGTGAACAACCTGAGCCTGCCGATCCGCAGTTACTTGAAACGCTTCATAAGTTAGGATTACCACCAACAGCCGACGAGCTTGCCACAACCGCTGACAGTGTTGCACCTGCAATGAGTGATCCCGTAAGCAGCGAGCCCGAAAATGATGCCGACGATCCATTTGCGTTTGATGATATATTTGATAGCGCTGCTGCGAATAATAGCGCCGCTGCGAACAGCACCGATAACAACGCGGACGATCCATTTGCGTTTGATGATTTATTTGATTCTCCTGCGGTTACCTCATCAGATAACCAAATAGATGAAATCAGTGAAGACGAATTTGAAAGCTTGCTTGATGAGCTACACGGCAAAGGCCAAGCGCCGGCAGCTGCGCCCCCGTCAATCAGTAGCAGCAACGATTTAAGCGGCGATATCACCGATGATGAATTCGACAGTTTATTGGATGAACTCCACGGAGTAGGCAGCTTTGGCGCGGTAACCGCAAACGCTAAGGCCGAGGTTGCTGATACGACTCAAGCCGCGGCGGATGATGATGAAATAACTGAAGATGAATTTGAAGCCTTATTAGATGAACTGCATGGTAAAGGG
>NZ_JBFJHD010000179.1:0-6199 GCF_041613455.1 Pseudoalteromonas sp. | reverse complement strand
TAACACCCAAGTGATCCCCGGACATGGGCCGCTCACTGATCGTGCGGGGTTGTTAGCGTATGCTAAGCTGGTGCAAAAAGCCAAAGCTGTTATGCTAAAGGCGATGCAAAATGAGGCCAGTTTAGCGCAGCTATTAGCCGCTGACCCACTGGCCGAACTTGGTCTTGAATACGCAAGTTGGTTACCAAAAGAGCGTGTCACTACACTATTTTATCGCAGCTTAAAGAATGAACACCAGCAAGCGCATTAAATCAGTGATCAGTTTGACGGCTGAAAAGTGACTTAATTAGCATGCGCAAAGAATAATATGCAGTTGTGCTATTCAGGTTCGCTGCAACATGGTGAGTAAGTTGCTGAAGCAAGCAAAATGATCATATTTTTAATGACATTGGTGTTGTAGTATTCACCCATTTAATTAAGTCCAGTTCGTGTTCGGCTTAGAATTTTATTATGCCCAAAGGAGTTGTGTATGACGGTAGAAAAAACCCACCTTGAAATGTGTAACTTAACAAAAGAACAATACCCGCAAATTAAAACCTTAATGGATCAAGCGTACCCCGATCTGGGAGGGTCCTGGCCAAGCCATACAATTTTTAGACTCATAGATCAATTTCCTGAAGGGCAAATAGGCATAGTAGACGACGGTGTGTTGGTGGGGTTAGCATTAAGTGTACAAGTAGACTACGCCCGTTTTTCAAATCCGCATACTTATGAAGACATAGCCGACGGTCATGACCGCGTATTTAGTGATACTGCCGGAGATGCGTTGTATGGTTTAGATGTCGCTATTAGTGAAGATTATAGAGGGATGCGTTTAGGGCGCAGACTTTATGATGCCCGTAAAGAATTGTGCCGTCAGTATAACTTACGCGCCATTTTAGCCGGGGGGCGTATTCCACGTTATTACAATCACAGCAACGAAATGACGCCCATGGAATACATTGCCAAAGTGGACCAAAAAGAGCTTTATGATCCTATTTTGAGCTTTCAATTGGCCAATGACTTTCAAGTAAAACGTTTACTTAAAAAGTACTTACCAGAAGATCAAGAGTCGGTGGGGTATGCTACCTTACTGGAGTGGAATAATATTTTATATGAGCCGACCGACACCGTTATAGGCACGGTAAAATCGATTGTGCGCGTTGGCGCGGTGCAGTGGCAAATGCGCAGCGTTTCTTCGGTCGAGGAGCTGCTCAAGCAAGTAGAGTACTTTGTTGATACTGTGTCTGATTATCAAAGTGACTTTATATTGTTCCCAGAATTTTTTAATGCGCCGTTAATGGGCTTAATTGAGCATAGTAATCAAACAGAAGCGATTCGCTATTTAGCGGAATACACCGAAACCTTTAAAAATGCTATGTCACGAATGGCGATTGAATATAACGCCAATATTATTACGGGTTCAATGCCGGTGGCCGCCGGAGATAAAATTTATAACGTCAGCTATTTATGTCACCGCAGCGGTAAAATAGATGAGCAACGTAAAATACATATTACACCACATGAACAAAATGACTGGGTTATTCAAGGCGGCGATAAAATTGCGGTATTTGAAACAGATGCAGGTCGTGTCGGTATTCAAATTTGTTACGACGTTGAATTTCCAGAGTTATCTAGAATCATGGCCAAGCAAGGCTTGGAAATTTTATTTGTGCCATTTTGGACCGATACTAAAAATAGTTATTTACGAGTACGTCATTGCGCTCAAGCGCGCGCCATAGAAAATGAATGTTATGTGGTGATTGCCGGCTCAGTAGGTAACTTACCTGAAGTAGAGAGCTTAGATGTGCAGTTTGCACAATCAGCGGTATTAACTCCCTCTGATTTTTCATTCCCCCATGATGCCACGTTAAATGAGGCAACCACCAATACTGAAATGTTGCTATTTAGTGATTTGGATATGGATAAATTAAAAATATTGCACAGCGAGGGCACGGTACGTAACTTAAAAGATCGCCGTGAAGACTTATACGCCTCTATGCTGCAAAGTGTCAGCGTTTAATCGCGTTAAAACACTATTAATGCGCAAACGGGCTGGTTAAAATACCGGCCTGTTTGTAAAGTGAGTATGAAAATGGCGTGGGTATACTTAATTATTGCTGGGTTACTTGAAATTGGCTGGCCAATCGGCTTAAAAATTTCGCAACAAAGTGAACACCGCTGGCTAGGTATTGGCATAGCTGTGGCGTTTATGGTGGCCAGTGGCTTTATGCTGTGGTTAGCCCAAAAGCAAATATCTATGGGCACGTCCTACGCGGTATGGACTGGTATTGGCGCAGCGGGTACCTTTGTGGTGGGTATTTTATTTTATAACGATGCCGCCACGTTTGGCCGCATTGCCGGAGTGTTAATGATTATTAGCGGGGTGATCACCCTAAAAATTAGCCATTAAATTACCCCCAATCATTAATTAACCATAAACAACGCAGGTAAGATTACCTGCGTTTTTTTATGCTTTAAATTGAGCGTTTTGTAGTCGTCAGTGAGGTAACATGACTAAAATAGCGGCCACGGCAATGAGTAGTAGCCCTGCGCTATCTTGTGTTTTGAGTGGTTGCTTCAGCCATAATAGCGAGATCAATATAGTAAAAAATACCTCGACTTGGCCAAGCGTTTTTACATAAGCCACGTGTTGCAAACTCATGGCGCTAAACCAGCCAATCGACCCTAAACAACTACAGATACTCACCGCACTGGTTAATGTTTTATGTTGATACATGGCGCTAAAGGTGGCGCGCTCCTTGAAGCCAATATAGCAACACAACATCATGGTTTGTAGGCTAATAATCAGTAATAACACCCACGCCGGAGCATAAGGAAAGCTCAGCCCTGAGGTTAAACTCGCTTCGCGGATCCAAGACGATGACAGCGCAAATGACGTGCCACAAGCAAGCCCGATCAACACGGTTTTTAAGCTAAAGTGTTTTACGTTGGCAATGCCGCTTAATAGTAATACGGCAATTGCACCAATAAACACCCCAAACCAACCCAGCAGCGATAAGCTAGAGCCAAAAAACAGCAAGCCTAGGATAGCCGCCATCAGTGCTTCGCTTTTCGCAAGCCCAGCACCAATGGCAAAGTTACTCATTTTAAATAACTTAACCATCAGGGCGGTGGCAATAATTTGCACTATACTGGCGCCCACAATATAGCTAATAAACAGTGGGTTAAACGAAGGTGAGGGCGCAGCTTGATAGTAATAAAGCGCGATTAAATACAGCCCGGCAATGGGGCTGGCAATAATAAAACGCGCTAAAGTGACCCCCGCGATACTAACATGCGTGCTAAGTTGGCTTTGCAGCGCATTACGCCATGACTGCATAAATGCAGCAAAAATAGTGAGTAAAATCCAGATCATAATAACAATACAACGCGCAAACAGGGCGTTAATTTAGCAGTCTAGCGGTATTTACGCGATAGCCAAAAACGTATAGTGAACATTCATCAGCGCTACTTATGTGTTATACCTAGTAGTGAAACAAGCAAAAGTCATTGAAATTGCAAAAGGATAGTTTATGACGACATTAGTAGTGTGTGCGCTGTTAGCGGTATTAATGCCTTACTTAGCAAAAATCCCCGTGGCGGTCGCCATGGCGAAGTTAGGCGGGTACGATAATAAACACCCTCGCGCGCAACAAGCAAAGTTAACCGGTTTTGGTGCGCGTGCTTTAGCGGCGCATCAAAATTGTTTTGAATCGTTAGCTGTATTTGCCGTTGCGCTGGCGGTCGTTAT
The DNA here is from genome assembly GCF_041613455.1 of Pseudoalteromonas sp. Classification (GTDB taxonomy): domain Bacteria; phylum Pseudomonadota; class Gammaproteobacteria; order Enterobacterales; family Alteromonadaceae; genus Pseudoalteromonas. Next base: position 2,466 of record NZ_JBFJHD010000179.1, on the reverse strand, counting down.
GGGCAGTAATAGTGTTAATGCTATGACAGAAACCTTAGCAATGACCCATATTGTAGCGCGAACTTTATACTGTATTTTTTACTATATGAACCTAGATATAATGCGCTCATTAGTGTGGTTTATTGGCTTAGGCTCTGCTATCGCCATGATAGTGGTGAGCCTCTAGCTTTTATCGTTAAAACTGCAAAGCAAGCAGCCTAAAAGGGTGCTTGCTTTGTAGTCTTGCACAATTTAATAACTTTAATGCGATACGTTAAGGCGTTCAATTAGCTGATGCTTAGGCACCTCACTGTTTAGCGCAAAATCTAACTGAACCAATACATCGGTATAGCCCATTGATGATGGCTGGTATTGCCATTGTAACAAGGCCTGTTTGGCTGCTTTACTAAATGTGGCTGCGGGCTGTTCTTTAATAATCGTCACATTGGTGGTATTACCGGCAGCGGTGATATCGTATTTTAAAACAACAGAACCGCTAATACCTTGCGCTGCGGCTTGCTTTGGGTAGACGGGCTCGATGCGCATAATAGGCTTGATGTGTTGCTCTGTGGTTAGTTTTGCTTGCGGTTGCTGTGCAATGGCAAGTCCGCTGAGCATGCTGGTGGCGATCAACAGTAACCCCCCTTTAGCGATTAGCGAGCGACGACCGCCGTGTTTGATATTTTCAAGTCGTTGTAACATGGTTTCTTTATCTCCGTAGTGTGAGTAAGCCATTAAGCCAGTAGGCACATTTGCCGCACAGGTTAGTAAGGCTTTGCTGTATAAAATGTGTTGATGTGTGGTTTTATTGGCGAGCACTCGCTCATCACAGGTGAGTTCTTGCAGGCGACGTATGCTTGCGTAACACATCCATGCCAAGGGGTTAAACCACAGCAAAATAGTTGGTAATAGTATTAGGGCATTAATTAAGTTGTCTTTGCGTTTAATGTGCACATTTTCGTGCTCTAAAATCAGTGCCAATGTGGCGTTATCAAATTGCTGCATAAAATTGTGCGGCAGCACTAATTTGCTAGTAAAGGTACCGATTACCATAGGGCTTGCCACCTGAGTGCTGGTATAGGTTGTCACCTTGATTGTGATTGCTGGCGTAAACTGTGTGACTTCAATGAGTTGTAAGCGGGTCACAAAGCGCCGATGAATAACAATAGCTGCTATCAATAAAGCGGCAGTGATCACCGCATATAATAGCGCCCAATTGATGCTAAGCTGATCGCTAACAATTTGCTTCGGCGTGATGAAATAATAGCTAATGGCACTGTTTTGCAGTGGTTTAAGGGTATTCGGTAAATTGCTAATAACTAATGCGATGGGTAATAACCACGCCACTTTATAGATGAAACCAGCGCCAAGCGCTTTTAAAGCACATCGCTCTAGTAAAATAAAACCACCAAACAACATGCTTAATAGTAACTGCTGTTCAATTAACCAATTAAAGCCCGTTTGAATAACCATGTTGTGCCCTTACTTTTGCTGTTTTTCCCAGTCATCGATGACTTTCTTTAGCTCATCAATATCTTGTTGAGAGAGCCGCTCAGATTTGGCAAAGCCACTCACCAATGGTGCAATACGACCACTAAATAATCGTTGAATAAAGTTTTCACTTTCTTTAAGGGTGTAATCAGCGCGAGCAATGCAAGGAGTGTAAATGTATTGACGACCGTCTTTTTCAAACGTCAACGCGTCTTTTTTTACTAGTCGCCCGAGTAGGGTTTTAATGGTTTTTTCGTGCCAGTGTGTATCATCGCTTAAGCGCGCAATAATTTGACTCGCGGTAGCTGGGTAATTAAGCCAAAGTGCATCAAGCACTGCAAATTCGGCTTTAGATAATTCAATCATGTTATTGCCTACAAGTGTAATCTTTAAATTAAGATTACACCTGTAATCTATTTTTGCAAGTTTATTCTATACTTTTATTGTGCCACTAATGAGCTAGGCGTTAAGCTCTTTTAAAATATCGCTTTTATTGATTTGTATAAATTGCCCTTCGAGCAGGTTTAAGTCTTTGAGTACCAGATCACTAAATTGTGCGCGATACAAATCAATTACTTTATAACCGCAATAGTGCGCCATTTTACGAATTTGCCTGTTTAGCCCTTGTTTTAATACGATACTAAATTGCTGTTCGGCTAATTTCTCGACCTCACAGGCAAGCGTTATGTGTTTATCAACGGGCACACCGGCGGCCATTGTTTGACAAAAGTCATCATCAATCGGCTTATCTACTGTTACTATATAACGCTTTGGCTGGTGAAAATTCGGGTGGATCAGCTGATTACACAGCTCACCGTCGTTGGTCAAAATAAGCAAGCCGCGCGAGTCTTTATCTAGGCGGCCAATTGGGTATACGCGGGTTGCTTGTGGTAGCTGGTGAATTAGGCTACTGGGATCGTGTCGGTTAAGTTTACAATCAATGCCCACCGGTTTGTGGTAGGCATAATACACTAACGCTGCAGCGCCACCAATAAC
>NZ_JBFJHD010000178.1:0-6279 GCF_041613455.1 Pseudoalteromonas sp. | reverse complement strand
GAACCCTACCGTGCCTGACATGAAGCTCTTCGCTGGTAACGCAACACCTGAGTTAGCTCAAAAAGTTGCAAAACGTTTATATATTGAATTAGGCGATGCTGTTGTTGGCCGTTTTAGCGACGGTGAGATCAGTGTTCAAATTAATGAAAATGTCCGTGGCTCGGATGTTTTTATCTTACAATCAACCTGTGCCCCTACTAACGATAACCTAATGGAACTTATCGTGATGGTTGATGCTCTACGTCGTGCATCTGCCGGTCGTATTACTGCCGTTATTCCTTATTTTGGTTATGCGCGTCAAGACCGTCGTGTGCGTTCTGCGCGTGTGCCTATCACAGCTAAAGTGGTTGCCGATTTCTTATCAAGTGTGGGTGTTGACCGTGTACTTACGGTTGATTTACACGCCGAGCAAATTCAAGGCTTCTTTGATGTACCTGTAGATAACGTATTTGGTAGCCCAGTTTTATTAGAAGATATGGAATCGCGTCATTTTGACGACGTGGTGGTTGTATCTCCTGATATTGGTGGTGTTGTACGTGCTCGTGCCATCGCAAAACTACTTAACGACACCGATCTTGCTATTATTGATAAACGTCGCCCACAAGCTAACGTGTCTCAAGTAATGCACATTATTGGTGATGTTGAAGGCCGTGACTGTATTATCGTCGATGACATGATTGATACCGGTGGTACCTTATGCAAAGCAGCCGAAGCACTTAAAGAACACGGTGCAAAACGCGTATTTGCTTATGCGACTCACCCTATTCTTTCGGGTAAAGCCGCTGAAAACTTACGCAATTCAGTGATTGATGAAGTGATAGTAACTGACTCAATTCCGCTGTCTGAAGAGCTTAAAGCACTTAACATTGTTAAAGTACTTACGCTCGCTGACATGCTTGCAGAAACGATTCGTCGTATCAGTAACGAAGAATCTATCTCTGCCATGTTTGAGCACTAATTAAAGTTTTACTTTAATTAGCTAAGTAACTTGAGTGTTAAAAAGCGCCTTTGGGCGCTTTTTTTGTAAGCGCTGTATATTTTATCACAAGGCAGTGGTATGATAGCGCGCCTTTTGGCTAGGGACCTTGGTCGCAAAGGCCCTACACTTTTAAATTATTGGAGACATTATGTCTAACGAAACTTATACTTATACCGCTGAACTACGCGAACAAACTGGTACTGGTGCGAGCCGCCGCCTACGTCGCGAAGACAAAGTTCCTGCGATTGTTTACGGTGCAAACAAAGAAGCTACAGCAATCACTTTAGCACATAAAGATGTTATCAAAGCGCAAGAAAGTGAAGGTTTTTACACTCACATCCTTACTCTTGATATCGCTGGTGAAAAAGTTGAAACTATCTTAAAAGATATCCAACGTCACCCATTCAAGCCTAAGGTAACTCACCTTGATTTCCAACGTATCGATGCTAACCAAAAGCTACATACTATCGTACCTATTCACTTCCTAGGTGAAGACGTTGTTGAAAAGCAAGGTACTACTGTTGTTCGTCAAATCACTGAAATCGAAATTGCATGTCTTCCAAAAGCAATCCCTGATTTCGTTGAAGTAGACGTATCAAACTTAGTAGCGGGTGATTCTCTACACATTTCTGACGTTAAACTTCCAGCAGGTGTTACATCTCTAGAATTAGCGAAAGGTGCAGATCACGATCAGTCTATCGTAACAGTTAAAGCTAACAAAGCAGCTCCTACTGAAGACGAAGCTGAAGACGCTGCAGAATAATATTTAAGGTTTTAGCACCTTGAATACGATTCAAATGCTTGTGGGCCTGGCTAATCCAGGCCCCGAATACGCAAATACACGCCACAATGCAGGTGCTTGGTTTATAGAGCAACTCGCTGCACGTTATAACTGCACTCTAAAACACGATCCTAAATATCACGGCCTCACCGGTAAAGTGATCATTCAAGGCCAAGAATTCAAATTATTGATCCCCACCACTTATATGAATTTAAGTGGCAAAGCGGTCGGTAGTTTAGCTAATTTTTTCAAAATTCCGGTGCAAAACATTTTAGTTGCCCACGATGAATTAGACCTAGAGCCGGGCGTTGCCAAATTAAAAAAAGGCGGCGGACATGGTGGTCATAATGGCTTAAAAGACATTATTGCAAAAATGGCAAATCAAAAAGACTTCATGCGGTTACGCATTGGTGTGGGTCATCCAGGGCATCGTGAAATGGTAACCGGTTGGGTGCTTGGAAAAGCAGCCAAAGGTGACCAAGAAAAGATGGATGCTGCTGTTGATGAAGCAGTACGTTGCATGGAAATACTTGCAAAAGACGGTGTGTTAAAAGCACAAAACAGACTACATTCGTTTAAGCCTTAGTGACTTAATAAGTTCAGCCGTTTAAACGAATCTAAACAAGGTATCTTACTATGGGTTTTAAATGTGGCATCGTTGGCTTGCCAAACGTAGGTAAATCAACGCTTTTCAATGCACTTACTAAAGCGGGTATTGAAGCCGCTAACTTTCCTTTTTGTACCATTGAGCCTAATACGGGTGTAGTACCTGTACCCGATGCTCGTCTTGACGAGCTTGCAAAAATTGTTAACCCACAACGTGTACTCACCACCAGTATGGAATTTGTGGATATTGCGGGTTTAGTAAAAGGCGCATCTAAGGGTGAAGGCCTAGGTAACCAATTTTTAGCAAATATTCGTGAAACGGATGCAATTGGCCACGTAGTGCGCTGTTTTGAAGATGAAAATATTGTGCACGTAGCGGGTACTATCGACCCTGCTGACGATATTGACGTCATTAATACCGAGTTAGTGTTAGCCGATATGGACAGCGCTGAAAAAGCCATGTTCCGTAATGCCAAAAAAGCCAAAGGTGGCGACAAAGACGCTAAAGAGCAAAATGCGGTACTTGAAAAAGTAAAAGCACACCTTGATGAAGGCTTAACATTACGTGCTTTAAACTTAACTAAAGAAGAAAAAGCAGCCATCAGCTCAATTAACTTTCTAACCATCAAGCCAACTATGTATATTGCTAACGTGGCTGAAGATGGTTTTGAAAATAACCCCTATCTTGATCGCGTGCGTGCAATCGCCGCAGCTGAAGATGCAGTAGTGGTGCCAGTATGTGCTGCGATTGAATCTGAGCTTGCAGAGCTTGATGAAGAAGATAAGCTTGAATTTATGGCCGATCTGGGTTTAGAAGAGCCAGGGCTAAATTTAGTGATTCGTGGTGGTTATGAATTACTGCAATTACAAACCTACTTTACCGCAGGCGTAAAAGAAGTACGCGCATGGACTATTCCAGTGGGTGCAACTGCACCGCAAGCTGCAGGTAAGATCCACACTGACTTTGAACGCGGCTTTATTCGTGCGCAAACCATCGCTTATGAAGACTATATTGCCTTTAAAGGCGAAAGTGGTGCGAAAGAAGCGGGTAAGATGCGTCAAGAAGGTAAAGAGTATATTGTGAAAGACGGCGATGTAATGAACTTCTTGTTCAACGTATAACGCTTAAACAGCAAAAATTAGTTTGGTTTTGTTTTTAAAGGCTCGTTTTTACGAGCCTTTTTTTATATTTGATACTTAGAAAAGTGACCCGCTTTACTTTTTTCGCGTAACACCGCATTAAGCTTCATTATGCAAAAGCTGCTACTTTTAACTTTAACGGTATTTTATGCAGTTAAAAAAACAGCATTTTTACTAATTTTTAGCCGCTTAGGTTACTTTTCCTGCAAACAAACCAAGTTAAGTGTTTTTTTGCAAAAAAGGTGTTGACGAATTTGGGGCATATCAGCATAATACGCCCCGCACTCAGCGATGAAGTGCTAACAAAAAATATGGCTAAGTAGCTCAGCTGGTTAGAGCACATCACTCATAATGATGGGGTCACAGGTTCAAATCCCGTCTTAGCCACCATTTCTTTGAAATGGCTCTGCAAGAGTTAAAATTGCACTCAATGAAGAGTTTAAAATAACTACCTAGTGTTTTATTACACAAAGTAATACGGGAGTGGCGGAATTGGCAGTTGTCTTGAATAAGACGCTGGATTTAGGTTCCAAAACATTAATACCTGTATACTCGATGCGGGAGTGGCGGAATTGGTAGACGCGCTGGATTTAGGTTCCAGTATCTTAGGATGTGAGAGTTCAAGTCTCTCCTTCCGCACCATGTTCTGATAAGAACTAAAATTATCAATGTATTCTTTGTTGGGATATCGCCAAGCGGTAAGGCACCAGGTTTTGATCCTGGCATTCCCAGGTTCAAATCCTGGTATCCCAGCCAACTTCTTCTACCAAAGACAGTTGCTTAAGAATAACTCTGTTAAGAGTATAAATATAAAGCCAGTGTTTAATAACACGAACAATGCAGGCGTGGCGGAATTGGCAGTTGTCTTGAATAAGACGCTGGATTTAGGTTCCAAAACATGAATACCTGTATGCTCGATGCGGGAGTGGCGGAATTGGTAGACGCGCTGGATTTAGGTTCCAGTATCTTAGGATGTGAGAGTTCAAGTCTCTCCTTCCGCACCATGTTCTTAATTAGAACTAAAACTCTTCCAAATTTAGAGTTGGGATATCGCCAAGCGGTAAGGCACCAGGTTTTGATCCTGGCATTCCCAGGTTCAAATCCTGGTATCCCAGCCAATTTGCTCTTCTTTTTTAAATCCCCTCTGCAATTTATCAACACTTATTTATTACTTTTATGCTGTTTAACTATTTATTTTTACTGGCATAAAAAAAGACCCATTATTAGATCTTTTTCATCAATTAATAGCTTCATTAAACACTATTTTGCATTAAGCTCACCGCTTATTGCATATTTTAATACCCAGTTTTTTAGCGGGCCGCTATTATTGGCTAGTTTTAAAAATTGACTACGCGCCCACTGTAATGGCGCTACTTGATTAGAAAAACCAAAATAACACGCATCCATCATAGTCATCATTAATAAGTTAGCTTTACGACGAGCACGTTCGTACTGCATCAGTTTTAGCGGACAACCACAGTCATCGGCATTGTGTAATGTCTCTGCTAGTGCCACTACATCCTGAAAGCCCAAATTAACGCCCTGCCCAGCCAATGGGTTAATCGTATGCGCTGCATCCCCTACTAGCACCAAACGGCCTTGAGAATAACGATTAGCATGTTGCCGAGTTAGCGGAAACACGGCGTGTTTTTGCACGCTAAAATCCCCCGGTAGCTGCGGGAATTTATCGATAATTTTAACTTTTAATTGTGCCGCAGATAGCCCTTTAAAGGCCTGTAAAGTATTGGCGTCGTCGTACCAAATTAAATTGGCGTAAGGGGCACTCATAGGTAAAAATGCCAGCGGGCCTGTGGGGGTAAATTGTTGCCAGGTTTTTACTTGTTGCGGCGCATCGAGTTTTATCAGTACGCCCATGCAGTGCTGTTGATACTGCCAGCCAGTTACCCCTATGTTGGCTTTAGTACGCAACTGCGATTGGCCCCCATCGGCAGCGACAACTAAATCGGCGCTATAACGCTGCTCGCCATAGACTAAGGTAATGCTATCTGTGTTTTGCTCAATCGCGCTGATCGGGGCTGCTTGTTCAATAACTTCAATATTGTGCTGAGCAAATTGCTGCCAAAGACTGGCTTGAATTAAGTTGTTTTCGATTAAATGCCCTAAATGGCTAGTATGAATATCGGCGCAATCAAACAATAAATTATCGCCCCCACGCTCAAATGCGGCTAATTGTTGGTATGGCGCTAAACGCGTTTGCTTTAATAACACCATCGCGCCAAGTTCATCTAGTAACTTTTCTGAAAAACGATTTATTGCCGATACGCGAATATCGACCTGCTCATCACTAAGTACATGCGCTGGGTTAATTAATTTTTTTTCTATTATACGTACCGCGTTACCTTGCTTAGCTAATTGAATAGCCATAGCGGCACCTACCATACCTGCGCCCACAACAATTACGTTATTTTTTGTCATGCTCTCATCTTTATATTTCTTGATACTGCATTAATTGTATCGTATTTAGTTTGTTATGTGCCAAAGGATACACTTAACTCAACAGAAAACTAACGCTGTATTGCATTGAAACCACAAACATGAAAACTATACTTGGATTTGAACGTGTATCCAGCTAAAATACGCGTCCTTTAAGTGGTTATCGAGTAGTTACGCATACCACTTGATCCAGTTTCAAACACATTTTTGTGCCACTATCGAATTGAACACGAGGCTATATTTCAATGAGCAAAAAGCTGCATATTAAAACCTGGGGTTGTCAGATGAACGAATACGACTCTCAGAAAATGGCTGAACT
>NZ_JBFJHD010000177.1:0-6322 GCF_041613455.1 Pseudoalteromonas sp. | reverse complement strand
ATGCTGAAGTTTGAACATACCGCCATTGATAACTATTTAGATGGGGTGATCTCTACGCATGAGTATGGAGTAAGTAAAGAGCAACAAAGCTTGTGGCATAAGGTGCAAGGGGATTTAGGCTTTGATAAGCGTCGGACGTTATTTGTCGATGATAGCGTGCCAGTGCTTAATGCCGCGCGTAAATTCGGTATTGAACATTTACTTGCGGTTGCCAACCCTGACAGCCAACAACCGCATAATGAAATAGCCGATTACCTAAATGTAACCGACTACCGCACCATTATTTAGTTTTTTGGATAGCGCTGTGCTAAGCCTTGGTATACTAATTTTGCAAAATCAGCATGTTCGGTATCTAGGCTTTTAACCACGTCCACTAAGTGTTCGTTATCTTCTTGCCCGTGCCACACTTTTATATAGCTACCGTCTTTATAACCATGATCCTGACGGAAAAAATTCAGCGTATTTTTACCCACATAGCCACGGTATAAATCGTCAATATCCATGCCTATTTGTGCCATACAACCTGCAAATGCGGCCGCATTAAAGCTTTTATTAGCCACAGCTGACGCGGCGAGCATTTCAAGAGTTTGCTTAAAGTCTTCGCCTTGCTGCGGTTGGCTTAACTCATTTTCAAGTTGCTTAGCGATATCTTGGTAACTAGTTACCCCATCAATTTTCAGTGACAAACCAAAATGAAAAATATCCACTAATTCTAAAATAACTTGTTCGGTATCTGGCGTTTGTTTTTTCCACCACTTCCAACCGTAATGATCTAGCATTTCGGCACACTCAACCCAAATCGCTCTATACCACTCGAACCCTTGGCTAAACCATTGCTCATGTACTTTAGTATTCATAGCGTTTTGCATTTCTAGCATCACTACTAGTTTATTTAAATTGGCAGACATATTAATTCCTGTCGTTTTTAGTTGGGGTAATAATACAGAGATTGTATCGGGATTTACAATTTACTTTGCGCCGCTGAACTCTTGCCACGAGTTGATTAAATCAACAAAATCTTCAAAACCACACCCACTGCTCAAGCCATTTTCTTCTAGCATTAAGAAGTCGTCTTGATACGCAACTAAGTCTTCACTGTCTTGATGTAAAGCATGCGCTTCAAATAGCGCCTCGTCTTTAGTTAACAGTAAATCAATTTCTTGGCCTTGCAGTTTCAGTGGCTCAAAGCTTGAACTTACTGATGCAATAAGCGCTTGCACCATGGCCACCTTGTCTTTACCTATTTCTTCGTTTAGCCAGCGGCCAATTAAGGCATGCTCGCTGGTTATTTTAATGCGTAACCCACTAATAGGATCGCGAATAAATTGATATTCCATACGTCTCGCTTGCAAATCGTTAATCGCACAATTATATACCCAAATAAGCACAGCGCCTAAAAGCAAAATAGCGCCATGCAGCGCTATTTGATTAATATTTTACTCGTGCGTCACGACCGATAGCGTGCTGCGTCAATAATGGCCCAAATATAGACTATGCCCGCGATGATCCCTGGCACAATTAAAAACCATAATGCTGCGCCACCAAAAAATAAAATGGCGAATATTAGCGCCGCGAGAATACGCCCTTGCACTAGCTGCCCCAATCCTGGGAAAAATATATTACATAACGCGGCGATTACATTACCGCCTGAGCCTTGTCCTGACATACTAACCTCTATTATTGATTTAATTTTATGCTATTACCTAATATAACTACTTACACACTTTATGCCAATATAATAAATTATTAAAAATCAATTGGTTGAAATTAAACAACTGCAGTGCATTAGTGAAAAACACTAAAACAAGGTCAAATTGCTTATTTTTATTATTGCTTTTAATTACTTACCAAACTCGTTTTGACATTGATTATAGTAATAGCTGGTTATAAAAACAGTATTTTATTTAGCCTAACAAAAACACCTGTTATACTGCTGGCATTATTGACTGAAAAGGCGTAACGATGGACGTTTCACAATTACTCGATGGCTTAAATGACAAACAACGCGATGCCGTTGCAGCTCCCCTGCAAAATATGCTGGTATTAGCTGGCGCGGGATCTGGTAAAACACGAGTGTTGGTTCATCGGATTGCTTGGTTAATGCAAGTTGAGCAAGCCTCTGCGTATAGTATTTTTGCGGTAACTTTTACTAATAAAGCCGCCAAAGAGATGCGTACGCGAGTAGAAGAAACCTTAAAAGCACCGGTTGGTGGTATGTGGATAGGTACCTTCCATGGCTTATCACATCGCATTTTACGTGCCCATCACCGCGAAGCAAATTTACCCGAAGCGTTTCAAATTTTAGACTCAGATGATCAGCTACGAATGATCAAACGTTTGTTAAAGTCGATGAATATCGACGATAAAAAATGGCCCGCTAAGCAATTTGGTTGGTATATAAGCGCTAAAAAAGACGAAGCACTGCGCCCTAAAGATATACAAGCTTACGATATTAACGAGCAAATGATGCTGCGCGTTTACGCCGCCTATCAAGAAGCTTGCGATAGAGCGGGCTTAGTCGATTTTGCCGAAATACTGCTACGCAGCTACGAAGTGTTAAAAAATAACCCAACATTATTACGTCACTATCAGCAACGTTTTGCGCATATGTTAGTAGACGAGTTCCAAGATACCAATACCATTCAATACGCTTGGTTAAAGTTACTCGCTGGCGATACGCAAAGTATTATGATTGTCGGCGATGATGACCAAAGTATTTACGGCTGGCGTGGCGCTAAAATAGAAAACATCAAACGCTTTTTAAGCGATTTTGATGCCGAGACCATTCGCCTTGAGCAGAACTACCGTTCCACCGCTACGATTCTAAAAGCGTCAAATGCGCTGATCCAAAATAACTCCGAGCGAATGGGGAAAAGTTTATGGACCGAAGGTAACGACGGTGAGCCCATTTCTATCTATGCGGCATTTAACGAGTTAGACGAAGCACGCTTTGTAAGTAGTAAACTGCGCAGCTGGCTTAATGCAGGCAATGCATTACAAGACGCGGCCATTTTATATCGCAGTAATGCCCAGTCACGAGTACTTGAAGAAGCCATGCTGCAAGAAGGGCTAAAATACCGCATTTATGGCGGCATGCGCTTCTTTGAACGCCAAGAAATTAAAGATGCCCTGTCGTATTTACGCCTCATTGGTAACCGCCAAGATGACGCAGCCTTTGAGCGGGTTATTAACACCCCAGCACGCGGTATTGGCGATAAAACGCTGAGCCATATACGCGACTGTGCGCGCGCAGAATCGTTACCTTTGTGGTACGCGGCAAAAGCCATTGTTGAACAACAGCATTTATCTGGTCGCGCTGCAGGCGCTGTCACTAAGTTTGTTGAGCTAGTAGAGCACATAGAAGATAAAATTAGCGACTTAACCCTGCATGAGCAAGCAAAATACACCATTCAAACCTCAGGTTTAATGGCAATGTACCAAGCTGAAAAAGGCGAAAAAGGCCGCGCTCGCGTAGAAAACTTAGAAGAACTCATAAGCGCCTGCGATCAATACGAACTACCCGAAGACGAAGAATACAGCTCGCCATTACAAGGCTTTTTAGCGCACACCTCACTTGAGTCGGGTGAAGGCCAAGCCGATGAACACGAAGACGCCGTACAAATGATGACGCTGCATTCTGCCAAAGGCCTAGAGTTTCCATTAGTGTTTATGGTCGGTGTTGAAGAGGGCATGTTCCCATCACAGCAAAGTAATGAAGAATCAGGGCGTTTAGAAGAAGAACGCCGCCTTTGTTATGTAGGCATGACACGTGCTATGGACAAACTGTATATTAGTCACGCCGAGAGCCGTCGCTTATATGGGCAAGAAAAATACCATAGCCCATCGCGCTTTTTACGCGAAATACCCCAAGACTGCGTTGAAGAAATTCGTATTAAAACCCAAGTTTCTCGCCCACCGGCCGCCGGACGCTTCAGCGCAGCGGTAACCCATGCCGCATTTGAAGACAGTGGCTTTAACTTAGGTCAGCGGGTACTGCATGCTAAATTTGGTGTGGGCACGGTACTTAATTACGAAGGCAGCGGTGCACAATCGCGTGTGCAAGTTAACTTTGATGACCTAGGTAGCAAATGGTTAGTAACAGCGTATGCACGACTTCAAGCGATATAAAAAGCAGCTCATACAACTAGAGCAACAACTCGCTGGCGCGCATCACCGCCAGCTAGTACTTATTACGGGTAGTGCTACTTGGTGCTATGCGCTGACAAACTCACTAGCGCAAAACAGCAATACGCTTACTCTATCTAAACATTGTGCACTTAAAAATGCTCAATGGCCTGCACACATTCACCAAATATTAGGGCAAGAATTTGCTCATGCCATTTACGATGGCTTTAGTGGCTTATACCCCGATAAGTTAGCCGCACTGGCCGGCACAGTGAAAGCGGGCGGCGTATTATGTGTATTACTCCCTGAGCTGAGCACCCTAAGTAGCTGGCAAGATCCCGCGCTAAAAAGTGTCCAGTCTCATGGCCACAGCAAGCAATATAGTTTATTCAATCAGCGTTTCAGCGCTATTATTAAACGCTTACCGGCCTTGCATTACAGTGAACAGTTCGGCTGTATCGCTAATAATTATAACAATGCGCTGCACACTAGTATTGACTTTGCACCACAGCAAGATTGCGTAGCACAAATAGTAAAAGTAGCGCATGGACGCGCCAATAGACCACTACTGATAAATGCAGATAGAGGCCGGGGGAAGTCAGCCGCATTAGGCTTAGCAGCCGCAAACTTGGCAGATAAAAAAATAATTATTTGCGCCACTCAATTTAGAGCAACGCACAGCAGCTTTAAACACTTAGCTGCACAGCTCAATGTTAATTACGACGCATCACAAAAACAACTTGCGAATATGCACTATATTGCTCCAGACGCACTGTTAAATGAGCTCCCTCAATGTGATGTACTCTTCGTAGATGAAGCTGCTGCTATTCCAGTGCCTATGTTATTAAGCATGTTAGCGCATTATCCTCGCATTGTGTTTGCAAGCACCTTAGTCGGGTATGAGGGCAATGGTAGAGGCTATACAATTCGCTTTAGCCACTATATTAAAAGTAACTACAAAGCGGCTAAAATCATCACGCTTGATGAGCCTTTACGCTTTGCTAAGCACGATCCTCTAGAGCAGCATATTCGCAGTTTATTCGCACTTGATGCACAGTATCATGAAACTAATAGCAATAAATTGCAGACTCCTAAGCATAGTGAAATAACGCAACAACAACTCGTAGCCGATGCAGCGCTATTAAGCCAAGTTGTTGCTTTACTTGCACTTGCCCATTATCAAAGTAGTGTAAATGATTTACGCCAGTTGTTAGATGCACCCTCGCAGCGCATATTTATAAGCAAAATAGGCAAGCAATTAGTAGGGGTATGCTTAATCGCGATAGAAGGTGGAATAACTGCAGAACTTGCTCAGCAAGTGATCAAAAGTGAGCGCCGCCCACAAGGGCATTTAATGGCGCAAACACTTGCACAACTGAGCTTTAACAGCGATTTTTTAACCCACTTCAGTGCGCGAGTTGTGCGTATTGCCATAGATCCAAGCTCACATAATTGTGGTCTAGGCAAAGCATTACTGAGTTATAGCGAGTCACAACTAAAAGATCAATGTACTTGGTTTGGTGCAAGTTTTGGTGCCACTGCACACTTGCTCAACTTTTGGCAGAGCCTAGGCTTTCAAGCGGTTAAGTTAGGTTACCAGCGTGACAAGAGCACTGCTGAGCACGCAACACTCGTTGTTAAGCCACTTAATGCACCACAGCAAAGCATACAACCGCTGATTAAGCAGTTTCAACACGCGCTGTTTTATGGTCTATTAAGCCACTTTAAGTCACTAGAATGGCAGCTGGTTAGCAGATTATTGCACGCATTCAATAATGAGGAAATATCACCTGATATATTATGGTTATTTAAACAACAACTGAGCAGTAGCCGTTTTACTATTGCTCCCACGCTGTGGCGTTTAATTAACCAAACCCCCACCGTAATAACTAAGTTAGCACCCAATCAGCAGCAACTTTTAATTCAAACAGTTTTACAGCAACATACTGATGAGCAACTTATTAAAAACTTAAGCCTCAGCGGCAAAAAGCAATTAGAACAGCAGTTCAAAAGCGCAACAAACACACTCGCAAAGCAACTTTCCGTATAACGCTTTTTTACTCTACTGTGGTAACAAAGCCCGACTCAGTGAATCGGGCTTTGTCGTATTTTGAAGCCTGGTAATGGCGTGCTGCCACAGCGGTGGAGAGCCACAGTGCAAATGCAATACTATCAATAAGGAGTCACAGTACACTAT
>NZ_JBFJHD010000176.1:0-6372 GCF_041613455.1 Pseudoalteromonas sp. | reverse complement strand
TAAAATACATGGAGGTATTTTATACAAAATGTCTGGAACATTTTAGACCGCGGCAAGCGTCGCGCAGCGATTGATTACAGGGATGTAAGCAAGTCTATCCCTCCCTCTCCACCCTATACTAAATATAAGCCACTTAATTGTGGTTTTTTTGTGCCTAAAATTTAACACCAATACTAAATTGGGAGGGTGAGAACCTTCCACAGGATTCAACAAACTTTGTCTGGAACAAAATTGAACGCACGCAGTGCGGCCCAGAGGGTAAAATACATGGAGGTATTTTATACAAAATGTCTGGAACATTTTAGGCCGCTGCAAGCGTCGCACAGCGATTGATTACAGGGATGTAAACAAGTCTATCCCTCCCTCTCCACCCTATACTGAATATAAGCCACTTAATTGTGGTTTTTTTGTGGCTAAAATTTAGCGCTTATGTCAAATCAGCATCACTTTTCCGGCTATCATGCACCAAGCTATTAATAGGATCTACAGCCCACCTCAGCGCATCACTGCTAATGCCAAGCGAATCCCGCACGCTACCGTTTAACTCATCGCAATAGTTAATATTTTATGAACAACTACGCTGCATTAAAGTAAATAAATTGCATCACTGTAAATCATATGTTATCAATTGCGCGTAACCATAAAAATAAACCAAAATAAATTTACATTCCAAATACGTCAATAAGGATTTTAAATTGAACAACAAGACACAGCTAAAGCTTAACGGCATCGTATATGCGATAGCCGCAACAGGCATGAGTATCTCTACTGCAGCTATCGCTCAGGATGAAAAAAAAGTTGAGCGCATCGAAGTAACAGGCTCACACATAAAACGCACGGATATGGAAGGCCCTTCTCCGGTAACCAGCATTTCTGCTGCCGACATTAACAATACCGGGGCAACAGATTTAATTGGCTTATTCGCCAAATTGCCTATTTCTGGACAAGGTACATTTTCAACTCAAGCAAACAGTAGTGATGATACTGCTAACGGTGGTTCAAGTGTTTCGTTAAGAGGGTTAGGCGCCGATTCAACCTTAATTTTAGTCAACGGTCGTCGTGTTTCGGTCAGCCCTTTTGCCAAAGGCATTGATACTGCGTTTGTTGATATTAACAATATACCTGTTTCTGCAATTAAACGTGTTGATATATTAAAAGATGGCGCATCGGCGACTTATGGCTCTGATGCCGTAGCAGGTGTTATCAATATTATCTTACGTGATGATATTGATGGTGTGGAAGTCAATGCCAAGGTGGGTGATACTGCCGATGGCGGTGGTAAAGAAGAAAACCTCAGTATTGTTTGGGGTAATACCGCAGAAAAAAGCAGCCACACCTTTATTTTAGATTACTTTACCCGTGAAGAAGTGCTTTATGCAGATAGAGATTACTCTAAATCAGCTAACCAAACTAAACTTCGCCCAAACGATGCTTTTGCCTCTGACTTCAGAAGCTCATCGGGTATTCCAGGCACCATAGCACTCAAATCAGATCCAACAAATCGACTACCCGATACATTTGGTAATGACGTCTGTCCAGCAGAAGATATTGTTGGCACCTTATGTCGTTACGATTACGCGCCACATATGACTATGGTGCCGGCAACAGAGCGCTTTAGCTTTAACTACATGGGTAAGTTAGAGTTATCTGATAATGTTCGCGCGTTTGCTGAATTAAATGGCCAAAATGCAAAAACCACGGTTAAAGGTGCAGGTAGCCCAAGTTTTAATGAATTATTTATGTCGGCAGATAATGTAAATCATCCGTTTGCTGATATGCCTGATCATGAATTTCATAACCAAGACTTAACGATGCGCCGCCGTATGGTGGATATCGGTAACCGTAAAAAAGAAGTCGACTCAGATTACTACCGCACAATTGTGGGCTTAGAAGGTGAACTGGGTGATTGGAACTGGCAAGCAGCCTATAGCTATATTAAAAGTAAATCGGTTGAGCAAGGTGTCGATGGCTTCCCTAATTCGCGCCGTACTCAAGAAGCAATTGATAATGGCTCTTGGAATCCATTTGAACCATCTGCAAACAGCCAACAAGCGTTAGATTACATTGAAACTAGCACCACCCGTATCGGTAAATCAACTAACCGTTCATGGGATGCTAAAGTATCTGGCCCATTAATGGCCATGGCGTCTGGCGACCTAATGCTAGCTGTGGGTTATGAGTTCCGTGAAGAAACCATCAGCGATAGACCCGATGATCAGTTTTTACGCGGCGAAGTATTTGGCACCGAAGCAACTCAAGCTAGTGGCGAGCGCGATAATTCTGCGCTGTTTGCCGAGTTAGCAATTCCAGTATTAGAAGAACTCGAAGTACAGCTTGCAGTTCGCTACGAAGATTACAGTGACTTTGGCACTACCACCGATCCTAAAGTTTCTTTCTTATGGAGCCCTACAGAAGATCTTTCTTTACGCGGCTCATGGGGTACGGCATTTAGAGCACCGTCATTATCGCAATTAGGTCTGGGTCGTACCGACGAGTCGCCAAACTTAGTGGATACCTTACGCTGTGATGCGGTTGGCAATGTCAATAAAGCCTGTGATAAACAAGAGTACACGGCAATTTTTGAAGGTAACCCTGAGCTAGGCCCAGAAGAGTCGACAAGTTATAACCTAGGTATGATTTTCAATGTCACTGAAAATTTAAACTTTTCACTCGATTACTACAGCTATGATATTGAGAACATCATAGATGCCGATACGCAGTTCTTATTATCAACCCAAGGTTTAGATCCCAATGTGGCAGAGCGTATTCCAACCGGCAATCCAAATGATCCGGGTGAAATCGTGCGTATTTTTGATACCTTCCAAAATATTGGTGACCTAACAACCTCAGGTTTAGACTTAGATGTAAAATACAATCTGGCGACTGGTTTTGGTGATGTGAAATTATCTTACGTGCTTAACTATGTTTTAGAGTATGAAGATAAGCGTCCAGACGGTGAAGGCGGTCAGCGAGTAAATATTGAAGAAGGTGGTTTTGAACAACCACAATTCCGCTGGACTGCTGCTGCAGACTGGAGTAATGATCAGTTTGGCGCTCATATAGGCATTAATTATATTGATGAATTTGAGCAAGACCCATCTATTCAAGCACCTGGCATGGGTAAAGTGGATGCGATGACCACAGTAGATACGTCTATTAACTACTACGGCATTGAAAACACTACATTAACCTTAGGTGTTACAAACTTATTTAATGAAGAGCCACCTATGGCATACCATGACTTTATGGGCTTTGCAGTCAACGTTCATAGCGGTCAAGGTCGCTTTGCTTACTTGCAGGCTAGCTATAAGTTCTAGTTCCACTGTCATTGTAAAACTAAAAAGCCAGCATAATTAAATTATGTTGGCTTTTTTACATTACAGCGCTATTAAATGGCTAGCCGAGCGACGGCTTGAAATACCCGCCCCCTTTTATATCGACGACAACACCGCTGCGCCCTTGCTGCTAAGTGACTTTTAATCGCTTGTCACCGTCTCAAAACAAATTGTACCTCAGCTCAACTTAGGGCATTATGTGGTTAACTTTAAGCCAATTTAGGTTTAACTATGTTCCGTACAGCTTTACTATTAACCTGCTTATTAGCCCCCGCCACCAGCTTGGCTGAAAACATTACTGTGTATAAGTGCGTAATAAAAGGCATTGCGACTTTTAGTCAGTTTCCGTGTGCTACAGATGCCGAAGCCATTACTTTAAAGAACATTAATGTCACTGCCGCCTATAACACAGCCGAGAAAAGTAATGACATTGCCGACACCTCAGTGGATGACTATTTACAAATACAGCAGATTGAGCGCGATATTAAGCGCTACCAATTAGCCATTACAGAATATAAACAGCAATTCGCAGCAGAAAAGCAGCAAATTAGTTACATCACACAAGATCAAGCAAACCGCTTAGGTGCCGCTTCAATCAGCGATGCCATTGCAACGAAAACAGCGGCGCTGCAACAAACATACGATGCATTAATCACTCAAGCACAGCAACAAATAGACACCCTAAAACAGCAACAAGAAAAGCTTACTCAGCGCCCTTAAGCGCTTGCTTAACCACACTAATAAACTCATGTATATCGGCTTCACTGTTGTAGATATGCGGTGACACGCGAATGCCGAGCGCTCTGGCATCAACACTTATATTGGCATCGCTTAGTGCTGTTAACACCTGCGCTTGCTGCTGTTTAAAGTCTAGTATTACAGTACCGCTACATTGCTCACTGGCACTGGGTGAAACAACAAACTCAGCTAACTGCTGGTGAATAACGGCCAGCATTGCCAAGTTATGTTCTCTGACTTTTTCAACCCCTAACTGCGCAAAATAACCAATACTATGAGCCGCGATAATATAAGGCGCAACCGAAGGGGTGCCTCCCCAAAACTTAAGCGCACTGCTGTTATAGGCAAAGTGGTTAATATCAAACTCAAAGGGGGTTTGGTGTGAAAACCAACCGACATCTTTTGGTTCGCAGTTACTTATTTGCTGCGGATTCACCCATAAATACGCGGCCCCTGGGCCACCGCACAACCACTTTACACTTGAGCCAATCATAAAGTCGGCATTTAGAGCCGTTATATCTAGCGGTATTACCCCTGCAGATTGCGCCACATCAATTATCGACAGGCTATTGGTTACTTTACTCAAGGCAACAATGTCATGCACCGGGGCTTGCACACCGGTATTAGAATAAACATGGCTGATAAACACTAAGTCTATGTCATGTGTTAAGTAGCGCTGCCATACATTGATATCGGTAAGCGTTTCATGTTCTGGAATAAATATAATCTCGGCGCAACTCGGTAAGGCTTTTTGCATAGCAAAACCCATACTCGGAAAGTCACTTTGCGCCATCAGTACTTTGCAGTTTTTTTGTTGCAACTTAGGGTGTGCCATCAGTAGCTTAGTAAGGCCGCTAGATAAGTTAACTTGCGGACAAAACTGCTCACTAGGCGCATTAAATAGCACACTTAATGCGTTTGTAAACTGCTCTAATGCAGCAAGCCAGTGCTGCCAAGGCTCTTTATTGCTAGATTGCCACGGGGCAAAGTAGTGCTCTGTAAAATGCTGCTGGCTGCTTTTAAGTGCACGCCCCACAGAGTGGCTCAATAAATAACAGCCGTCAGCCAAATGAAAGTCGTCTTTATGCATGTTATTTTGCCCACTGTTTTAGTAAATTTAAATCATCATAACGTGTTTTGATGTCATCACGTTTAGCAGCGGCCCGTTTATCCCTTAATTGCGCCAAAGAGTCGAGCAACACATGCAATGGCGGCCCACTAGCAGTGACCTTACTCATATGTTGTTGTTGCATTTGCTGTGAAGGCTGAGTAATAAACTTTTCCACTAATTGATTATGATGACCGATTGCGGTGTCGCCGTGTAGTTTACACACTTGAATAAATAGCTTTACGTGGCATTTAAACCAGTCACTCTGTTTATATTGCTCTGCCTGCAAAAAGTCATCCATTAAACTTTGCATGCGCATCGCTTCACGCAGAATTAGCTGATCTTCTGGCATCATGTATAAAAACTTATCTACCAGCATCTGCGAATAACTCGGCTCATTTGCACTACACAGCCCAAGCAGCATATCAATTACGTTGATACCGGCAAAATCACCGGCATTTGCCCCGCGGTACACCTCCTTACCAACCCGGTAGGGTTTATAATAGGGACGAACACAATTAAAAAACTGCTCGGTATCTAACTGCGTATAAAGCGCATTGTTTGACTCAATGACATCGATAAGCGCCTGCTTCGCGACCTTTAATAGTTCGCCGCACAGCGGGTGCGAAATACCCAGTGGTAAAATTTTTAATAAGGCATCACTGGCACGCTTATACGCCAAAATGCCTTGCGTGTTGTAATCAATAAACAATTTTTCGTCGGGTAAATTAGTAAAACGCTTATACACGCCATTAACCGCTTTATTGTGCGTAGTTAAGTGCGCGGTCGCAAAACGTGGCGTAACGCCTATAGAGGCACCAATGTGCATAGCCAGTGCCGATGCTTCAATTAACGGCGAAGTAGTTTCGCGACTAGGCTCGGTAATTTCATGACGACGACACGCCGCCATAAATAACCCCACATTACCGAGCAAATCAAAGGCATTATCAAAGCCTTCGTCGGTGTTACCTTCCGCTAACAAGTTACTGATCAAGGCGTTACCTTCATTTTTTAATTGTTGCTTTATGGCCTCACCTATCCCGTCTACATTGGCTTTATCGTCTTGCTGGCAATACAACTGCTCCAGCTCACTGTTTAGCTCAACAAAGTGTGTTCTGATCCAATCATCAAATAGTGCGCTATGGGTGCTCATTACAAATCCTATTATTATAGTTATGGTTAAATGCTAAC
>NZ_JBFJHD010000175.1:0-6392 GCF_041613455.1 Pseudoalteromonas sp. | reverse complement strand
GAGCGCAGCCAGTTTTTTTCGTTATTCGCTTGGCATTGCCCTTTAAACTGGCTTGCATTGGCAAAAACGCCTGCAGTCCAGCCATTATTACTCTCCTCGGGTGTGGTGCTGTTGCTCGAATTCCCGCCGCCGCAGCCAGATAAAACACCAAGCAAGGCAACCGATAACAGTGTTAAGGTGATTTTTGGCCGTAGCAGGAGGGTCATATAAAAGCTCGCTTGTTAAACTATTTCATTAAATATAGCGGGTTTTATTTACACTTGGTAGTAATGTTTGGCGTTAGTGTAGCTTAATTGTTGCCACATATTTGCACTCTGGCATAAAGATAAATGCGCGTGCCAGCGTTGATTATAACTGGCATTTATTTGGCATACTGGAAAGTTGCTGGCAAACATCACCCGCTGCTCGCCAAAGTGCTGCAATATAATATTAAAACACTGCGCCTGCTGCGTGCTATCTAGCTTTAACAGTTCAAACCCAGAAAACTTAATCACCACATTGCTGTGCTTAGCCAGTAACGCTATCCCTTGTTGCCAGGCGTGCATATTGCGAGGTAAACCCGCGTGATTAATAACAATCAGCAGTGGTTTAAATTGCTGAGCATACTGCGCAACGCGCTGGCAAACGGCGCTATTCTCCAGTTCAAATTGGGCTTCAAAGTGCAGTTTTAAATCGCGTAAGACACCCAAATTGCGATAGCAATTAGCGCTTAATAAGCGTTTGGCATCATCGCCTTCAGTTATATCTCTAATGCCGACTAAACGTGGGTGAGCAAGCTCGCTTAATGCGTCGCTAAATTGCTTGTTACCTTGATGGATGCTGGCATAACTAATCGCTTTATATTTAAAGTTCGCTAAGTGTTTGGCAAGCCAGTTTAGCTCGTGTATCGGCGCTAAGTTATCAAATCCGGCCTCAATATGAACCAGCCCAGCAAGCGTGAAATCGCTGCTATGGGCTAATTGCTCAGGAGTGATGAGTTGTTTTATTGTCGCTAAATTAGGCCAAGAGGGCGGGTTATTACCTTGCAGCCAGCTGTATTGACCCTCAGATAAATTAAAAAAGTGCACATGGGGGTCAATAATCTTACTGCTCATTGGCAGGTGTATCCGCCATCAATACTTTGCAAGCTACCGGTGATAAAGGCTGCGTCATCGCTGGCTAAAAAGTTAACTAAGGCAGCCACTTCATCGGCTTGCCCTAAGCGATTCAAAGGTTGTAGGCGGGCTTCTTCGGCCACTACTTGGGTTTTATTGGCGCCGCTTTTTTTACAATACGCGTCTATGGCGTTATGAAATAACGGGGTTTCTATGGTGCCAGGACACACCGCATTAGCACGAATGTTATAGCGGGCGTAATCAAGCGCGGTGGTTTTCGCCATCGACGCCAGGGCATGCTTAGTCAGGTTATAAGCAAATGAATTTTGTTTACCAATCATAGCTTGATCGGAAGCAATGAGTACAATCGCGCCGTTATGTTGCGCTTTCATCAGCGACAACACACTTTGTACGGCGGCATACGCGCCTTTCACATTAAGGGCAAACAACGCATCAAAGGTTTGCTCATCGGTGTCCTCTATGTTGGCGCTTAAGTGTTTTCCGGCGTTAGAAACAAGTAGATCAATACGCTGCGTTTGTGCAGCAACAGCATTGATACAAGCACGCACAGCATTTACATCACTGACATCACAATAATGAAACTCACCGCTGTCGCTGGGAGTTATATCAAGATTATGCACCGCATAGCCGCTTAATAATAAGCGCTGTACTACCGCTAAGCCAATCCCTTTAGAGCCCCCGGTTACAATTGCCACTTTTGACATACTTGCTCCTAAATGACTAATTAATGCGAGTGACCACAACCGCCGGCTGAGTGTACATGGCCATGCGAAATCTCTTCCGCTGTTGCTTCGCGTACTGAAACAACTTCAACATCAAAAGTCAGTGTTTTACCGGCAAATGGGTGGTTTAAATCGCAGTCAGCATTAAAGCGGCCTACTTTTACAATGGTGACTTGATGACGACCTTGATTTGAATTCACCATGGCTGTCATACCCGGTTTCCACACTTTTACTTTGCTTTCGCTTTGTAAATGCTTAAGTGGAATACGCTGAATTAAGTCATCTACACGCTCACCATATGATTCACTTGGCGCCAGTGTCACGGAAAACTTGTCGCCTGCGGTTTTACCTTCTAGCGCTTGCGTTAAGCCAGCAAGCATTCCTTCGCTGCCATGAATATAGCTTAGTGGCGCGTCGTTGGTGCTGGTTTCTATTTGTTCACCGGCTTCGCTCAGGGTGTAATGAAATTCAACGGCTGAATTGTTACTAATTTGCATGCGTGTCTCTTTAATTTTTGACTTGAATAAGGGCTAATTTTACGTGAAATAATAGTGTTTAGAAACTTATGGTGGCTGATTTAGCGTTTTTTGTAGTTCAGAGAGTAAATCTTTTACCACCACCGGGGCAATGGCTTCTTCCGCTTGCGGTATATATAGCGTTAATTGGGTGCCTGGCTGCAGCACACTTGATGCCGAGAGGTTATTCCATTTTGCTAAATCACTATGTGCTACGTCGTAAAGTTGGCTGATCCCCCATAGTGTATCGCCCGGCTTAACCTGGTAATCGATTGCAATACTGGGTATCACTACTTCTTGGTAGGCAAGATAGGGACTAATCTCGTAATTAACCGTGAGCGAGGCGGGCAGGGGGTTAGGCTGCCCGACTAATAACGTTTCGCCAACAGCAATAATATCGCTGTGTTTGTTATTGAGCTGCTTTAACGCCTTCACTGTTATATTGTAATGTTTGGCAATGCCATACAGAGTATCGTTTTGCTTGACTATGTATTCACCGGCAAAATTAGCTCTAAAAAAGCGGCTCTTCAATAGCACTTGTTGTTCTATCGGCAATAGTAAAGTGTGTGGGCCATTGGGGGAGCTTTGATTTTTTAAATAGCCTTGGTTTAGCGCATGAAGTTGTTTAGAGCCAATCCCTGAGAGCTTGGCGATAACCGAAAAGTCAAATTGTTGCCCTACATTCATTAATGTGGTTAAAGGTTTATAAGGTAGTGTTGGGCGCGGGAACGACGTTTTAGGATGCTTAACTAGATGGCTCAATGCGAGTAATTTAGGGACATAGTCGGCGGTTTCTTGTGGTAATTTTAGCGCCCAAAAATCGGTGCTCTTGCCGCGCTTTTTATTATGCTCAATTGCGCGCTGTACGCGCCCTTCTCCGCTGTTGTAAGCGGCCAACGCATGCAGCCAATTACCAGCAAAGCGTTTATGTAAATAGCGTAAATATTTAAGCGCCGCATCGGTTGAAGCAAGCACATCTTGGCGTCCGTCATACCATTGATCTGATTTCACTCCAAAGTGATAAGCGGTGGCGTCAATCAGCTGCCACACGCCCACGGCTTGTTGCGATGATGCAATGGTGGGTCTAAAGTCACTTTCAACAAACGGTAATAAGGCCAGCTCCATCGGTAGTTGCTGTTGCTCTACCTTTTTTACAATATGGTAGAGGTAGGGGGCTGCGCGCGCGCTCACAATATTCAAGTAGTTGGGTTGCTGTAAATACCAGTTAATACGTTGTTTCAGCGCGCGGTTTTGGTACACGGTAAAATGCAGGTTGTTGGCAATATGCTGCCATAAGTCTGTTGTTGCTATGGGGCGTTTCTTTACAAGCTGTTTTTTTGCTGCAGCGGGGGAGGTTGCTACTGGTTGCACGCTGGAAAGCTTTACCGTGCTATCGCTAGACAACTCAGTGGCAAGGGTATAACTGGGTTGAAACTGAGTAAATAAGTACGGTGCTTGATTAGCAACCGGTGGCTCGGCGGTCGTTTTGCAACCCGCGAATAATACAGTTAAACAACATAAAACCAAACAGCGCATAGCGTTCACTTTTTCATGCATCCTTGTTCTATTTTAACACAATCCCTGCTATTGAGTTATTTAACCACACTAATCCTTTACTCAGTTAGCCATTCAGAACTTGGTAACCGCTGTTAATGGGCTTTTTTAGCGCGCTGTAAGCCTGCTTGCAAAAACAAATTACTCGATTTGGCATCCAGCGTCTGTTGTTGGTACGCCCGCATCACATGCTGTGGAAATGACAGCATAAGCTGTTCTATGCTCTGCTGTGGATGGTTATTTACGTGCTCGGTAATGGTGGTTAAAAACAGCAGTGGTTGCTGTAATTGTGTTTTAGTGAGTAGCTTGCCATGCCCGGGGATTATTTGTTGTAACTTCGTATCATTTATATAGCGTTTAAGCACTGCTTGCCAGTTGTTCAGCTCGCCATGACCGGGATAGGGAAGCCAATCAGCAATATCGCCGGCAATTAAAATACGGCCGTTATTGGTGGTCACTGTTAGATCACCATTGGTGTGTGCTTGTTGCGCGTTTAAAGTTACGGCAAAGTCGCCTAAGTTGAGCGTTTTGCTATTGCTGATGCTGATATCAGGTGAGTTAAGTGAGTATTTTTGCCAGCGAAACAAGCGCTGTTTTGCGCGTTCTAGTTTTATACGCCACTGCGCTTGTTCATCGTCTGGGAGTGTCGCTAAGCGTTGATAGCTGAGTTCAATACTTTTTTCAAAACCGTCAAACTTAGTTGCAAGCGCTTGTTGATAAAGAGCAAAGTCAGTGTTTACTTGCTGGTGGGTAATAAGTTGTGCATTGGGATAAAAGTGCTGCAGCACCGCCATACCGAGTAAGTGGTCATCATGAAAGTGAGTGGCGACTAAATAGCAAAGGGGCGTTGTTAAACGTTGTTTTAGCTCACGGACTAATTGTTCTACGGCGGCGAAGTTGCCACTGGCATCCACTAATAAGGCGCACTTGTTGCCTTGGATCAGCACTTGATTGGAGTCGTAAAAACGTAGTGTATCTGGTTGTTTCAGAAATTGAATGTTGGGGTTAATGGTTTGCCAAGTCATGGCTGCCTGTGCAGCGCCTGCAAAATAACCAGTCTTCAGCAGTAATAAGTAGGTAGTTAAAGTTAATAAACCACGGACTGATTTCATAAAAGCTCCTCATTGCAATTACAGCTAGCCTAACAAATAAAAGCGCACTAGGCGCTTTTATTTATTGACGGTTGAGTCAGAGGCTAACTGCTGACTCAGTTTGTCGATGAGTTGATCTTGCTGTTGTTGATCGACGGCTTGTTGAGTCTGTGCTTCAAGCAATTCGTGGCTTAAATTTAACGCTGCCATTAACAGGGCATTTTGCTCGTTTTTGATAGTTGAACGCTGTTTCATTTTTTCAACTAAATCATTTAAATTTTTCGCTGCCGCTTTTAGTGCCGCTTCTTGCCCAACTGGACAAGCAAATTGCTGCTCTTTACCAAGCAATTCAACCGTGACTCGCTGGTTTTGCAGCTCAGACATTAGCTAGCCTGTTGGGCGCTTTGTAACTTATCAAGCAAACCAGATAAGGTAGTGCTGGCATCTTTTTGCTTTTCTTCGTTTTCCAGTGCTTCTAATTGTAGTAGTTCGTTTTCATCTACCAGTTTACTATGCTGTTCTTTTAAATCAGCAACTTCGCTTTGTAATTGGTTATTACGCTGAATTAATTGGTCGATCAGTTGTTCGAGTTGTTGAAGAGTATCGTTGTTCATAAAGGCGCTCATATAACTGTAATTAAGGTCATGCAAATGTAAAGCAAAGTGTGCTTATTTGCCAGCATTTACGCAGGTTTTAGCTGATTTTTATTCTCTGTTAAGGGATAATTCAGGGTATTGGCTTTTTCATTCAGAAATAGTTCATTCTCAGTTGCCAGATTTATCATGCTTGCTGCGGCTATTCTCAGTTGCCAAGCTTTCATGCATATGGTTCACTGCTTTTTATTTAATAGCGTATGGCGAAAATAAATAATGCTTAGTTACAGACACTCTTTTCATGCGGGTAATCCGGCCGATGTACTTAAACATTTAGTGTTAGCACAAGTGTTAGGCTATCAAACTGTTAAAGATAAGCCGCTGGATTATATTGACACGCACTCCGGCGCTGGTTTTTTTGAGTTGGCCGCCGCCGATGCGCAAAAGACCCAAGAATACCAAGATGGCATTGCCAAGCTGTGGCAACATACTAGCGAACATAGCGCGTTAAACGACTACGTGGCGTTAATTAAATCGTTTAATGATACTCCTAACTTGGCGTTTTATCCGGGCTCGCCAAAAATTGCTGAGCACTTTTTGCGCCGTCAAGATAAAGGCTGGTTTTTTGAGCTGCACCCTCGCGACTTACTGTTACTTGAAGGTAACATGCAAGGCAAACGCTCAATTCGCGTGCGCGGCGAAAATGGTTTTGCCGGTTTGATTGGCTTATTGCCGCCAGCATCGCGCCGCGCCTGTGTGTTAATCGATCCGCCTTACGAAATTAAAGATGACTACGACACGG
>NZ_JBFJHD010000174.1:0-6400 GCF_041613455.1 Pseudoalteromonas sp. | reverse complement strand
CTTGAATAAATTTAGCACTTTCTTCGGTGCCCACGTTCGGAGCACTGTCTATTTCAGAGCTGCGTAAGTACACCACTTCTGAAACGCTATCGGCTAAAATACCAATCACTTGCTCTTCAGCTTCAATAATTAAAATACGTGAATTATCAGTTGCTTCAACCCCAGATAAACCAAATCGAGAGCGAGTATCAATCACAGTAACCACATTACCACGTAAATTAATAATACCAATAACGTACGATGGCGCACCCGGCACTGGGGCTATTTCAGTGTAGCGCAATATTTCTTGCACTTGCATTACGTTTACACCGTAAGTTTCATCTTCTAGCTTAAACGTTACCCACTGTAATATCTCATCATTATTATCTGCACTGTTATTAGCTGACAGTAACTTATCTTGGTTCATGCTGTTTCCTCGTAATGATCATTACTACTAACGGCTGTCTAAGCCTTTCTCTAATAATGCATTTAAATTATTTACATCAATTAACGCGCACATTTTTTCTTTTATTACCCCAGCAAGCCACGGACGCTTGCTTTGGTTTGTCCGCCATTTTACATCTTCTTCTTGCAATGTAATGTTATTTATTAACTTTTCTGCCAATAAACCCCACTGGCTATCGCCCAGTGTAATTAAGTATTTATAGTCTAACGACGCCTCTAGCTGCGCGTCATATTTTTCAGGCATTACCCAGCGAGCGGTATCTACCACATTTAATTTTTCATCTCGGTTTAGCATGACCCCTTTAAACCACTTAGGCTTGCCAAATAAATGATTAACTTCGCCCAGCTCGTGAATGCCGCCTAACGCTTTTAACGGTACGGCTAAAGTGAGCCCCGCAACTTCAAAAAATAACGCCTGAAATTGACCGTCAAAATACTCGCTTTTGCTTTGTGACGCTAAAACGTGCTCTGCACTAGGGGCAGACGCAGGGGCGCTATGCGGCGTGTCATCGTGACTGCTATGTGTTACTTGTTTACTGCTTAATACCTCAGGGCTCTCGCTCGCCAGTGCGTCCTGTGGTATTACGTCAACGGCAGATGCGCGGCTATGCGCGGCTATTGCTTGATCGCTAACAGGTTTAACCGCTTCAGCTGGCACCACTTGTTCAAGTAACTTTGCTACTGGATGAAGGTTTTCTTCTGGGGCATCTTCACATAACAATGCCCCTAGGTATTGAGTCATCACCTTTTCATTAGCAAATAATTGCTTACTCATTTATTAGCCTTGTTCAATTAAGTAATCGAGTAATGCCTGATAAGCAAATACTCCTCGCGCACGTGGGCAAAATTGACTAGGCAATTTTTGCGCTAAACTCGCATCTCTAAACTTGGTATCTACCGGGATCACCCCAGGCCATACTTTATGGGTATAGCTACTTTGCAGCGTTTTATAGGCTTCTAATGAGGCTTTGGTGCGCTTATCGTACATAGTCGGAATTATAGTATATTGATAACTTTTAGCTTGCGAAGTTTGCATTAACTCCATGGTGCGCATCATTCTATCCAGTCCCTTCAGTGCTAAAAATTCAGTTTGCACCGGTACTAAAATACGTTCACAGGCGGCCAACGCATTCACCATGAGTACCCCTAACACCGGCGGGCAGTCAACAATTGCATAATCGTAATATTCGCTAATTTTTGCCAGCGCTTTTTTTAAAATTAACCCCATGCCGGTTTTAGTACCCATACTTCTATCTAAGGTGGCTATGGCCATGGTTGCCGGTAATATATCAATGTTTTCAACACTTGTGGGGCATAATGCTTGTAATATTTCTTCACTTTGCATACTGCTGCCGCGCACAAATATATCATACACACTGGCCTCTAAGTCTTCCGAGTCGATGCCAAAATAGTAGGTTAAAGACGCATGGGGATCGGTATCAATCAATAGCACACGCTGACCTTGTAACGCTAAAATACCTGCGAGACTCACTGCGGTCGTGGTTTTACCTACGCCACCTTTTTGATTGGCTACTGTCCAAATCTTCACATTGCATCCTAATTACGGTTCATTGCGAGTTGTTATACGAATACCACCGTGCGGTAAACGAATTATTTTTATTGTATTATCGTCTGAAGGAAGCTCGACCTCTGTGGCAGCCGGCTCAGGCTGTGGCACTGTAGGCTGCACTGGCGGCGCTGCGGGTAACGCGTATTTTGACAGTGCAATCACCACCTTTCTATTTTCTGCACGCCCCTGCTCGGTGTTATTGCTCGTAAACGGTGCATATTCACCGTAGCCCTCAATGGCCATGCGCGCCGAGTTAATACCTAATTTTTCCAGCTCAACTAAAATTGAGGTGGCGCGAGCGACCGATAGTTCCCAATTGGAGCGAAATATTTCATTGCGGATCGTTTCATTATCAGTATAGCCGCGAACGCGAATATAGTTATCAACCGGAGCTATTATATCTTTGATTATTTTAACTATTTGTTTTGCTCTTTGATGCGCCACCGCACTGCCACTGGCAAACAACATCCCCGAGCTTAACTCGATAATTAACCAATCTTGATTGAGCTCTAAATTGGCTTCGCCCTCGCGTATTTCATCGATTAATGCTGACTGTAATTTAGTAAGTAAGCTATCGAGGGGTTTACCTAAATGACGCTGCTCAATATTACTGGTGTCACTTTTACCATCAAGTAATTGTGCACCTTGCTGTTGTTTTAAAATAGTTTCGCCGTACAGTATTTCTTGTTCAGGCGTTACTCGGTCGGTCAAAATGCCGTCGCCACTGACCCCCGTCCCCGATTGCGAATGCTGGCGAGCTGATTTTACAAACACCTGCTCCAGAGAGTCTGACAATATTTGAAAGTTTTCTTCTTTATTAATCGCAATCGCGTACATCACCACAAAAAAGGCAAACATAATGGTCATGTAATCGGCATACGACACCAACCAACGCTCGGTGTGTTGACTTTTTACCTGACTGCTACGTAAACGACGGCGCAACATAACGGCTACTGCGCCACTAAGCTTGGGCGATCAACACGGTAAGCTTCTAGTTTTAGCTCTATATTTACCGGGCTTTCACCTAGGCTTATAGCAATCACCCCTTCGGCCAACATTTCATGGTAGAGCATTTTATCTTCAACGCGCTGTTTAAGTTTATTCGCTATTGGTAAAAATAATAAATTTGCTAAGCCAACGCCATAAATAGTGGCAATAAAGGCGGTCGCCACGCCAGCTCCCAGTTTTACTGGATCGGTAATAAACGACATAGCCTGAATAAGCCCCAGTACCGCCCCTAAAATACCTATGGTTGGGCTATAGCCCCCCATGGCTTCGTATACACGGCTTGCTTCGAGTAATCGCTCACGCTCAAGCAATAAATCAATTTCCAGGGTTTCACGTACTTTTTGCTCAGAGCAACCATCAACTAATAACCCCAACCCTTTTGCGGCATAGGCATCGGGGTGAGTAAGTGCTTCTTGTTCTAATGCTAAATAGCCTTCTTGACGTGCCTTGTGTGACCAGCTCTTTACTTGCTCAATGGCGTCTTCTATATCGTGCTGCGGGGCGATAAATGCCCAATGAGTGATTTTTAGCATTTTTTTAAAGGTGGTAGCGGAAGTTTGTAGCATTACAGCGCCCACGGTACCGCCAAGCACAATAATTAACGCCGGCCCGTTAAACAGTGCCGATACCACCCCGCCCTCTAGCGAGTAACCGATTGCTATGGCACCTAACCCTATTAGTAATCCGAGTATAGAAAGTTTATCCACAGCCCACCTCTCTTTTTAAACGCAGTGCAATATCTGCTAAGGCTAAGCTTTCATTGGCTAACCCCGCATTAGCGATCGCTTGTGGCATACCATATACAACACAGCTTTTTTCATCTTGCGCCCAAATGGTTGCGCCAGCATGTTTAAGCATGCGTGCGCCTTCACGGCCATCTGCTCCCATTCCTGTTAAAACCAGCGCTAACACATCCCCCTGATATGCTTTGGCGGCACTGGCAAAGGTTACATCAACGCTTGGCTTATAACTTATGCGTTCGCTATTATCGGCAAATACACGTAGCGTTCTTTGACTACCACGCCCATCAACCATCATTTGTTGACCACCGGGCGCCAAATAGGCAACCCCAGCGCGCAAACGGTCGCCCTGTTGCGCTTCTTTAACCTCAATGTTACACAAGCTATTTAAACGCGCGGCAAACGCCGGTGTAAACGCCGCGGGCATATGTTGAATTAACAAAATAGGTTGAGGAAAATTTGCCGGCAGTTGGGTTAAAATATTTTGTAATGCCACCGGACCACCGGTAGACGTGCCAATGGCAACCAATTGATAGTGTTTACCACTGGCTCGCGGAGCAATCGTATTGCTGCGCGCTGCAGGGGGAGGATTAACACTGCGCAACGTTTGAGTACTGCTAGTTGGGCGTGCCTTTGAGCTGGCAAGTGGAGTACTAGGCGTTGCCGCGACAGGCGCTTTTAAAACTCGACTAATGCGTTGCCGGCCAATTTCTTTTACTTTGCTTTGCAGTAACTTAATGGCGTCTTGATTATTACGAGCAATATCTTCGAATTTTTTCGGTAAAAAATCCATTGCGCCCGCATCCAGTGCATCAAGTGTTGCCGTGGCACCGTCGCGCGTTAACGAAGAGAACA
Source organism: Pseudoalteromonas sp. (assembly GCF_041613455.1). Lineage (GTDB taxonomy): Bacteria > Pseudomonadota > Gammaproteobacteria > Enterobacterales > Alteromonadaceae > Pseudoalteromonas. The sequence goes on along the minus strand of NZ_JBFJHD010000174.1, from coordinate 1,783 downwards.
TTAAGATGGGAGTCGGATTACTTGCCATAATTTCTTTTACGGCACTAATACCATCAAGCACCGGCATTTCGACGTCCATAGTGATCATATCTGGACGTAAAAGTGCGGCTTTATCAACCGCTTCGCGGCCATTAACAGCAAAGCCAATTACTTTAATATCGCTATCTTGCTCAAGTATTTCGCTCACTCGACGGCGAAAAAAGCTTGAATCATCAACAACTAAAACATTAATGGCCATTTCGCTCTCTTATATTATTAACGACTAAACGCAAGCTATACGATTCGTTTATTGTTTGCTTGCGTAATGTTTTAACATGCTCGGTACGTCTAATATCAACGCAATACCGCCATCTGAGGTAATGGTTGCTCCCGCCATTCCCGGCGTACCTTGTAATAAGCTATCTAACGGCTTAATCACCACTTCTTCTTGGCCGATTAACGAATCAACCACAAACCCCACTTGCTGTGTGCCTATTTGCACAATTACCACATGCCCTTGCGCTTTACGCTGCGAACGGTCTGCGCCTTTCACCAGCCAGTGCTCTAGGTAAAATAACGGCACCGCTTTTTTACGCACTATAATAGTGAGCTGACCATCGACCATATTGGTCTTGGTCAAGTCTAAGTTAAATATTTCACTCACCCCCGCTAATGGTAAGGCAAAGGTTTGCTCGCCCACCACCACCATTAAGGTCGGTAAAATAGCCAAGGTTAACGGTACTTTTATTGCAAGTGTGGTGCCAACACCTAATTCCGATTCAATACTTACCGAGCCATTTAACTGAGTAATTTTTGTTTTAACCACATCCATGCCCACACCACGGCCAGAAATATCTGATATGGCTTCTTTGGTCGAAAACCCTGGAGCAAAAATAAGGTTATAGGCTTCGCTGTCAGATAAGCGCCCAGCCTGTTCGTGATCGAGCACCCCTTTGCTAATCGCTATTTTTTTCAGCTTATTGGGATCCATCCCCGCGCCATCATCTTTAATGCTCAGCAAAATATGATCGCCCTGTTGCGAGGCTGAGAGCGTTACCGTACCGCTTCTTGGTTTACCTGCGGCTTCTCGTACATCAGGCATTTCAATACCGTGATCAACTGAATTACGCACCAAATGCACTAATGGATCGGCCAGTGCTTCAACTAAATTTTTATCTAAATCGGTTTCTTCGCCTTCAAGGATTAAATTAATCTCTTTATTTAATGAACGTGCTAAGTCGCGTACCACGCGTGGAAAACGGCCAAATGCTTTTTTAATTGGCTGCATGCGAGTTTTCATCACCGCGCCTTGTAAGTCAGCCGTTACCACATCTAAGTTAGATATCGCTTTACTCATAGATTCACTTTCAGAGCTGGTCGCTAAACTCACTAAACGGTTGCGCACCAATACCAGCTCACCCACCATATTCATAATTTGATCTAGGCGTTTAGTATCCACCCTCACGGTGGTTTCCGCTTGTGGCGCGACCGCTTTTTTTGCCACTGCCGCATTGGCTTTCGGGCTTGCTTGGCTGGTGGCTGGCGCAGCCGACTCGGCTTTAGCGGGTGTCGCAGTGGCTGCTGGCGCCGCTATTTTACTGGGGGATGTTGCCGGCTTTTGCGCTATGCTGCTTGGGGGGCTGGCTAATGGCTGAGGGGCAGCCCCTTTACCATGCAGTTCATCTAATAAGGCTTCAAATTCATCTTCAGTTATTTCATCATCATCCGCCGCGGCTTGAGTCGTATCAGCAACCTCGGCCTTAGCGTTTGCGGTTACCGCGCCAAAGCTGCCTACTCCGTGGAG
>NZ_JBFJHD010000173.1:0-6419 GCF_041613455.1 Pseudoalteromonas sp. | reverse complement strand
GCTATGTGCATTCTGATCAAACAAGAAATGCAGCAACACAGCAATAATAAAACCGGACGCAGTTACCGTAATGCCGCGCGCGACTATAATAAAAACTGTAATAAGCCTGCGCAAACCCAACCAAAGCCGCCACCCATTGTAAAACAGCCCGAGCCGCAATATAGCGCACCGACACCCGTGACCACTGAGCCACCAACGCAGCAAAATCAAGCCACAACAAGCCCTGAAGCCACAGTTTCAGCAGGGGCTAATGAACCACTCTCTGCCAATGAGCCGCCAGCTAACGTGAGCAACACTCCAGTCACAAGCCCCAGCGCAGCACAAGACGACACAGCAACGCTAAGCGATACGCAAAGCCCTAACACGCCAAGTGAAGCCCGTGCTGAGCCTCAAGCTGATAATTTCAGTAACGCAGCGCAACCGGCAGCGCAGCCCGCAACACAAACAACCACCGTACAGCCAATGCAAACTCAGCTGTCTGTTACCACTGCACCCAGTGCCACAGCCAACCAAGCGCCTGCTATAACTGCGCCTAAATCCGTTAACGACAGTGTTGAACCACTCTTGTTTGCCAGCGTATTAATATTGGTGATTGTGCTTATTACTGTGGCGGTATTGATGCGTTTGCGTCGTGCTAAGCAGGCTAAAGCCCTTGCTGCTGCGCCAGTGGTAAAAGCCGCCCCCAAAGTGAACCCATTAAAACCCACTGCCGCAGATAAACAGGCACTCACGCAGCCCGAAACAGCGCCCGTTAAAGGGCCCCATGCAGATAAAAAAGCAACCGTGTCGGCGCCTGAGGTCGCGCAGGCCGATGATTCCGCTAGTCAGCAGCCGCAAGCCAGCAGCAAACAGCCGGAAACGGTAGAGAACAAAGTCGCCAGTCAATTTACCACCGCCGCACCGAATAGTGCCGAGTTTGAAGCCGCCGCTAAAAATACCCTAGAGCGGATAAAAAATGCCAGCTCATTTTCCGAGCCTAAAGTGCGCAACTTTGACCCCGAAGCACCGCAAACAAAAATAAAGCGCCAACAATATAATCAAGCGGTAGCCGCGCAAAAAAATGAACCGCCGCAAGCGATCCCTAGAGAGCAGCCTGGTACTATCAATACCGAGCCAGAGATAGCCCCTTCTGCGCCCACAGACAGCATTTTGCCTGAGCAGCAGGCAAAAAACAGTCATACAGATAATGCAGATAATGCAGATAATGCAGATAATGCAGATAATGCAGAGCATAGCGAAATTAGCAAACAAATTGATCAAGAAATTGATAGCGAAGTCATGCCATTTAAAGAACCCGAAGTGCGCGAGTTTGACCCCAACGCGCCGCTGGAAAGCACTAAGTCGAACTCAGCGCCGCAACAGCCTGAGCCTAAAGAGAAGCCTGAGCCTGAAGAGAAGCTTGAGCCAAAACAGCAAGCCAGCGATGACGCCGACAAAGCCAAACATGCCAGTAACCCGTTTGCTAATTTATCGTTAGATGAAAGCTGGGATCCTAATTCAGCGGTAAAACCAACTATTCCAGAAAAACAGCGTAGCGAAAAATCGCAAGCATTAATCGAGGCCGAACAACGCGCCAAACGCTTACAAACCAAAGAATAGGCTGCGGGCTGCGGGCTGCGGGCTGCGGGCTGCGGGCAGTTTAGTGATACCAGCCCAATAAAGTAAACATTTGCGTGGTACTAAGTGCTAGGTTCTAGGTATGAGGTTCTAGGTATGAGGCTCTAGGTTCTAGGTATTAGCTTATTAGTTCCGCCTGAAACCTTGTTTTATCTTTAACTGATCGCTGACAGCTCTAATCTGACCGCTGTTCGTTCGCACTGCACTTGGCTAATGTCTAGCTGACACCTAAAACCTGAAACCTAAAACCTTGTTTTATCTTTAACTGATCACTGACCGCTCTAATCTGACCGCTGCTCTTCCCGGCTATTTTTTATAAATAATGCTATAATATCAAAAAGCTGTAAGCGCATTGTGTCAACAAGCCCTTGCTTACTATCGCTGAATACTATATCTATTATATAAACCTAAACCAGTTCTAACTTAGTCCTATTTCTATGCGCTAAATTACAATTTTACCCATTGGCTTCAGCAGTCGCTTTTTTCTGCTGCCTTGGTATAACGCTTAACTCAGCCCTTAGCTTTTAATGAGAAGAATATATGTTTTTGATTGATCAAATAATATTGTTAGCTGCGGTGTTAATATTACTTGGCATCATGTCGAGTAAGTTATCCGCGCGCCTTGGACTTCCGGTACTGGTGCTGTTTTTAATAGTGGGAATGCTCGCCGGTGAAGATGGCCCCGGCGGCATATTTTTTGATAATGCCGAAGCGGCGCACTCCTTAGGCACCCTGGCGTTAGCGATGATCTTATTTGATGGTGGCTTACAAACGCCACTAAGAGCGATAAAAAAGGTGTGGAAGCCCGCTTCTACCTTAGCCACGCTAGGGGTATTAGTCACCAGTGCAGTTACCGGTGTTGCGGCGGCGTATATTCTTGATATTCCGTTGCTACAAGGCATGTTGCTCGGCGCTATAGTCGGCTCAACCGATGCCGCCGCGGTATTTGCGCTGCTGCGTAATGCCGGTATTCATTTAAAACCTAAGTTAAAAGCCACCCTCGAAATAGAAAGTGCTTCAAACGACCCCATGGCGATATTTTTAACTGTGGGGCTACTAGAAATACTCGTTAACGATATGCAGCCCGGCACCGGTTTACTGCTAATGTTTATTTCGCAAATGGGCTTAGGCGCCTTAGTGGGCCTTGCAGTGGGGTGGGTGTCGGTTAAGTTAATTAATAAAATTCAATTAGCGGCCACCGGCCTTTACCCAGTATTAGTGGCGGCCTGTGGGTTACTGTCGTTTGGTATCACCGCTAACATAGGCGGCAGCGGGTTTTTAGCGGTATTTATTACCGGTGTGGTTATTGGCAACAGTCGCTTTGTGTTTCAGCGCAGCACCTTTTTATTTCACGACGGCTTAGCCTGGCTCAGCCAAATTACCATGTTCGTGGTACTTGGGTTATTAATAAACCCAAGCTCACTGATACAGGTGTGGTTTGAAGGGCTGATCATTGCCCTAGTGCTAATATTTATTGCGCGGCCATTGGCGGTTATTCCGGTATTAGCGCTATTTGGCTTTAAAGCACGCGAAATTAGTTTAGTGTCTTGGGTGGGGCTGCGTGGCTCGGTGCCGATTATTTTAGCCATATTTCCACTTATTTTTGGCCTGACTGGCGCCGAGCTCATATTTAACGTGGTGTTTTTTGTGGTGTTAATTTCGGCTACCCTGCAAGGCTCTACCTTGCCGTTAATAGCTCGAAAACTAAAGCTGACCTTACCGCCGCCGGTGGCCCCTGCCGCCACCCTTGAAATTACCGCTTTAGGCGATGTGGATGCCGATATTGTTGAATACACCTTAGGCGAGAGCTCCCGTGCCGTGGGCCGCCGATTATCGCAGTTAGCCCTGCCCGATAGTACCGTAATGGCGATGATCAGCCGTAACAGCAAGGTTATTCCGCCGCGCGGCTCTACGCTATTACAAGCGGGTGATCAGCTGTTTATGGTGCTAAAACCACATACTCGTGAGTTTGTAGATTGTGTGTTTTCAAGCACTATTGATCAAGATATTGCCGAGCTTTCGGCAAAAGAGCTCAGAGTAAAAGGCAACACCAGTGTGGCTAGTATCGCCTATTCTTACGATATTCACATTGCCGCCGAACCACGCAGTACATTAGAGCAAGTACTTAAAGCTTCACTTAATAGCAGTGCCAAAGTAGACGATTTTATTGAGCTGGACGACGTTAAGCTGACTATTTGTGAAATGGTTGACGATCGAATTATCACCGTAGGCATCGTGATCACGCTGGATGACTAACACAATAACGCATTAAACAGCGCTTTACACAACGCAATAGTATTACCTTGCGTAAACGCTAACAGCCACTGCCTTATGCATGGCTGTTAGCGTTTGCTAGGCTGGTAATAACAACGACCGCAACCGCTGTAACCCTTTTCCTTTATTAGTGATTTTCCAAGCTATAAATAGGTCTTGGCACGGGCGTGGCTCGTTTAGCGCCACCTCCACTAACTGCCCCGCAGCAATATACGGCGCAACTAAACTCTTGGGTAAATAACCAATACCAATACCGGCACTGATCGCAGCCAGCTTTTGCGCCACTGAACTAACAAAAAAGCGCTGCGCCCCCTCGATTATATTTGCCGTCCAAGGGATTTCTTGCTCGGCCGAGTCATGCACGATTACACTGCGATACTGAGCAAGGCTACTCACATCAACCCCTTGCGACTGCGAGGCTAACGGGTGGCTGCTATTTACCACTAATACACTTTGGTACTCGGCAATTTTAACCGCGCGAATGCCTTTTTGATTTGGCACCGGCGACGGCGCACCAATCACTAAGTCAACCTTGTCTTCTATTAGTACTTCCCAGCTGCCGTTCATTACCTGCTCTTGCACATCAATTTCTATATTTTCATGCTCAGCTAAAAACTGCTCTATACTGCTAAATACTGGTTTTATATCAATAATAGAATCGCAAGCAATACGAATTTTTGGCTCCCAACCGTTGGCAATGGTTTGTGTTTGCTCCGATAATGAATTAATCGCCGTGAGCAACTTACGCCCCTCGGTTAATAAATGCTTGCCCGCAGGCGTGAGTACTGCACGGCGGCCTTGGCGCTGAAACAGCGTTACGTTTAATTGTTCTTCGAGCTTTTGCACTATGTAAGATAGCGCCGAAGGCACTTTATTTAATTGCTCTGCGGCTGCCGCATAACTGCCACGATGCTCAATAGCGTCAAGCACCAGTAACGCTTCAATACTAATAGGCGGGGTATTCATGGTTTTAATCCCAATTACAATTGTTCAAATTATTTGAATATATAGAGCAAATAATAGGAGTTATTTAATTACATAACAACAACTACAATGGCTACATACTTAATTAACACACTTACTAAACATCAATAAGGGTAAAAATTATGACTATTAAAAATATTGCTAACGTTATCACTAAAACTGAACAATCACTGGCTACTGTACCGCTACGCGTTATTGCGGGTATTATTTTTGCCGCTCACGGTGCGCAAAAATTATTCGCTTGGTTTGGCGGTTATGGTTTAGAAGGCACAGGACAATGGATGGAATCAATTGGTTTAGCACCTGGCTTTTTAATGGCCTTAATGGCGGGTAGCGCAGAATTTTTTGGTGGCTTATTACTGATTGTTGGCCTACTTACTCGCCCTTCTAGTGTGGTACTGGCTATCACTATGGTTGTGGCTATATTTACCACACACATTGATAACGGCTTATTTATGAGCAACAACGGTTACGAATTTGGTCTATCACTATTAGCCATCACCCTTGCTTTAGCGATTCAAGGTGGCGGTAAATTCTCACTTGATAACGTAATCAACCGTCGCTTAAACAAAGCGTAATATTAATACCAATAACACACCGCATACTATGCGGTGTGTTTTTATGCACTTACAGCACATTAAGGAGCTAATAATGGGATTAATCGTAGACGGAAAATGGGTTGACCAATGGTACGACACCAAAAAATCTGGCGGTAAGTTTGAGCGCCAAGCAAGCCGCTTTACCGCGCAAATTTCAAACGCCGACGATAGCCAATTTAAACCCGAAGCGGGACGTTATCATTTATATGTGTCGCTAGCTTGCCCTTGGGCGCACCGCACTATGATAATGCGCAAATTAAAGCAGCTCGAAGACGTGATCACCCTAAGCGTAGTGAAGCCCGAAATGCTGGAAAATGGCTGGGAATTTGGTGAGCACGGCGATCCGCTTTATAACCTAGATTACGCGTACCAATTGTATTTAAAAGCCGACGCCAATTACCAAGGCCGCGCCACTATTCCTATTTTATGGGATAAAAAAACCCATACTATCGTTAATAACGAATCATCGACCATTATGCGCATATTAAACACCGCGTTTAATGATCTCACCGGCAACAGCGATGATTACTACCCACACGCGCTGCGCGCAGAAATCGACAGCGTAAACGAGCGCATTTATAACACGGTAAATAACGGTGTATACAAAGCCGGGTTTGCCACCACGCAAAGTGCTTACAGCACCGCCTACCAAGAATTATTTGCAAGCCTAGACTGGTTAGAGCAACGCCTCGCTACACAGCGTTACTTAGTGGGCGAGCAAATTACCGAAGCCGATTGGCGCTTATTTACCACCTTAGTGCGCTTTGATGCGGTGTATCATGGCCACTTTAAGTGTAATCAGCAAAAAATTAGCGAATACCCTAACCTGTATAACTACGTGAAAGAGCTATATCAAGTACCCGGTATTCAAGACACCATTGACTTGCAGTACACCAAAACACACTACTACGCCAGCCATAAAACCATTAACCCCACCGGCGTGGT
>NZ_JBFJHD010000172.1:0-6476 GCF_041613455.1 Pseudoalteromonas sp. | reverse complement strand
GATGGCCGAAGAATTAAGATGGGTTTTAATCGTGATCAGTGTATTTGTCATAGGTGGCTTATTAATACATGGTTTATGGTCAGTGAGAAAAAAAGATACCCCAGAAACACCTACTAGCGAGCGGGTAGAACCACAACACAGCGCGCCTGCTCATGCGCCAAGCACAGAGGCCGCTGAGCCGGTTGCTTTTGAGCGAGATGAGCCGCAACTCGGTGAATTAAATTTTACCGCGGATGAGCCACAAATTGATACCAGTGTGCCAGAAGTACCCATTGAAGACGATTTACAGGTTGTCGAGCAGGAGCCAGCTGCTACCCAAAGCGAAGAGCCTGCAGCGGTTGCCGACTTCGTGATTGTGCATATTCAAATGCCAGAGGGCATGACTATGCAGGGCAGTCAGTTATTACCTGCGGTCAATACCTTAGGCTTTAAGTATTCAGAAGAAGGCTTTTTTAATCGCCACCTAGATCCCGCAGGCCAAGGTCCGGTTTTATTTAGGCTGGTAAATATGTACAACCCAGGTACGTTTGATATTGATAATATGGAACAATTCAGTACCGCGGGAGTGAGCTTGTTTATGACCCTGCCATGTGATGGCGACGGTTTAGCGGCTTTTAATATGTTGCACAGCGCAGCTAAAAAGCTAGCGGATGAATTTGGTGCGCAAATTTTAGATGCAGAGCGTGAAGTAATGACGGTAGAGCGGGTTCGTCAATATGTTGAGCAAGTGCGTGCATTTGCAGCGTAACTAACGCATTAGGTTAAGTTTTTATAAGCCACTGGACGGTAATTCGTCAAAGTGGCTTTTTTTATGTTTTTTTGAGGTTTCAATGGCAAGTAGCATTAGTGAGCAAATTAATTATCTTCGTAGTACTTTAGAGCAGCACAATTATAATTATTACGTGCTCGACACCCCCAGTATTCCTGATGCCGAGTACGACAGACTGTTACGCGAACTAAGCGCGCTTGAAACCGCACACCCTGAGTATTTAACGGCGGACTCGCCAACGCAAAAAGTAGGCGGTGCAGCGCTAAGTAAATTTGAGCAAGTGGCCCACCAGGTGCCTATGTTGTCGCTAGACAATGCCTTTAGTGAAGATGAATTTAGCGCATTTAACCGCCGCATCAAAGAGCGCTTAATGAGCAGCGAAGAGCTGACCTTTTGTTGTGAGCCAAAGCTTGATGGTTTAGCAGTATCCATTATTTATCGTGATGGCGTGCTAGTGCAGGCGGCAACGCGAGGCGATGGCTTTACCGGCGAAAACATTACCCAAAATGTGAAAACAATTCGCAATGTGCCATTGAAGCTGCGTGGTGATGATTACCCTGCTGAACTTGAAGTGCGTGGCGAAGTGTTTATGGACAGTGCGGGTTTTGAAAAACTAAACAGCGAAGCACAACAACGCGGCGAAAAAGTGTTTGTTAACCCGCGTAATGCCGCCGCTGGGAGTTTGCGCCAGCTTGATTCCAAGGTGACCGCAAAGCGGCCACTGATGTTTTATGCCTACAGTACAGGCTTAGTAGCCAATGGCAGTATTCCAGAGGATCATTTTCAGCAACTGGCTAAACTAACCGATTGGGGTTTACCACTGTGTCCAGAAACCAAGTTAGTAGAAGGCCCGAAAGCGGCGCTTGCCTACTATAACGATATTTTAACGCGCCGTGGCGAGCTTAAGTACGAAATTGATGGCGTAGTTATCAAAGTAAATAATAAAGCCTTACAAGAGCGTTTAGGCTTTGTAGCGCGTGCGCCGCGTTGGGCTATTGCGTATAAGTTTCCGGCACAAGAAGAAATTACCACCTTACTCGATGTGGAATTTCAGGTGGGTCGTACCGGCGCGGTAACCCCAGTGGCACGCCTAGAGCCCGTATTTGTTGGCGGGGTAACGGTATCAAATGCGACACTACATAATGGTGATGAAATAGCACGCCTAGGCGTTAAAGTAGGTGATACAGTGGTTATTCGCCGCGCCGGCGATGTTATTCCACAAATAACGCAAGTGGTACTTGAGCGCCGCCCAGATGATGCGCGCGACATTGTATTTCCAGTGACGTGTCCAATCTGTGACTCCCAGGTAGAAAAAGTAGCCGGTGAAGCGGTCGCGCGTTGCACTGGCGGGCTGGTGTGTCCGGCACAACGTAAACAAGCCATTAAGCACTTTGCCTCACGCAAGGCGCTCGATATTGACGGGTTAGGCGATAAAATTGTTGATCAGCTGGTAGATAGAGAGCTCATCAAAACACCCGCAGATTTATTTGTGTTAAAGCAAGGGCATTTTGAGTCACTGGAGCGCATGGGCCCCAAGTCGGCGAAAAACTTGGTCACAGCACTGCAACAGGCGAAAACAACGACACTTGCTAAGTTTATTTACTCATTAGGCATTCGCGAAGCCGGTGAGGCCACAGCACAAAACTTGGCAAATCATTTTTTAACGTTAGAAAATATCATCAACGCCAGTATCGACAGCTTAACTGAAGTAAGCGATGTGGGTGAAATTGTGGCAACCCACATTCATGGTTTTTTTGCTGAGCAGCATAATTTAGATGTGGTCAATGCACTGCTTGAGCAAGGGATAAACTGGCCTGCATTAACGCCACCATCGGCGCAACAGCAACCGCTAGCAGGGCTCACCTATGTATTAACTGGCACCCTTAATACCTTAAACCGCAACGATGCTAAAGCACGCTTACAACAACTTGGGGCTAAAGTGTCGGGCAGTGTGTCGGCTAAAACCGATGCGCTGGTGGCGGGCGAAAAAGCAGGGTCAAAACTAACCAAAGCGCAAGATCTCGGTATTGAGATTTTAACAGAAGAAGATTTAATCGCACTGTTTGAAAAGCACCATGGTTAAAAAGCAACAGCGCGCGCAGTTTGGGCCCGAATATTGGGATAAGTACGGCTGCTACCGTACCCCCATTGGTTTTCACTTAACAATACTAGTGCTACTGCGCGGCTATTTTATTTGGCTGGTGGCGGGGCTCAGTCGTCGCCCCGAGCTCGATTTAATGTCATTGTTTTTTAAATCTAAAAACGACTTTTTTATCGCGCTGGCTATTGGCGCCATTGCCATCGCGCCGGCGATACTATTTTGTTTGCGTCGCCCGCGAGACTCTCATCACAGTAGCGAGCGGCTCGCTACTATTTGGCGTTATATGCGCTGGCCACTTATTTTATGTGCGCTGGTAGACTTAACATGGTTAACCATACAGGCAGCGCACAGTCATTATCGGTTTTCGTTATTTTTAGCGGTACAAATGGTGATAGTGTTATGGGTGTTGTGCTATTTAGCAAAAAGCCGCTATTTAACGGTATTTTTTAATGATTGGCCTGAGCCAACCGAAAAAACCGCGGCTGATAAAAAGTAGAACGCATGAACTAAATACAGTTCTCACAGCGTATAGATGCGTTACATTACTTAAAGCAGGGCGGTTTGCTATTAACTTAACGCCGGCTGCTATAGTAAAAATGCACTATTACAATTGGCTTCGCTGATGTGCAGTGTGGCCAATAGGGTGTTATTTAGCCTATCAACAATTCAATGAGGTAGTTATGTTGCAATGGAACGATATTATTAATTTTGCCACTAACGGTAATCCACCGGCTGCTAAAAAGGTAGTTAAGAGCGAGCAGCAATGGCGTGAGCAACTGAGCGAAGAGCAATATTATGTAACCCGCAATAAAGGCACAGAGCGCCCGCATAGCTCAAGTAGCTGTACACTGTTAGAGCCAGGTAAATATGCCTGTATTTGCTGCGATAACTTATTATTCGATGCAGACGAAAAATTTGATAGCGGCACTGGCTGGCCATCGTTTAGCCAACCTGCAACTATCGCGGCGGTCGCTTATAGCAGTGATGTTAGTCATGGTATGCAGCGTATTGAAGCGCTGTGTAATGTATGTGATGCACACTTAGGCCATGTTTTTCCTGATGGCCCAGCCCCAACAGGTTTACGTTACTGTGTTAATGCCGTTGCAATGAAAAAACTGTAACAAAATGGCTTAAATAACCCTTTAACCTAGCTGTTAAAATGCGGCTAGGATAGGTTCAGTTTGAACTCTTTGGCTTTATGTAAAATCTTATCTAAGCGCTGCGCTTGATCCGCGGGCAGCGGTGCTTTACTTAACGAAGCGTAACACTTTTTAGCAAGATCCAAGTTAAATGAACGCCCTTCTTTTGTAGCATCAAGCAAACACTGTAATAAATTAAGTGCAATGCTTTGATTACGCGGCATGACTCTAAATGCTTGTGTAAACGCTTCTAGTGCCGTATTTAACTTACCTTGGTTAAACTGATTTACAGCATGGTTATTAAGCTCTTTAGGGCCTAATTTAATATCGCGCCGCTCACTTTGCTGCTGCTGAATATAACGTAAATAGGAGGTGTCTTTAATACTTGGGTGGCGCTCGCAATGCGCAATAATTTGGCCAAATAAATGCTGCGCCTTATGATGAAACCCCAGCTCATGAAATGCCTTTGCTTTATCGAGCGCACCGTCTACAGAGCGAATTTGCGTATCGTCTTCATCTAACTGTTCAATTAAGCGTTTTGCTTTCGTGTGTTCATCTTTAAGGTAATGTAGCCGTGCGTTGAGAACATCAATTTGCGCTTGATTCACATTATTTGGAAACTGGCTTTTTAAATCATTAATATATTGGTTTGTTTGCCGAGAAATGCGCTGTATCTGATCTGTTTGATCTGTGGTTAAGGCAAAATCAATTCCGGCACGCGCGGCATTTAAGTAAATGTCGGGGTTGTCGTGAATCGAGTATTTAGCGTAGGTGGCAATATCTCTTTGCGTAAGGTAACTTTTTTCATAGTCATGATTAAGTAACGAAACCGTACTTAATGACTTTTGACGGCTAATATTACGCGGTGCAATTTCAACGGCTTGACTTAAAAACTCTTGCGCAAGCTCGTACTGGTTTAGTTTTATTTCTAAACGGCCAAGTAAATCGAGGGCTATTAAACGGGTTTCTTGACGCTCAAGCATCGTTTTAAGCATGCGCTGCGCTAAAATATGTTCATTATTATTTATAAGGGCTTCAACTAAACCTACTTTTGCCCATGCAAATTTTTGAATATCGAGTACCGATTTAAAAAAGTCTTTCGCTTCTTGGTTGCGATTGAGGCGTAATAGCGCATCGCCCTTCAGCCGCAATAGGATAGGGCTGTAATTTTTATTTTTATGTAATGCAGCGTCTATGTACTTTAACGCTTTAGAATCGTTACCATCGTCAATAAAATTATATATCGTTTGCAGGTCGCTTTTACGTTTTAAAATACGCTCAATGCGTGTGGTAAGCTCTTGTACAGTAAATGGTTTTACTAAAAAGTCATCGGGCTGTAACTCAAGTACACTATGCACAAGAGAGCCGCTTGTTTCTGCAGAAATAAAAATAAAACCGGTAGAGCTTTTTATTAACTGCTTTACGCGTAATTCCTCATAAAGCTGATACCCATCTTGTTGTTTACTTAAGTTAAAAGAGCAAACAATTAAATCAAATGGTTCATGCAAGCATTGCTCTTTGGCCGAATTAGCATGATCAGCAAAACGTAACTGCCGAAAGCCAAGCCTTTCTAGCGATTGTTTCATATAGCTTTGAGCGAGAGGCTGCTCTTCGACTATAAGTATTTTGGCTGATGCATTGGTTTTTGTCGGCATTGGCTTAATAATTTTTGTATTTAACACAGACTATAATCAACAGTTTAGCTGCTTACAAGGTAATTTAGGCATTAGCTGAAATAATTAGCAAGCTAGGGTGCACTTACACCATTATGCTGATGTGTAAAGTAACAAGGGAAGCCGCGTGCAGAGCATTTAACTTGTAAAGGGCGGCGATGCGCTTTCTTTTACAATGGAGCTAATTACCAGAAATAAACATTTATATATTAGGTTAAGATTCGAATAGAAGTATTTAGAAGTATTTAGAAGTGTTTAGAAGTGTTTATATGTGGTGGGTGATACTGGACTTGAACCAGTGACCCTCGCCTTGTAAGGGCGATGCTCTCCCAACTGAGCTAATCACCCACATATAAAATAGGTATGACTGTTGATTAAACGCTTAAAGCATTTAGTCTGTAATTTGGTGGGTGATACTGGACTTGAACCAGTGACCCTCGCCTTGTAAGGGCGATGCTCTCCCAACTGAGCTAATCACCCAAATTACATTATTAACTATCAAGGGTGATAGTTAATACTGGACTTTAACCAGTGATCCTCGCCTTTATTTATAAAGGGCGGTGATGCTTTCTTCTTTTGTAACTGAGCTAATCACCCAAATTACATTTTAAAATTTAATTCACCATTATAAATAATGGTGGGTCGTACTGGACTTGAACCAGTGACCCTCGCCTTGTAAGGGCGATGCTCTCCCAACTGAGCTAACGACCCATATTACATGCTACTACCTTTGCAGATAGTACTGGACTTTAACCAGTGAACGTCGCCATTACTTGTAAGTAGCGGTGATGCTC
>NZ_JBFJHD010000171.1:0-6490 GCF_041613455.1 Pseudoalteromonas sp. | reverse complement strand
TATATTTATAATTTAACCGGACAACCGTTTCCTAATTCACACAAAGTATACGTTGCAGGCACACAAGCCGGTGTGCGCGTAGGGATGCGTGAAATAACGCTGAGCGACACACTTGTTGGCGGCACAGATGAAAACCCAATGTACGAAGCGAATGAGCCACTACGCGTTTACGATACCTCAGGCCCGTACACCGACCCTAATTTTGAATTAGATGTACGCCAAGGACTACCTAAGTTTCGTAAGCAGTGGATTGAAAGTCGTCATGACACCGAAGAGCTGGAATCGGTAACGTCGCGCTTTACTCAGCAGCGCATGGCTGACGATGGCTTAGATCATATTCGCTTTGAGCATCTACCAAAAATTCGCCGCGCTAAAGCCGGTCATAATGTGACGCAAATGCATTATGCTCGCCAAGGCATTATTACCCCAGAAATGGAGTACGTCGCGATACGTGAAAATATGGGGCGCAAAACAATCCATGCAGAGTTACAAGCGCAGCAACATAAAGGCGAATCGTTTGGGGCTAGTATTCCTGAATTTATTACGCCGGAATTTGTGCGTGACGAAATAGCCCGTGGCCGTGCCGTATTACCAAATAATATTAATCACCCTGAAACTGAGCCGATGATTATAGGGCGTAACTTTTTAGTGAAAGTAAATGCCAACATAGGTAACTCCTCGGTGAGTTCATCGATTGAAGAAGAAGTTGAAAAAATGGTCTGGTCAACCCGTTGGGGCGCCGACACTGTAATGGATTTATCAACCGGACGTTATATTCACGAAACGCGCGAATGGGTAGTGCGCAACTCACCGGTACCGATTGGCACAGTGCCAATTTATCAAGCACTAGAGAAAGTAAACGGGGTGGCTGAAGACTTAACCTGGGAAATTTTTCGCGACACCCTCATTGAGCAAGCGGAACAGGGCGTTGATTACTTTACCATTCATGCTGGCGTATTATTGCGTTATGTACCGATGACAGCAAAACGTGTTACCGGCATTGTATCGCGTGGTGGGTCTATTATGGCGAAGTGGTGTTTAGCACACCATAAAGAAAACTTTTTATACACCCATTTTGAAGACATTTGTGAAATTTTAAAGCAGTACGATATTTGTTTTTCGTTGGGCGATGGTTTGCGTCCGGGATCGATTGCCGATGCTAACGACGAAGCGCAATTTAGCGAGTTACGCACGCTAGGCGAGTTAACAAAGCTTGCTTGGCAACACGACGTACAAGTATTTATTGAAGGCCCAGGGCATGTGCCGATGCATATGATCAAAGCCAATATGGACGAGCAGCTTAAGCATTGTGACGAAGCGCCATTTTACACCTTAGGCCCATTAACTACCGATATAGCCCCTGGATACGACCATATCACTTCGGGCATTGGCGCGGCGCAAATAGCTTGGTATGGCTGTGCTATGTTGTGTTATGTCACCCCTAAAGAGCACCTAGGACTACCAAATAAAGAAGATGTAAAAGAAGGGCTCATTACCTACAAAATTGCTGCTCATGCTGCCGATTTAGCCAAAGGCCACCCAGGAGCGCAACAGCGTGATAATGCGCTGTCTAAAGCGCGCTTTGAATTTAGATGGCATGATCAATTTAATATTGGTTTAGATCCGGAACGCGCTCGCGAATACCACGACGAAACCTTGCCGCAAGAGTCGGGCAAAGTGGCACACTTTTGTTCTATGTGTGGCCCTAAATTTTGCTCAATGAAAATAACTCAAGAAGTGCGTGACTATGCGAAAGATCTTGAATCTCGCGGTATCGATCCAAATAACGCAGGTGAGGCAATCGCAGTAAAAATGCTGGATGTAGAAGCAGAGATGCAAGCCAAATCGGCCGAGTTTAAGCAAACAGGATCAGAGATTTATCATAAAGCGTTATAAATCAGCTTCGGGCCGCGAGCTTCGAGCTGCGTGCAATGAGGTGTTTATCTTAACACTTTATTGCTCGTAGCCAGTGGCTCGGCAGCTCGCTGCTAAAAGGAACTTTTATGTTTTACAACATTGCCATTGTGGGCTTTGGTTTAGCAGGGCGTTTGGCGGCGCTGGCGTTAAGTAAACAGCATCATATAACGGTGTTTGAAGCGGATGATGAGCATACGCCGAACAGTGCTGGTAAAGTGGCGGCGGCGATGCTCGCGCCGTTGGCTGAGTCGGTTTTATGTGAGCCAGACTTAGCTTTAATGGGGCTCGATGCGATTGCGCGTTGGCCAAGTATTTTAGCCGAGCTAGACAGCGAAGTGTTTTTTCAGCAGCAAGGCACGCTAGTGGTGGCACATCAACAAGATAAAGGCGATTTACACAGCTTTGCTCAGCGCCTTAAACCGTTACAACACCATGTGGCGGATAATTTAAATGGTGAGCAAATCAGCCAATTAGAGCCAGAGCTGGCTGGGCGCTTCAACCAAGGGTTATTTTTACCTTGTGACGGACAAATAGATAATCACGCCTTTTATAACGCCAGTTTTAGAGTGCTTAATAAACGCAAAGTAAAGTTTGTGTTTAATCAGCGAGTAACCATAGTGGGCAATACCATTAATAATCGCCCCTTTGATTACATTATCGACTGCAGAGGGTTGGGCGCAAAAGGTGATAAACCGCTGCGCGGCGTACGGGGCGAAATAGCTCGGCTGTTTGCCCCTGAGGTAAATTTAACCAGACCTGTGCGGTTAATGCATCCGCGCTACCCGATTTATATTGCCCCGAAACCAAATAACCATTATGTGATTGGCGCCACCGAAATAGAATCACAAGACAGTGGCGCTGCGACGGTACGCTCTACGTTAGAGCTGTTGTCGGCGGCGTATACGGTGCACAGCGGCTTTGCCGAAGCGCGGTTATTAACTATGCAAAGCGGATTACGCCCGGCGTTTAGCGATAACCGTCCGCAAGTAACTCAGCAGGGGCGGGTAATTAGCATTAATGGCTTGTATCGCCATGGCTATATGTTAGCGCCCAGCTTAGTGGCTGAGGCGCTGGCGCGAATAGAGTGAGGATAAAATGAAAATAACGATTAATGGTCAGTTAGTTAATATGCACAGTAATAAGCTAATTGAGTGCTTAATGGAATTTGGCGCGACAGCGCCGTTTGCCGTCGCGGTGAACGGGGAGTTTTTACCGCAAAGTATGCATAGCGACTACTTGCTAAGCGAAGGCGATAGCCTAGATTTACTTTCACCGATTCAAGGTGGCTAAAGATGATGAACACTAACCGCCCTTTAAACATTTATGGTGAGCAGCTACACAGTCGTTTATTGATTGGCTCGGCGCTGTACCCATCGCCGACCATTATGAGCGAGTCGATTGTGGCATCGGGAGCTGAAATAGTAACAGTATCACTGCGCCGTCAGCAAAGTGCAGCCGCAGGGGATGACTTTTGGCAGTTGATTAAAAATACGGGCCTAAAAGTACTGCCCAACACCGCAGGGTGTCACAGCGTGAAAGAAGCGGTGACGTTGGCTAACATGTGCCGTGAAGTTTTTGCCACCGATTGGATAAAGCTAGAGCTGATTGGCGATGACTATAACCTACAGCCGGATCCATTCGCTTTGCTACAAGCCAGTCAGTTACTGCTTAATGATGGCTTTAAAGTATTACCTTATTGCACCGACGATTTAGTGTTGTGCCAACGGTTATATGATTTAGGCTGCGAGGTATTAATGCCATGGGGGGCACCGATTGGCACCGGTAAAGGCTTATTAAATAGTTATAATTTAAAAACGATTCGCCAGCGTTTACCCGATGCGACGTTAATTGTTGATGCGGGGTTAGGTTTACCATCGCATGCCTGCCAAGCACTCGAATTAGGGTATGATGCAGTATTATTAAATTCAGCCATTGCCGGGGCGGGTTGCCCAATTACCATGAGCCGTGCGTTTAAAGCGGCCGTTGCCGCAGGGCGCTTTGCCTATGAAGCTAAAGCCATGCCCGAAAAAGAAGTGGCCACCCCCTCAACCCCGACTATGGGTATGCCGTTTTGGCATCAGGAGTAACACGCGTATGAACAATCTAGTATGGACAATTGCTGGCTCAGATTCGGGCGGCGGTGCAGGTATTCAGGCCGATATTAAAGCAATGCAAAGTTTTGGCGTGCATGGTTGCACTGCTATCACCGCATTAACAGCGCAAAATAGCTTAGGAGTTGAGGCCATTAATGCGGTGTCGACCGATATTATTGAGTCGCAGCTATTGGCGCTGGAAAAAGATATGCAAGCCAAGGTGATTAAAATTGGCATGTTGGCCAATGTGCAGCAAATTCAATTGATCAGTGAACATATTCGCCATTACAAAGCGAAATGGGCTACGCCCCCTGTGGTGGTTTACGACCCTGTTGCCATTGCCTCAAGCGGCGACTCGCTCACCGAAGAAGATACCGTCAGCGCGATTAAAGAATGCTTATTGCCGCTGGTGGATGTTATTACCCCTAACACACACGAAACTCAATTATTAACTGGGGTGTATTTAATTGGCCCCAGTGCAGTACAAGCTGCAGCCAATAAGTTAATTCAGTGGGGCGCCAAAGCCGTGGTGATCAAAGGCGGGCATTGGGATTATCCCAGTGGTTACTGCATCGACTACTGTATTAACCATTTAACGGAAAATGGCGAACAATACTGGTTAGGCAATGAAAAAGTGCACACCCCGCATAACCACGGTACAGGATGTAGTATGGCCTCGGTAATAGCCGCGTGTTTAGCCAAAGACTACCCGCTAAAAGATGCCTTTATTTTGGCAAAAGCATATATAAACCAAGGATTAAAAGCAGCGGTACGTTATGGTGAAGGCATTGGTCCTGTAGCGCAAACAGCGTTTCCTATTAACCTAGCTGATTACCCACAAGTGATTGAGCCGGGCAGCTGGTTAGGGGATGAACTCGACTTTGACGTGCCGCTGGAATTTAATATGGCGGCCGATTTTGCCCGCTGCGAAACGAACTCACTGGGGCTCTATGCGGTGGTTGATAGTATTGACTGGCTAGAAAGGTGCTTTCAACAAGGCATTCAAACAGCACAGTTACGAGTGAAAGATAAAACAGAGACAGAGTTGGATACCTTAATTGCCCAAGCGGTAGAATTGGGCAAGCACTATCAGGCGCAGCTGTTTATTAATGATCACTGGCAGTTAGCAATTAAGCACGGTGCTTATGGTGTGCATTTAGGGCAAGAAGACTTAACCCATGCAAACTTAGCCGCCATTAAACAGGCCGGTTTAAGACTTGGGCTTTCCACGCATGGCTTTTATGAAATGCTAAGGGCGCATAATTATCGTCCTAGCTACATGGCGTTTGGGGCTATTTATGCGACTACCACGAAAGATATGAGCGGCCAAATACAAGGGCTAGAAAAGCTCAGTAAATTTGTTCCCTTAATGCAAGATGATTACCCTACCGTGGCGATAGGAGGTATAGATTTAGCGCGCGCTACAGCAGTAGCAAGCACCGGTGTAGGCAGTGTGGCAGTGGTTCGTGCTATTACCCAAGCCGATGATTACGTACAGGCTATCAATGAATTGCAAGCGGCGGTTAGGAAAAAATGACCGCCATTAGTACTCAAATGAATACGCTGAGCGATAAAGAAACGCTGCGCTATAGTCGTCATTTATTACTCAAAGAGGTGGGGCTTGAAGGGCAGTTAATACTAAAAGCGGCTACCGTGGCGGTAGTGGGCGCAGGTGGTTTAGGCAGTCCCGCGCTGCTCTATTTAGCAGCGGCGGGTGTGGGAACGCTTATTTTAATTGATGACGATGCGGTAGAGCTTTCAAACCTACAGCGCCAAGTGTTGTATAAAGTAAATCATTTAGGGCAACAAAAGGTCGCCGCCGCCGGTAAAGTACTGGCAAGCCTAAATAATCAAATTAACATAGTTACTCACGCTAACAAATTGAGCGAAGAAAATAGCGCAGCGCTACTCACTAACGCGGATATTGTACTTGATTGCAGCGATAACTTTACTACTCGCTACAGTGTTAATCGTTTTTGTGTAGCGCATCACACGCCGCTGATCTCCGGTGCAGCATTAACCACGCAGGGGCAGCTAATCGGTTTGGACCTTAGAGATGCCAATAGCCCATGCTATGGCTGTATCTTCCCGCACAGCGACGCCGCAGCGGTAGTTAATTGTAATAACGCCGGGGTGATCAGCCCGCTACTGGGTATTATCGGCTCAATGCAGGCACAGCTTACGCTCAACCTATTATTGGGGCACGTCAGCGGCAGCACGTTTATCAGCGTGGATGCACTAACGTTGCAGCAGCAACAATTTAAAGTGGTTAAAGATCCCGCCTGTAAAGTGTGTAGGTAAAACCAAGGTTTTAGGTTTCAGGCAGAGATAAAATACAGGAGTCAGATTTCAGGTGTCAGGTTTTAGGCAGAAATTAGCCAAGCGCGGCACTTGGATTACCCGTAGGCGAGTAGCTTGCTGCCGCGCGCACGTAGTGCGAATGTTTTAAAAAATCACAGATAACAATGCAGAAGCCAGGT
>NZ_JBFJHD010000170.1:0-6542 GCF_041613455.1 Pseudoalteromonas sp. | reverse complement strand
GTATCAGTTTACTGCAACAGCAGCAAGCCTTGCTTGATGAATACACCCAAGCAGACTTAGCACAGTGTTTAAATAGCCAGCAGGCATTACAGCTTAATGCACTTGCTGGCTTTTCTGCGGCACGGGTGGCTAATTTAGTACGGGCGTGGCTTGGGTTGTTTACCCACGTTTTACCCGCACAAAAGCAGCTTACAGAAATTATAAGCCAAGCGTTAACGGCAAAAACGGATGCGCAGCTGCTTATTCAGTTAGCACAAGGGCAACTACGCCGCCACCAAGCTCATCTTTACTTCGTTAAACCAACTAAGCCACTTAGCGATGCGCCACTTAATGGTGAGCAGCTAACCCTTGACGATGGCCGAGTGCTGAGCAAACAGCTAGGACAGGGGATAAGAGCGCCAACAGAGCATGAACACGTTACGGTACGCTTTGGCTGTAATAGCGCGCGGATAAAACCGTTAAATAAGCCTGGTAGTAATACCGTTAAACACTGGTTTAAAGACATTAAACTTGCCCCGTGGTTACGCAGCAGCGTGCCACTGATTTTTTATAATGATGATCTCGTGCAAGTGGTGGGGTATTTTATAAGTGCTGAACACAGTGCAGAGCAAGGCATTTATTGGGAGTGTAAAGTATGACTCAACAGCCGCATGTCGGTTTATCGCTAGTAAAAAAAGCGCCATTAGGGCTATTAGTCACGGCTATTATTGCCCTTATTGCGAATCTGATGTTGCCATTAGATATCACCACGTTAGGTTATGCGAATGCGGGTGGAGCACTTTGCGCCATCCTTTTGCTTGCATATTGGTTAGCTAAAGGCGGAGTGTTTTTTATGTTAGCTATTAGCGTGCCTTTGCTGTTAGTGGTGTTTACACCACTTGCCACGCTGGGGGCTTTAGTGAATTTAATCAGTGGTTTCTTTTTTGGTTTTTGTCTCGCATTACTTATTTATCAGCGATTCATGGCTAACAAGCGCTAAGCACTTAGCACTATGGCTTATAGTAAAAAGCAAAAAGCCTAGCGGGGGAGCTAGGCTTTTTGCGTTTAACGCATAGTGTTATCAATAGCGGCTTAATAGGCTCTGGCGCAATTACGGCCTGCGGCTTTGGCTTTATATAAGCCTTTATCGGCGCGCGAAAATACGTCGTTTTCGTTATCTTGGCTATCCGCCAAGGTAAAACCAATACTGCATGTTACTTGGTATTGCGCCATTAAGCTTGAATGCTTAACGCGGCGCATAATGCGTTCTGCGATCACTTTATTAGTGGTAAATTCAGGGTTTTCTATCAGTAATGCAAATTCATCACCGCCAAAGCGAAACACTGTATCAGTGCCACGAATACAGCTGATCAATACCTGAGCAAACTCTTTGAGCACATCATCGCCCACTTTATGACCATAGTTATCGTTAACTTGCTTAAAGTTGTCTAAATCAAACAGCATTAAACTAAACGGGCGCTGGAAACGGCGACAATTTTCAAGTTTCTGTAATAAAGTGTCATTAAATTGACTTCTATTACTTAACCCGGTGAGTGCATCTTTTGTCGCTAACTTTAACACGCGGTTGTAGCGCATTGCATTACGCAATGGGTAAACTAGCGCACTGTGCAGCTGTTTTAGTTTTTGCTCTATCGCTAAACTTAATGGGTATTGACTAAAATAGATTAGTTGCCCTAAGTGCTCATTTTCAACTGTTAAATCAAAAGAGTAAGATGCGTTGTTACTATTACAATCAGGTGTTTGCACTGAACCTAAAGGTGAATGCAATTGAATACCTGAAAAGTTGAGTAACTGTTTTGCAAACAAGGCATAAATAGCCAAAATATCTTCAATCACCAAACTGGTTTGTAACTTAGCGGTCAGCTCATGTGTTGCTGCACTGCCGTTTTTACTGTAATGCTCTGCTGAGAACGGCAAAAATTCGCCGCGCCCCGAAATACGTTGCGTCAAAATATGCACGTTTTCCATTTTACTCTCCCCCGAGTATCTACTTCTTTAATAGCAAGCGAATTTTATGCCACATTTAAAAATGACCATTAAATAGATGCTGCTATAGTTAAGTATGTCTGTTTTCTCGGCAACGGGGCTTTGCTTGCAAAATATTAATACGCAAATTTTTACCTTATTAGTGGCGGCCGTGTTATTTGTGTGGCTGTTTAAGCGGGCGGGGCTGCCGCCTATTTTGGCGTATTTGGCAACTGGTGTTTTAGCGGGCAACCAGAGTATTGGCTGGATGACACAAACTCACGAAATCGATTTAGTGGCCGAGCTGGGCATTGTATTTTTATTATTTAGTTTGGGGTTAGAGTTTTCTGTTTCGCGCCTAATGGCAATGCGTAATATTGTATTTGGTTTAGGCTCGTTGCAAGTGGTGGTGACCAGCGTACTGCTGATTATTATTTTATATTGCTTAAATTTTAGCTTACTTACCAGCTTTACCATTGGCACTATTTTAATGCTGTCTTCTACTGCGGTGGTGGTTAAATTATTAAAAGAAAGTGGTGAGCTTAATAAACGCCGAGGTCAATTGGCAGTGGGGGTATTGTTATTTCAAGATATCGCGGTGGTGCCGTTATTGATCATCCTACCGCTATTTGCCGCGAATAACTCGCAAAGTATTGGTTGGACATTATTTATAGCACTGAGTAAAGGCGCGTTTGTGTGTACCCTATTGTGGGCAATAGGTAAGTGGATACTGCCTAAAGTGTTTAACGAAATTGCACTGGTACGCACCGATGAACTGTTTGTACTGACCACACTGCTAGTGGCTTTATTTGCCGCTTTACTTACCTATGCGTTTGGCTTATCGATGGCATTAGGGGCTTTTTTAGCGGGTATGATGCTGGGGGAAAGTCATTACCGGCATCAGTTAGAGGCCGATATTAGGCCTTTTCGAGACATTTTAATGGGGTTATTTTTTGTTACCGTAGGGATGCAATTAAATGTTGCCTATGTGCTGCACAACGGCGTGTTGATTATTGCCGTGTTAGTCGGGCTGTTAATGTTAAAAATACTGGTGGTAGCGGTGAGTGCACAATTAATCGGCGAGCGCAAACAAGATGCGTTAGCGTGTGCGTTAATGCTGTGGCAAATGGGCGAGTTTGGCTTTGTGCTTATCGCGTTAGGTGCGCAGCATCAACTGTTGAGCAGTGAGCAAGTGTCGTTTTTAATTGCCTTAGCAGTACTTTCAATGGCATTTACCCCGTTGTTAATCGATAAAACCCCGGCTATTTTAAAGCGCTTAGGGGTATTAGATCGTGTCAGTATGGAACGAGACAGTGAGCCCAAAAGCAGCACCTTGTACGCCGATCATGTGGTTATTTGCGGCTTTTCTCGCGTCGGGCAAACAATTTCACGGTTTTTAAAACCCGAAGCAATTGATTACATCGCCATAGAAAGTAACCCTATTTTAGTGCACGAAGGCCGTGCTGCAGGAGATGCAGTGCTGTTTGGTGATGTAAATCAAAGCGATATTTTAAAATGTGCGGGCGTTGAGCGTGCTCGCTTAGTGATCATTACCTTTACCGAATTTGAACAAACCCAAAGGGTGATTGATGCCATAAAACACGTGGCACCCAAGGTAAAAATATTAATAAGAACCCGAGATGATAGCCAGCTAGAGCGCTTAAAGGAATTAGGGGTGACAGAAGTAGTGCCCGAAACACTGGAAGCGAGCCTAATGTTAGTGTCGCATGTATTGTCGATGTCGGGGGTACCTATGAGCCGCATTATTCGGCGTGTGAGCACCGAAAGGCATAACCGCTACCAGCTGTTGCAAAGCTTTTTTAGTGGCGAGCAATTAGACGAAGATAACCATGAGCGGCTCGAATATTTACACGCCTTAATGCTGCCCGATAAAGCCTATGCGGTAAATAAAGCGATTGCCACGCTTAACCTAGCCAAACGTAAAGTGTCGATAAAGGCGCTGCGGCGGCAAAATTGCGAAATAGCGTCGCCTTCGCAGCAAACGATATTGCTCGCCAACGATATTTTAGTGCTGCAAGGTAAGCCAAGGCGCATTGAACGTGCAGAGCACTATTTATTAGATGGCATAGAATAAATAGTGTGTTGTTACCCTGGCTGCTTTATGCACTCGGCCTATAGGGCTTAATCGAGCTCTAAAAACTTACGAATTTCAGGCAGTTTAGCCATGCCGTCGTCGTAGCCGATTTGCATTAAATGCTGAGTGTAGCGTTTCTCAAACAATAAATAGCTGGTTAAACTCGATTGAGAGTGTTTTTTTACACCAATAATTCTCAGTAACACTTTTATTGCCCACGGCATATCGTCATAGTACTGCGCCGCGATAGCATTAAAGTTTTGTGATGGGTTAATAATGCAGCTATCAATTTGCTTGAGTTCTTTATGCTTATGCTCAGGCAGTAAGCCGAGGGTGCGATTAATGCGGTCTAAGCGCTCTAAATCCGACTGCATGGTATCGGTAAATACGCTATCGAGTAAGTGACCTGCCACCGACGACAGCCCAGGGTAGTGAGCGGAGTAACCCGGCGGGTGTAACTCTTTGGGTTGCTCCACACCAATAATAAATATTTTTTCAGCCCCAAGGTGAATTGAGGGGCTTAATGGAGAAAGCTGATGTATTGAGCCGTCGCCAAAGTAATGGTTATAAATATTCACACTTGGAAACACCATTGGAATGGCACTGGATGCCATTAAATGCTCAACATTAATTCGTGCAGGGCGGCCTTCGCGTTTGGCCCGTTGCCAGGCTTGTTGGGTATTCGATTGAAAAAATGCCACAGAGTCGCCAGTGGTATAACTAGACGCCGTAATAGACACCGCTTCAAGGTAATCACGATGTAAGTTGCGCTCAATACGCGTTAAATCAAGTATCTCATTTAATAACTTACGCAGTGGGCGGTTATTTAATAAACTCGCAGGCGGATGGTTTATATGTTCTGACTGAAAACTAGTCAGAATATTACGTGCAATATGACCAAATACACTTAAAAAATCACTTTTATACACCATTGAGGTGGAAAAGTTTTTCCAAACCGTTTCGAGCTTGCGTATTGCCAAGTGGGCACACGATGCATAACACGCCAGCGCTGCGGAGTTTATCGCACCCGCAGAGGTGCCACTGATCACTCGAAAGGGCAACGGGGCTGTTCTTGGCATACTGTGGGCTAAGGCTTTAAGCACACCTACTTGGTAAGCCGCGCGTGCACCACCCCCAGTTAATAGAAGTGCTACTTTAGGTTTATTGGGATCAACTTGCTTGATTTTCATATAAGTGACTAAACTTGGTCTACGTCTTTGCTTTATTTATTAACTGTAAGTCTTTAAGCTAGAACAATCAAAGGATACCTTAGCTGCTTTAATAATTATTTACGGTAAGCTATGAATTTAATCCACTTTGAGTACTCTAAGTGGTTTTGCATTATAATTTTTATGGAGTTCGTATGTCAGATAAACCAACAGCGTCAGATGTTCAAAAACGTCCACCAAATAACAACTTACTGTTTGCTATTATTATTTTAATTATAATAGCGTGTGCGGCTGCCTTTGTATTACTAACCCCAAGCGATGATACACCAGCGCGCACTGAGGTTGAGCCGGTTATTAAAGAGCAACCTATGATGGAGCTCAAACCTGAAAACGATCCTGTGGTGGATGCCCCTTCGGTACTACCAGAAAGACCCGAAAATTATGAAAAACCAGCGGCAGCACCCACAGAGCCAGAGCCCGTTGTATTACCAGCACTCGATAACAGTGATGTTGTGGTGGTTGCGAACCTAGATGAATACTTAGGCGATGCGGCAATGAGTTTAATGATCACCGATGATGTGATCCGCCGTGGCGTGGTATTTATAGACAATCTTGCCAAAGGTAAAGTTGCCAAAAAACACACACCAGTTGTGCAACCGCAGGAAAAATTTAGCGTTTTAGAAGGGGATGTGTTAACGATTGATCCTAATAGCTATGAGCGTTACACCCCGTATGTGAAAGTACTGACTAGTATGAGCGCAGCGCAAGCAGTGCGTATGTTTGAGCAATATAAACCGTTAATCAATAATGCGTATAGCGAAATTGGTTACGGTGATAACGAGTTTACGCAAACACTCGAAGATGCGATTGATTTATTACTTGCCACGCCAGAGCCAGAAAGCGAGTTGCCCTTGCTACGCGATTCGGTTACTTACCAATATGCGTACTCTGAATGGGAGCAATTACCTGCGGCACAAAAACAGCTGTTACGTATGGGGCCAGAAAACATGCAGAAAGTAAAAACAGCACTACGCAATATAAAAGCCCAGTTAGCAAAGCAATAACTGCGCAAATAGCACACGAATACCGTGCGATTGTGTATTAACTGCGCAATCGCACTTTCTTTTTAGATTACCCCTTGAATAACACTGTAAAAGTAGCGATAATCTCTTCCGCGCCAACCAAGGCCCTCAATGGTAGTCTTATTGGTCCTCTCGCAACACTAGCAGGCGAACCTGGTCAGGCCCGGAAGGGAGCAGCCACAGTTTGTGACGTGTGTGCCGAGATGTGGCTGGTAAGACTGCCACCCAAAT
>NZ_JBFJHD010000169.1:0-6584 GCF_041613455.1 Pseudoalteromonas sp. | reverse complement strand
GCATGCTAAACAACAAAAAGCCCGCTTACTATTTTTAGTAAGCGGGCTTTTTAATAGGGCGTGTTTGGCACTTATGTGTCGTTATTGCCTATTTATCAAATAACCGCATTACATAGGTTATTCTTAGCTTAAAAGCTTTATTTAAATAAGCGATTTAATCCATTTAACGCTGCAACTCGGTAGGCTTCAGCCATAGTTGGGTAGTTAAAAGTGGTATTTACAAAGTATTCAATATTATTGCCGCCATTTTTTTGCTCCATTATGGCTTGGCCAATGTGGACAATTTCTGAGGCGCGCTCACCAAAGCAATGTACACCCAGTACTTCTTTGGTTTCTGTATGAAATAATATTTTTAAAGTACCCACTTCAGTACCCGCAATTTGCGCACGCGCAAGGTGTTTAAATTGCGCACGACCTACTTCATACGGAACTTTAGCAGCAGTAAGTTGCTGCTCGGTTTTACCTACTGAGCTCATTTCAGGAATAGTATAAATACCCGCTGGAATATCAATAATCAGTTTTTCATCACAGTTGCCACAAGAAATTGCATCAGCTGCAATACGGCCTTGGTCAAATGCGGCACTCGCTAGGCTTGGGTAACCAATCACATCGCCTACAGCGTATACGTTGTCAATTTCGGTTTGATAGGTTTCGTTTACTTTTAACTGACCACGGCTATCAGGTTTTAAGCCAATTGCTTCAAGGTTAAGCTTGTCGGTATTACCGGTGCGGCCATTAGCAAACAAAATACAGTCAGCTTTTACGCGTTTACCCGATTTTAAATGCATAATTACACAGTCATCACGGGTTTCAATATGATCAAACTCTTCGTTATGACGAATTACAATACCGCTATTCCAAAAGTGATAACTCAGCGCGTCAGATATTTCTGTGTCCATAAAGGCAAGTAGGCGGTCGCGAGTGTTAACTAAATCAACTTTGGCACCTAAGCCTTTAAAAATAGAGGCATACTCACAACCAATTACACCCGCACCATAAATAAGTACGCGATGTGGATCGTGGGTTAACCCTAAAATAGTATCGCTGTCGTAAATACGAGAATGGGTAAAGTCTACTTCTGGCGGACGGTATGGGCGCGAACCTGTAGCAATAACAATAGTCTTGGCCGTTAAACGCTCAGTTGAACCATCTTGGCGAGTTACTTCAACTGTATGTTTATCAATAAAACGCGCGTCACCTTGAAACATTTGAATACGGTTACGGTCGTAAAAACTGCTACGTAAATTAGACTGCTTAGAAATAACTGAGCTGGCATGGCGTAAAATGTCAGGAAAAGTGAGTCGAGCAAGTCGATCACCGGTATTAAATAAAGGGTTTGTTTTATATTCTATATAACGGCTAACCGAGTGACGTAGGGCTTTAGAGGGAATGGTTCCCCAATGTACACAGCCCCCACCTACGGCTTCGTGGCGTTCAATAACAGCCACTTTTTTGTTATTTTTTGAAAGGTTCATAGCGGTACCTTCACCGCCAGGACCCGTGCCAATAATTACTGCATCATATTGGTATGTCACGGGTGTTTTTTTCTTTTCTGGTTGTTTGGCCACAGCCACTCCTATATTAACTAAAAGAGGCTTTTAATAACCTCGCATTAAGTGCTAGCCATGCCTGTTTTTGATTTTCCCAGGCGGCTTCCAACTCATGGTATTGTGCCATTAATGCTGAGCGTTCACACTGCTTTGCCATGTTATTTTTTTTAACTTCTAACACTTGTTTTTGTAGTGAACAATAATTTTGCAGTTTTTTCAGCAGTAAATCGTACTCTTGTTGTAATAATGTAATCTTATCTTGTGCTAAAGGCAATTTTGCAAGACGCGTTTGCGTTTTGCTCATGAGCGTTTCGGCCTTCGCTTTTTCTATACGTTCAACAGGAGTACGCTTTAACTTATTGGCTAAACCAACAGCTGCTAAAGAGCGGATCATCCATTTTGTTGGATCGTAATGAAACCACTTAATACCATTACGGTAGTCGCTTGCAAAAATATGGTGGAAGTTGTGATACCCCTCACCGTATGTAAATAACGCTAAAAAGCCGTTATCACGTGCCGTATTTTTTTCGGTGTATGGGCGAGAGCCCCAAATATGTGCAACTGAGTTTATAAAAAAGGTAAAGTGTTGACTCAGTACTAAGCGTAGTAAACCTGCAAGAATTAACATCCCCCACACATCACCAACCAATAAACCAAGTGCTAGAGGCAAGCCTACGTTCATAGCAATCACAAGCTTTAAGTAATGTTTGTGTTGCCACATAACAATTTTATTGCGCTGTAAGTCGCGACAATTACTATAATCACCGTAGCTATCGCCTTGGTAGTCACGTAACATCCATCCGATATGGCTATACCAAAAACCATTGGTCGCCGCGTAAGGGTCTTTTATTGGGTCGTCAACTTGACCGTGATGTATACGGTGATCGCTACTCCAATGCAATGCACTGTTTTGCAGCGCAAAAGCACCGCCAAGCGCAAAAATAAATTCAACTGCAGGGTGTGCGTTATAGGTTTTATGTGCCCATAATCGATGGTAGCCGGCAGTAATTGATAAGCCCGCATAAAACATGCAGCCTACAAAAGCAATCCAATGCGCGCTGGTAAATCCGTAGCTAATGGCGTACCAAGGTACAAGTGTGGCAGCCGCCAAAAAGGTTAGGCTAAAAAATAGGACGTTTGTCCAAATAATCGGTGGTTTATTCATAATTCTCAATCTCAGCGTACAACTGTAAGCTAAAATAGTATTTCAAACTCTTGTCGTCAAGTATTAGACTGTACAATTGAGCTAATATCACTAAATATTCATATAAAATAATTCAGGGAGCTGTTGATGTCGGGTGTTAGAGCGCAACAGAAACAAAAAACACGACAGGCGTTAATTCAAGCGGCATTTAATCAGCTGAGTGCTGATCATAGTTTTTCGAATTTAAGTTTACGCGAAGTAGCACGAGAAGCTGGTATTGCCCCAACTTCTTTTTATCGTCATTTTAAAGACATGGATGAGTTAGGTTTAACCATGGTAGACGAAGCCGGTTTAACCCTTCGCCAACTAATGCGTCAAGCTCGCAGACGAATAGCAAACGATGGCGGCAGTGTTATAAATACCTCAGTGGTTACTTTTATGGAGTTTATTGATAACTCAAGTAATCAATTTAGATTATTACTACGAGAACGCTCCGGGACTTCTAAAGCATTTAGAGCCGCAGTAGCGCGCGAGGTAAAACATTTTATTTTAGAGCTGGCTCATTATTTAGAAAGTGAAACTAAGTGCAACGCTATGCATGCCTATATTCAGGCGGAATCTATGGTAACGCTCGTATTTAATGCGGGTGCAGAGGCGCTCGATATAGAAGGATTGCAACGCGACGAATTGATTGAGCGCGTTATTTGGCAGCTGCGTTATATTACTCGTGGAGCCGGGCATTACGTAAGAGAAACGAGTAAAGAAGCATAGCTTAAAAAAATTGTAAAAAGTTAATATAAGCACGGTATATTGCAGTGCTTATTAATTTAAGCGTCACTAGTCATGTATTTGTTATTTTAATTCTTAATAGGTGCCTTGGTTGAATTAAAAAACCCAATTGAATCGTTTTTAAATCTGTTTTGTGGAATTTTTATGCTTGCTTCCGTCGCTTTGTAATGTTAAAAATAGGCTTCACTGAACACACACACAAGAAAACAAGATGCATATTATTCGTTTAATTACACTAAAACTTAACCTCTTACTGCTATGGTCAGTGAGCGGGGATTAGTGTGTTTGCATCGAGTTGAACACTAAAAACCCCGCAATTGCGGGGTTTTTTTTATCTCGCGGCTGGGATTAATTGAAATTTGGGTAACATAGGAATGAGGGGCAGTTATGCAAGAGCAAGATAAAGTATGGATTTTTGATACCACCTTACGTGATGGTGAGCAGGCACTTAAAGCAAGCCTTACTGAAGATGATAAAATTCAATTAGCGCATACAATTAGCCGCTTGAATGTGGATGTGATGGAAGTGGGTTTTCCGGTTTCGAGCCCTGCTGATTTTCGCTCGGTGCAACGTATTGCAACCGAGGTAAAAGGTCCGATTATTTGTGGTTTAGCACGCTCTGTTGCCAAAGACATTGAAGCCTGTGGCGAAGCACTTCGCACAGCTCAGCAAAGCCGTATTCATACTTTTATTGCTACAAGCCCTTTGCACCTTGAACATAAATTACGTATGAGCCTAGATGATGCAACGGCAATGGCTGTTAAATCAATTAAATTGGCGCGTAACTATACTGATGATGTTGAATTTTCGTGTGAAGATGCCGGTCGTACGCCGCATTGGGATTTATGTAAAATTGTTGAGCAGGTAATTAATGCCGGAGCTTCAACTATTAACTTGCCAGATACCGTTGGTTTTGTAACGCCAGACGAATACGCCGCGATGATCCGCCATTTAATGAATAACGTGCCAAATATTGATAAAGCGCGCTTAAGTGTGCATTGCCACAACGATTTAGGTTTAGCTGTAGCAAACTCTGTGGCCGCAGTGCAAGCCGGCGCACGCCAAATTGAGTGTACTATTAATGGCATTGGTGAGCGGGCTGGTAACTGCTCGCTTGAAGAAGTGGCGATGATCATGAAAATGCGCAAAGACCACTTAAAAGTATACACAGATATTAAAAGTGAAGAAATTTACCGCGCATCTCGTCAAGTGGCTAAAATTTGTAATATGCCAGTACAACCAAATAAAGCGATTGTTGGCGAAAACGCCTTTGCGCATAGTTCTGGCATTCACCAAGACGGTGTATTAAAAGCGCAAAATACTTATGAGATTATGTCGCCAGAAAGCGTTGGTGTGCCAAGTAACCAATTAAATATGACTTCGCGTTCGGGTCGTCATGTTATTGAGCATCGCCTAGAAGAGTTAGGCTATCAAAAATCTGATTACGATATGGATGGCTTATACAAAAGCTTTATCGAATTGGCTGACCAAAAAGGCACAGTATACGATTACGACCTTGAGGCAATGATTTACTTTAATCAAATTAACGACAAAGACGAAAAATACCAATTAGAGTTTGTTAACTCAGCCTCTAACTCACAATCGGTAGCAAGCTCTACGATTGGAATGCGCATTGATGGCGAAGCTAAACAAGAAGCCGCGACAGGTAATGGCCCAGTTGAAGCTTCGTTTGCAGCCATTGAGCGCTTAACCGGTATGAGCGTTGAAATGATTGAATATAACTTAGAAGCGACAGGTCAAGGTGCAAGCTCATTAGGCCAAGTAAATATTATAGCTAAATACGATGGCCGACCTTACCACGGTGCGGGCATTGCAGCGGATGTGGTTGAAGCGTCGGTACGCGCCATGATCCGTGTTTATAACTTAATTTATCGTGCACAAAAAGTGTCTGATTTAAAACAACAAAGGAAAGCAGGATGAGTAAAACAAACTACAGCGTTGCCGTATTAGCTGGCGACGGTATTGGCCCAGAAGTAATGGCAGCAGCAGAACAAGTACTTGATGCTGTGAGCAATAAGTTTGGTTTTACCCTGAACCGTCAGCATCATGCTATTGGTGGCGCAGCAATTGATGAATTTGGTAAAGCATTACCAGAGAGCACACTTGCAGCGTGTGAAAACGCTGACGCTATTTTATTTGGTTCGGTAGGCGGTCCTAAATGGGAAAACTTACCACCAAACGAGCAGCCTGAGCGCGCATCGTTATTGCCGCTTCGTAAGCACTTTGGTTTGTTTTGTAATTTGCGCCCTGCACAGTTATTACCTGCATTAAGTGCAGCGTCACCACTTCGCGCTGATATTAGCGAAAAAGGTTTTGATATTTTATGTGTGCGCGAGCTAACCGGCGGCATTTATTTTGGCGAAAAAGGCCGTAGCGGCGAAGGCGCTGAAGAAGCTGCTTTTGATACGCAAACATACTCACGAAAAGAAATCGAACGTATTGCACGCTTTGCTTTTGAAGCTGCAAAATTACGTAGTAACCATGTTACCTCTGTTGATAAAGCAAACGTACTTGCATCAAGCGTATTATGGCGCGAAGTAGTCACCGAAGTAAGCAAAGACTACCCAGAAGTCAGCCTAGATTACATTTACGTAGATAACGCCGCTATGCAGTTAGTTAAGCAGCCTAGCCAGTTTGACGTACTACTTTGCGATAACTTATTTGGCGATATTTTGTCAGATGAGTGCGCGATGATCACAGGCTCAATGGGCTTATTACCTTCGGCAAGCTTGAATCAATCGGGTTTTGGGTTGTACGAGCCAGCAGGCGGTTCAGCACCAGATATTGCAGGTAAAGGCGTTGCAAACCCAATAGCACAAATTTTAAGTGCCGCATTAATGCTACGTTACTCGCTAGGGCAAGACGAAGCTGCGCGCACCATTGAAAAAGCAGTAGCAGAAGCCGTAGAAGCAGGCGTTGGCACACCAGATATATATCCAAATGCCGGTTACAGCACAAGCGATGTGGCAGCAGCTATCGTTTCACGCATTTAATAACATATTAAAGTTGCAGCACCGTTATGCTGCAACTCAAACAGATTAGGGAATTAGCAAGTGGCCCAAACGTTATACGACAAAATT
>NZ_JBFJHD010000168.1:0-6673 GCF_041613455.1 Pseudoalteromonas sp. | reverse complement strand
GTTACAGCACCATATTCGTTAGCACTTTCACGAAAGTTATCTTGCTCTGCCATCGCCGTGACTAAGGTACCGGTACCCACCGATGAGCTAAATGATTTTGCCACCGCCACTACGCGCTCAGGGCGCAGCGCTGGTAAACCACTGCCAATACCAGCATAGGCTGCAGTTACGTTAGAAGACGTGGTGTACGGGTATTCGCCATACACTAAATCACGGCCAGCCCCTAATTGGGCTTCAAATAATAAATTAGCATCTTGCTGTTGCAGTGCTTTTAGCGGCTCAGTGACGTTACAAATAAAAGGGCGCCAAGACGCGGTTACTTCCAGTAACCATTCGGTCATTTCAGCAGCGCTTTGTGAAAAGTCACACTCGGGATACAGTGCTTTGAGTTGTGGCATTTTCCAGTCTAGCATAAATTGGATCCGCTCAAGTAATACCTCAGGCTGATTTAACCAACCGACTAAAATACCTTTTTTCATTACTCGGTCACCATATGCTGGCGCAATACCTTGACGGGTTGAGCCATAAGCGGCATCCCCTAAGCGCAATTCTTCTAGGGTATCTTCTAGGGCATGAATTGGCAGACACAGCGTGGCACGATCAGAAATACATAACTTTACAGCAACACCTGCTGCTTTAACTTCGGCCATTTCTTCGCTTAAGGCTGCAGGGCTTATAACCATGCCTGGGCCAAGTACGGCTGTACAGTCTGGATTAAAAATACCGCTGGGTAATTGGTGCAATTTAAACGTACCAAACTCATTCACTACGGTGTGGCCTGCGTTGTTACCACCTTGAAAACGAATGCTGGCAGAGGCGTTCTCTGCTAAAAAATCGACGATGCGGCCTTTGCCTTCATCACCCCAGTTTGCACCTACTACAACAATTGACGGCATAATTTTATCTCCAAATTGAACAAGTGGTTATGATAGGTGGGGTGTTAAAATAAGAGAAATTAATTATAATTATAATATCAATAAGGATTCCATATGGGGTTGAGTTATGAAGAGATATAAATGTTAGATATTCACTGGTTAAAAACCTTTGTTACTTTAGCTGAGCTAAAGCATTTTGGTAAAACGGCGAATGCACTACATATGACGCAGCCTAATGTGAGTTTGCATATTAAGCAGTTAGAAAAAATGACGCGGGTAAAATTAATCGAACGTAACCCATTTTGTTTAACGCAAGCTGGGCAAAGGCTACTGCAGTCGGGTAAAAAAACCTTGTGGGAATTAAAAGTTTGCCAATCAGATCTCAATGCAATTAACGATTTGAGCCAAGGCACGCTGACGATTGCAGCCAGTGATATTATATCGCGGTTGTTGTTAATCGAGCCGTTTCAGTTATTTAAAACGCAGTTTCCGGGAATTGATTTTAGCTTGCTTAATACCACCTCGTCACAAGCGTCGGCGTTGGTTAAAAGTGCAGAAGCCGATTTAGGTTTTGTGATTGCCCAAAAAGAAAGTGAGCCACTGCATTTTAGCGAGTTACAACAAATAAAGTGGTGTGCGCTGGGTAATCATTTAGCGCTATGGCAGCAAGCAAAGCAAGACAACAGTATCATACTCACAGAGCCACCAACACTTATTTTATTGGGTCACGATACTCGCACCCGTGAATTATTAGACAGTGCGTTGCCGTCGTTAAATTTACCCAGTTATCGAGTAATGGAAGTGGGCAGTGTTGATGCGCAAATTGACTGGGCAGAAGCGGGGTTTGGCGTGGCAATTGTGCCAGAGTTTTCTTTGCACTCTAAGGCTAATTTAACTACCTCAGTGACCTCACTGCCACAATTCCCAACCACCAGTTTAGGGTATATAGTGCGACAAAACCAAGTGTTGTCTAAAGCGATAAAACAATTGCTGTATTGGGTAAATGAAGAGATTTCGCGTACTCATCGCGGGTCATCAAAATAAATGACATGCTGTGCCAATGTGTCAGCATATTGAGCTGGGTTTGTATTACATGGGTTATTTTAAAAATTTAATAACAAAATTTATCCTGCTAATGCAACAGCATCCAGGGGTGTTGGCGATAGTGTCTTTTTGCTCTGGGGTGGCAAGTTATGTGTTAGTGGAGCGCAAAGAATCGTTTGCGCAATTTATCGCTATATTGTTATTAATTAGCTGGTTATGGTTAATTATTGATAACTGGTTACGCGATAAGGTAGAGCAGTCGTTTGGGGTCACGGTATCTCCCAACTTTATGCGTTTTGCGTTACAAATGGTGCAGCAAGAAAGTTTATTTTTTGCTTTACCGTTTTTTTTGGCGGTAACGCAATGGCATCACCCGCAAGCGCTGTTTACTGGGCTAATTATAAGCTGCGCTGTTATCTCGTTAATCGATCCCTTGTATTATAAAACGTTAGTGAAGCACCGTACGCTATTTACGGTGTTTCATAACTTCGCCTTGTTTGTGGTACTGATAGTTACTTTACCCATTTTATTTAAGCTCACCACCAATCAAAGCTTAGCGATAGCATTGAGCTGTGCGATTATTTTTACGCTGCCAAGTTTAAGTAATTTAATGCCTAATGTGCGCTGGTGGCGTTTTCCTGTGCTCATAGCGTTGCTTTGTATTTTAAGTGCCGGGGTGTGGCAGTTACGAAGTTGGGTGCCGCCCGCCGCGTTACGTTTAACCGACATTACAGTATCGCATGCAGTCGATAGCGCAAAGCGCAGGCCCATCGGCAGCATCAAGCAGTTAACTGCCACTGTATTGCATCAGCAAGGATTGTATAGTTGGACTGCGGTTAAAGCGCCAAGGGGATTAAATGAAACCATATTTCATGTTTGGCGCCATAACCATAAAGAAGTAGACCGAATCGCATTAAATATCACTGGCGGGCGCGAGCAAGGTTATAGAGCGTGGAGCCATAAAGTCAATTTTCCCGCTGAGGCGACCGGTAACTGGCAGGTGCAGGTAGTCACGGAATCGGGGCAGCTTATTGGGCTAACTCAATTCACAGTGACGCGCTAACTATTGCCAAAAGCAATCGCTAATTATTAGCTTGTTGCATAGGGGTTGTTACCTTGCGCCACTAACACACAAAATATACGTAAATCGAGCTCTAGCTGGTGGTACTCAGGCTCCATGTGGCAGCACAGTTTATAAAAGCTTTTGTTATGATCTTTTTCTTTAAAATGCGCGAGTTCGTGCACCACTAAAGCTTTTAATAACGGTTCGGGGGCGCGCAGTAAATCACTATTGATAGCTAAGTCGTGTTTGCGCGTTTTGCCTTGCATGCGATAAGTGTGGGTACCGAGTGCATTGGTGACCATATCGCCTTGCTTTTTAAACGCGGCGCGGCCAAAAGGGGGGGCATTTTTTAAATACTGCTTTTTTAGCTCAGTGGCGTACGTGTACAGCAGCTTATCACTGGTGATGGTGTGCGCCCGTGGGTATTTTTTGGTTAAATACGCGCCATGGGTATCATTTTTTATTAGTTGCATGATTGCTGACACAATGTGCTCAGGGTAGCCGCTAAAGTAACGGACAAATTCACTCATAGTTTATGCTCTTAAATTAAAATAATGCCGTTTGCTGGGCTTCTTGCTCGCCATTAAAGGGAGCTAGTACACCGTGTTGATAGCCTAAGTCTTGGCAAAACTGCCGCGCTAACAAGGGGGCGGCTTGGTTATCGGCGGTATGAAAAAACACGTAGGGTGTTTTACCTTCATTCAGCCATTGCGTTATTTTGCGTAGCCACGGCTGGTAAAAGCTTTGGTAATCATGCTTTAAATCGGCAATCACAAAACGAACTAATGGCTGCTCGCCGGTGGCAATGGCATGCACTGGTAGCTGCGGCTTTTTTTGTTGTGCATCAATTAACGCTTCGGTTGTTGCGTTAACGGCAAAAAGGGCACGGGTATCCATGGCAATGCGATTAATATTATTGGCTATTAACAGTTGATTAAGCGCTATTTCGGCTTGCCCTTTTTGAAAAAATGCCCGGTGGCGTACTTCTACCCCAAAGGTGAGCTCTTTGGGTAATAGGCGAATAAATTGCGCCAGCTTAGCTAAGTCGTTTGGGCCAAAGGCGCTGGGGAGCTGCAACATAATTTGCCCAGTTTTGGCTAAAATAGGCGCAAATAAATCAAACCAGGCGGAAAGCTCGCTTTGTACATTAGTGAGCTTTAGCTCATGACTAAAACGGCGATGAAACTTAAAAGTAAATTTAAAGTCATCGGGTACACTGTTGGCCCAGCGTAAAATAGTGCTTGGTGCAGGATCGGCGTAAAAACTCGTGTTGCCTTCAACAGAGTTAAAGTATTGCGCGTACTCGCTCAGCATATCCGCGTTTTTACATTGGCTTGAAAATAAATTGCCTTTCCACGCGGTGTTTGACCACTGTGGGCATCCTAAATACAGCATTGCACAACTAACTAATGGGGTGTTTGCACTAGTGTAACAAATAGCTAACCACGGCGCACCTGTCACCATTTTGCTTGCTAAAGCGCAGCCCCACTAGAGCAGATAAATTGCCTTTAATGCTAACGGAAACTCGCATTTTGAGGTGGCTTGGGTATAATACGGGGCTAATTTAATTACTTTGAATTGCTAGTGGCGTTATCCACATTTTAGTATTTATAACAACGTTTAAAACGAATGTGCTTAATGGCTATAGGTCTTTTATCTGACAGGAAAACTATGCGCTCTATATACTGCGGACAGCTAAATAAAACCCACGTAGACCAAGAAGTAGAACTATGTGGCTGGATCAACAAACGACGTGACCTTGGTGGACTTATCTTTGTCGATTTACGCGATAGAGAAGGTTTAGTGCAAGTGGTGTTTGATCCTGAAATTGCAGGGTTAATGGATACAGCTAATACCCTTCGCCAAGAGTTTTGTGTGCAGTTAAAAGGGATAGTACGCGCTCGTCCAGACAGCCAAATAAATAAAGACATGGCCACTGGCGAAGTGGAAATTTTAGGCACTGAGCTGACCATCATTAACCGCTCTGAGCCACTACCACTCGATTTTAACCAAGTTAACTCTGAAGAACGTCGCTTAAAATACCGTTACTTAGACTTGCGTCGCTTAGAAATGAGCGACCGCATTAAATTACGTGCTAAAGCAAGTAGCTTTGTACGTCGCTTTTTAGATGAAAACGGCTTTTTAGACATCGAAACACCGGTACTCACCAAAGCCACCCCTGAGGGCGCGCGCGACTACTTAGTACCAAGCCGTGTACACAAAGGTAGCTTTTACGCATTACCGCAGTCACCACAGCTATTTAAACAATTGCTAATGATGTCGGGTTTTGACCGTTACTACCAAATTGTTAAATGTTTCCGCGATGAAGATTTACGTGCCGATCGTCAACCTGAATTTACCCAAATAGATTTAGAAACCTCGTTCATGAGCTCGGCTCAAGTACGTGGTATGACTGAAAAAATGATCCGCGAAATGTGGCAGTCATTGTTAAACGTTGATTTAGGCGACTTCCCCATCATGCCGTATGCTGAGGCCATGAGCTTGTACGGTTCTGATAAGCCAGATTTACGTAACCCAATGAAACTGGTTGATATTGCTGACTTAGTGAAAGACGTTGAGTTTAATGTGTTCTCAGGCCCGGCGAATGACGAAAAAGGCCGTGTTGCGGTACTTACAGTGCCAGGTGGCGCTAAGCTGTCGCGTAAGCAACTAGACGATTACACTAAGTTTATTGGTATTTACGGCGCTAAAGGTATGGCGTGGATGAAAGTAAACGACCGTGATGCAGGCGCTGAAGGCGTGCAATCGCCAGTGGCGAAGTTCTTAAACGCAGAGGTGATCACGCAACTACTTGAGCGCACTGACGCACAAACTGGCGATATCATCTTATTTGGTGCCGATAAGCGCAACACAGTAAACGAAGCTATGGGCGCGCTACGTCTTAAAATAGGTATTGATTTAGAGATCACTAACCTTGATAGCTGGGCACCACTGTGGGTTGTGGATTTCCCTATGTTTGAAGAAGATGACGAAGGCACGCTGCATGCGGTGCATCATCCATTCACGGCACCAAAAGACATCACTGCCGCTGAGCTTGAAGCCAATCCTGCGGCCGCTATTTCAGATGCCTACGACATGGTATTAAACGGCTACGAAGTAGGCGGTGGCTCGGTGCGTATTCACAATGCAGATATGCAAGAAGCCGCATTTAGAATATTAGGTATTAATGAGCAAGAGCAGCAAGATAAATTTGGCTTCTTATTGGATGCCCTTAAATACGGTA
This sequence comes from Pseudoalteromonas sp., assembly GCF_041613455.1. Lineage (GTDB taxonomy): Bacteria > Pseudomonadota > Gammaproteobacteria > Enterobacterales > Alteromonadaceae > Pseudoalteromonas. The sequence goes on along the minus strand of NZ_JBFJHD010000168.1, from coordinate 447 downwards.
CACCGCCACATGCAGGTTTAGCATTTGGTCTTGACCGTTTAGTGATGCTGTTATGTGGCACCGATAACATTCGTGACGTGATTGCGTTCCCTAAAACGACTCAAGCATCGTGCTTATTAACCAACGCGCCAAGCAAAGCCAACACCGACTCGTTGGCAGAGCTTGCAATTAATGTGGTAGAAAAAGAGCAAAAACCCGCTGAGTAATTGTTTACGGCATTAAAGTAAATTAACAAAAACCCTTAAGTGTTCACTTAAGGGTTTTTTTATGCTCTAATCGAAAGTAAGGATAATTTTAAGGATGAAAAATGAACATAAATGCTACTTTTTTTGGTGAGTTGCTGGCAGTGTTGTTACTGCTATGTGTGCCGCTGTTTGCATGGCTAAGTTATCGTTTAGGAAAAAGGAAAACTACCACACCGGTGTTAGTAGCCATTATTGGTGGCGT
>NZ_JBFJHD010000167.1:0-6729 GCF_041613455.1 Pseudoalteromonas sp. | reverse complement strand
TGGTTTAATTGGGCGCAGTATCGCCTCCGTGTTATTTTTTAGCGTAACGGTTGTAACCAGCTCAATGGGGTAGGGACGAATAGACAAGCGCTTGCGGTGTGTTTGTACTTGGTAGCGATTGATGGTCATGGTGGCATCGAGCACTAAAAATTGCCCATTGCTAGCCAAGATCGGGTTGAGCTCAAGCGAGCTAATATCGGGTTGATCGATCACTAATTGTGAGATCCGCGTGAGCAAGGCGCAGAGTCGGTATTTATCCACTTTTTCCGGTAAAATACGTTCTTTTAATACCCCTTTATCGTGCGCGGCGGCAATTAAATATTTTGCTAAATTCATATTTAGTGGCGGGAAAGCAACCGCAGCTTGTGCATATTCAAGACCCGTACCGGCTTCGCCAAGTAAAATAACTGGGCCAAAATTGGCCTCGGTTTTTATTGCAATACGTAATTCGTTAGCGCCGGCGCGAGGGGCCATTTTTTGTAAGGAAAAGCCATCAATGACTGCATTCGGGTAAGTGTTTTTTATTCTTAGCAACATCGCAAACGCAGTTTGCTCTACCTCTTGGGCGTCGTTTAAGTTAAGCACTACACCGCCGACTTCAGATTTTGATGGAATGCTGGGGCTGATCAGCTTTAGTGCCACCGGAAAACCCAACTCTATGGCTTGTTCTTTGGCCTCGGTGGGAGTGTAAGCCACTTCAGTTTGAATACATTCAATGTCGTAATGACTTAAAATTTGGCTCGCTTGATGGGTTGATAAATAACTTTGCCCTTCCTCTAAAAATTCATTTACTAGGGCTTTGGCCGCCGACTTGTTAATTTTGTCATCATCACAATTCGACTCAGGCGTTTGGGTTAAGTGTTTTTGATTACGTCGATAATTAACTAAATGCATAAAGGCGCCCACAGCGCCCTCGGGAGTGCGATAGGTCGGAATGGCATTATTAGTACAAATACGTCTGGCGGTGTAGGCGGCATCTTCACCGGTGAAATTAGTGATCACGTAAGGGCGTGTCATTTTTGGCAATTTTTTTAAGGTGTCGACGATAATATGCGCATACTCGTCGCTGGGAGCGAGTGCAGACGGGGTGTGAATGATCAGTAAGTTTTTTACCTCGGGAGCATGCAGTAAAATTTCCAGTGCCTGCTTATAACGGCTTGGCAGTGAGTCGCCAAAAATATCCACCGGATTGGAGGTCGTTTCTGAGCGTGGGATCACTTTGTTAAGTGCCTCACGAGTGGCGTCGCTTAATTGTGCTAATTTACCTGAGCTTTGCAGCAGCTCATCGACCGCCATAACACCGGGCCCTCCGCCATTAGTTAAAATAGTGAGCTGCTCGACCTTTAATAACTTAGGGTGCATGGCCAAGGTTTGCGTGGCGGCAAATAATTCACGTAAGTCATTTACTCTTAGCATACCGGCGCGCTGAAATAACGCATCGTATACGGCGTCTGAGCTATGTGCTTTGCCGGTTTTTATTTGTGCTGCGCTTGCCCCTGCATCGGTGCGGCCAGTTTTTATTACGATCACCGGTTTACTAAACGCCGCCGCGCGTGCGGCAGAAATAAAGCTGCGACTATCTTCAATATTATCGATATATAACAACACGGCGCTTGTTTTAGCGTCGCGGCCTAAAAAGTCGAGTAGCTCAGTAAATTTAATATCTAGGCATTCACCAATGGAAACAAAGTAGGAAAAACCAATTTCTTTATTTTTTGCCCAATCTAAAATGGTGGAACACACCGCGGCCGACTGGGAAATAAAGGCCAGTTTACCGGGACTTGCCACTGTATGTGAGAAGCTGGCATTAAGCCCTAGGTGAGGAATTAATAACCCTAATGAGTTAGGCCCCAGTAGTGTGACTTTATGCTGCTGAGCAGAGTGTTTTAAGGTGTGTTTTTGAGCGCTAGTTAAACCATCGGCAATCACAATTGCGTTGTGGCACGCTAACTCACCGAGTTGCTCAATGATCTTTGTTAAAGTATTTTTATTGGTACAGATAACGGCTAAATCGGGTACTTTTGGCAACGCGTTAATCGTTGGGTAGGCCAATACCCCATGCACGGCAGTATGGCTCGGAGTAACTGGCATAATTGGCCCTTTAAAGCCCGCTTGCAGTAAGTTACGCATGACCACATACCCTGCTCGAGAGGGAGTATTTGATGCCCCAATTACGGCAACCGAGCGTGGGTTTAAAAACTGGCTGATACGCTTAAGGCTCATGGCTTTTCCTTGGCTGATTAAACTTTGCTATCTGTCATCTCACAATGTAACCTGTTTAGCGTACTTTTTCGAGCATCTAGCTGCTTTACAAGGAGAATAACGTGAATAAAAGATCGGGGTTATACCATGTGTTGGCGGCTATCTGTGTCAGTATAGGCCTAATTAGCTTAGCATTTATTTTAAAAGGCACGGCACTTGAAATTAAATCGATGGAGCGTACCGTGCAGGTGAAAGGGTTAGCTGAACAAGAGGTGTTGGCCGATACGGTGATTTGGCCCCTGCAATTTAGTGATGTCGATAATAACTTAGAAACCTTGGTCAGTCGGGTTGAGCGTAAAAACGCTGCGGTGATCGCGTTTTTAAAATTGCACGGCTTTGATGATGCAGAAATCACCCGTGGCAGCCAGTCGATTATTGATACTCAAGCGCGGGAATATGGCAGCGAAAACAAACAATTTAGATATATAGTCCGAGCCAATATTATTGTTTATTCAAATGCTCCCGATAAAGTAAAGCATGCATTGGGGAAGGTAAGCCAATTAGCGAAACAAAACATTGCCATAGTGCAAGATAACTATGACACTCAAGTGCAATATCTATTTACGGGGCTAAACGAGATTAAACCAGCCATGGTGCAGCAAGCGACCGAAAAAGCCCGCGAAGTAGCGATTAAGTTCGCAAAAGATTCAGACTCAAAACTAGGTAAAATTAAAACCGCGCGGCAAGGGCAATTTAGTATTAGCGATAGAGACTCTAACACGCCACAAATTAAAAAAGTGCGTGTGGTCACCAGCATAGAATATTACTTGTCAGATTAAAGCCAGCGTTAGTGCTTAACTAAGCGGGCTACCTCGGTGAGTGAACGCTGTAAATACGCGGCGCTTAACAACAATGTGGTTTCGTTTAGCGCATTAGCGCTTAGTTGTGTTACTAATTGCTGCTTAGCCTGAGGGTGTTGTTTTTGTTCCATTTCCATTAACGCCAACAGCGCCGAAAATTCATGCTTGATGGGCGTACTGGGCTTATTAGCATAGGCAATATAACACGCCACTGGCGTTAAGCCTTGTTGATTAGTTAATGCAAGTGCTTTGAGTAAGCCATCGTTAGATTCAAATAGCATTAACGAGCGCACATAGTTAAAAGGCAAATTAGTTGCTTCGGCTTGCTTAAACACTGTGTGTAATACGGTATTGCCACGTTCATCCTGTGCACTAAACCCGTTGTTCACTTTCAGTGCGGGAGTAAAAAAGCTCAGTGCATCCAGGCTACTCAGCTGGCTAATAAATGGCGCCGGTGGTGGGTTATTAGTGAGCAGCCGAAGCGCCACATTTTGCATAAAATTATATTTAACAGGCATGCGCTGCGCGCTGTGGTACACATGCAGCAATTGGCTAGCTTGTTGTGCCGGGGTTAATTGCTTAAAGTCGTTATCGAGCTCGCCGAGCTGATGCTGGGCTAAGCGAGTATTAAGTAATTGTATGCATAATTCCATAGCGTTTCGTATCCCCTTGCTCTGCTGTTATTTACTTTAGCTTAAACGGTTGGCATATAAAACAAAAAAGGCCGCATCAGCGACCTTTTGTATTGTTACATTAACAGTTAAGCTTGTTTACTGGCTACCCACTGATTAACAAAATTTTCTAGCACGTTTAGTGGCACGGGGCCATTTTTAAGCACTACATCGTGAAACTGGCGAATGTCAAACTTATCACCGAGTTGCTGCTTAGCGCTTTCACGTAGTTCCAAAATCTTTAACATACCCACTTTATAAGCAGTTGCTTGTGATGGCATAACAATGTGGCGCTCAACCATTTTAACCGCGTCAGAGGTCGCATTAGGGGTGTTATTAACGTAGTAATCAATCCCTTGTTGGCGAGTCCATTTCATAGCGTGAATGCCGGTATCCACTACTAACCGTGCTGCGCGCCATAATTCCATCGAAAGACGACCAAAATCAGCATAGGGGTCTTCATATAAACCCATTTCTTTAGGGACTAACTCAGAGTATAAGCCCCAACCCTCAATGTATGCCGTGTAGCCACCAAATTTACGAAACTTAGGCACACCTTCAAGCTCTTGCGAAATAGCAATTTGCATATGGTGTCCTGGAATACCTTCGTGGTAGGCCAGCGCTTCCATTTGATAGGTTGGCATCGCTTCCATATCGTAAAGGTTGGCGTAGTACACACCCGGGCGAGAGCCATCGGGAGCCGGTTGCTGGTAAAACGCTTTACCTGCGGCTTTTTCGCGAAACGCTTCAACTCGCTTTACAATCATATCGGCTTTGGGTTTGACGATAAATAATTCATCCAAGCGCGACTTCATATTATTGATAAGCGCGGTTGCTTGGCTAATATATTGCTCTTTAGCGGCTTCGGTATTGGGCAAATAAAACTGCTCGTCGGTTTTCATAAACTGCATAAATGCTGCTAAATCACCGTTAAAGCCCACTTTATCTTTAATTTCACGCATTTCATCATGAATTCTCGCTACTTCAGCAAGGCCGATGGCATGAATTTCTTTGGCGGTCAGCTCTGTGGTGGTGGTGCGTTTAAGCGCGTTATTATAAAACGCGTCGCCGTCAGGAAACTTCCAAGCACCGTCGCGATTATCGGCACGTTTTTCTAACTGAGCTAGGTAGTTAAGCAGTTTAGAATACGCCGGCTTAACCGCTACCTTAAGGGCATCGGTGGCCTCGTTTATGAGTGCGTCTTTTTCAGCTTGACTGATCTCAAGCTGAGCAACTTTACGTTTAAAATCGCTCAATAATGTGGAGTCTTCGCCCTGTTCAAACGGTGCTCCGCTGATAATGTTTTTGCTCGAATCGATAACATGCGGAAACACAAATTTTGGTGCAATAATGCCTTTGTTAGCGCGTACTTCTAAATCGGTTATCAGCTGCTCAAAGACCGCCGGAATCCCGTTTAAGCGTGAAATATAGGCGTTAGCTTCAGCCACATTACTAATTTGATGTTGGTTAATTAAAAATGCCGCCACCATCGAGTGAGTGCCGTACATTTGATTTACCGGGTAACTATGAAAGCGCCATTTAAAATCGGCAATGGTATTTTCAAGCGCTTGCTTTTTTAAGTCATAACTCACTTTAGTGGCAGCGTCGAGCTGGGCACGATTGATGCTATTTAGCGTGCTTAAATCGGCTTTCGCTTGTGCCAAATCTTGCAGTTTTTTGGCTTCGCTACCATCGTCCCATTTATCATAATCTTGCTTAATGCCCATATAGGTTTGATAAACCGGGCTGCTCATCACATCGCGATTAAAGGTATCTTCAAAAAACTGATTCGCTTTGTCTATTTCGCTTTGTACCGGTTGTACTTGTATCACCGCTGTTTTAGTTGCTGATGAGGTGGCTTGTTGGCACCCCGCAAGCAGTGCCACACTAACTGCGGCTGCAATAAAAGTAAGTTTACGCATTGTGATCCCTATTGTTGTTAGAAGTTTATTATTATAGTTTTTAGCACCGAGCACTAAACAAACAATTCTAGCAGGTCATTTAAAAAGCGTTGCCCTTTAAGGGTGACTTGCCAGTGATTATTGTCTTCGCTTAGTAAGCCAGTGCGAATCGCTTTGTTGAGTGCCTCGCGTTGGCTTTGCAACGGCTGTTGCGTGAGTGCCGTAAAATCGTCTACTGGGCACGGCTCGACTAGGCGCAAGCGATTCATAAAAAACTCAAAGGCCAAATCGTGCTGTTCTACCTGCCAACTTTTATACAAATACGGCTTAACCATGTCCATGTAGCCCCGCGGGTGTTTAACCTTTTCGGTGCGGGTGATGATGCCACTATTTGCATCAGTCACTTTACCATGTGCGCCACAGCCAATACCCAAATAATCGCCAAACCGCCAATAATTCAAGTTGTGTTGGCATTGATAACCCGGTTTGGCATAGCCCGATATTTCATATTGCTGGTAGCCCGCTTGTGCCAGTAAAGCTTGGCCTTGCTCTTGAATATCCCACAGGGTTTCATCTTGCGGCAATGTCGGGGGCTTAGAGGCAAATTGTGTATTGGGTTCAATTGTGAGCTGATACCACGAAATATGCGGGGGATTGAGCGCAATGATCTGTTTTAAATCACTCAATGCATCGTCAAGCGTTTGCCCGGGTAAACCGTGCATTAAATCTAAGTTGAAGCTGTTAAGGCCGGCTTGTTTTGCTTGCTCTGCCGCGTAACGTGCTTCATCGGCGCCATGAATGCGCCCTAATGCTTTAAGCTTGTCGTTTTGCATGCTTTGCACACCAATCGAAATGCGGTTAATTCCAGCCTTTACGTAGTCTTTAAAGCGTCCGGTTTCTACTGTTCCAGGGTTAGCTTCAAGGGTGATTTCACAGTTGTCTGCTAGACCAATTAGTGTGTCGACTGCGTTTAACAGGCGCGTATAAGCCGCCCCAGTTAATAAGCTTGGCGTGCCGCCCCCAATAAAAATACTGTGTATTTTTCGCCCTTGCACTAAGTGCAGATCGGCGGTTAAGTCATCTATTAGATGCTGC
>NZ_JBFJHD010000166.1:0-6742 GCF_041613455.1 Pseudoalteromonas sp. | reverse complement strand
TGCGCTGCGTTCGCTATGATTAAATCGGTGAAAGGAGTGATATTAATGGTACCGCCCACATTAGCAGCTGCTGCATATGAATGCAGTTTATAGTAGCGTCCACCCACGGTGCCTTCTGCCCGGAGTCGATAAGGGGCAACTAAGCCTGTAACGTCCACCGCATAACTGCCATTTGCTGCAATGGCTGATGATTTAACATTGCCATTAGCACCTTTCACCGTGACAGTACCGACAATAGCCGCGCCAGCGGCTGCCGTGCCACTCACCGTCACTGACACTACGGTGACGGTTCTGGTCGCAGTTGCAATATTTCCTGCCGTATCAGTTGCAGTATAAGTAACGAGGTACTCCCCCGTAACAGAGGTATCAACATCGCCAGTTATCACTACTGTGACCGATCCATCCACATTATCGGTTGCTGTAGCACCTTGTTCTATATAGTCTTCATTTTGATTTACCGTGATAGCACTGTCTCCGGTAATAGTAATAACTGGAGCAACCGTGTCAGCTTCAGCAGGAGGGGGAGGATTATTAGCATCATTATCACTGCCACACCCCGCAAGTACGAGCAACAATGACATGGCTAAAATTTGCAGGTATTTTAATTTGTTTAGTTTCGTAAAGTTATGCATAGAACCACCTTGTTAAAGAATGTTTTGTACTTACAACAATCTTAGCCAGACACTCCATTGACTAGTATTTATACACCCCTTAGTGTAGTTAAAGAAATAAAAACGACAACTAAATACACCCCCTTCCAAATATGGGGAATTTACACGGGTGTGATAAATCACAAACAAACGAGCAGCAAATGCGCTGTAGGCAAGACTCATTTGCTCGCTGGTACTTATGGTTTGTAAAAATCGCTAATAAATGCACTCATCTACTATTTTCTCAGCGGCCTAGCTGTTATTTTTTGCATTTTAAATAAATGCTCGTAAACTATGGCAAATTTTAGGCAGAGGCTAATATGCAATTAAATTACCAACAACAGGGGCAAGGTCCCCATGTCATTTTAATTCATGGGCTGTTCGGCTCACTGGAAAATTTAAATGTGATTGCAAAGCCGCTCAGTGAGTCTTACACGGTGACCAATGTTGATTTGCGTAACCATGGCCGGTCACCGCACAGTGATGAAATGAATTACCCCGCGATGGCACAGGATATTATTGAGCTATTGGCGCAATTAAATATCGACAACGCCCATATTATTGGTCATTCCATGGGCGGTAAAGTTGCCATGCAACTCGCCTTAGCACACCCTGAGCGAGTCAATAAACTCGTGGTGCTTGATATAGCACCAGTAAGTTACCCTGCGCGTCACACGCAAATAATCCAGGCTTTAAAGGCTGTGGCTAACAGTAGCGTAAGCGATAGAAAGCAAGCTGATGCTATAATGCAGCCATATATTGATGAGTTAGGTGTACGACAGTTTTTATTAAAAAGTTTGGCTAAGAATGAGACTGGTAATTTCGCCTGGCGCTTTAACTTAACCAGTCTTGATAAAAATTATGCCATTATTACTGACAACATTAATGAAAATACGTCTTGTTTGTGCGACACTTTGTTTATCAAAGGTAATGATTCTGACTATATATTAGCTGAGCATCGCCCAGCGATTAACGCGCTTTTTACAAACGCGCGGGCAAAAATTATTCACGGTGCAGGCCACTGGCTTCACGCACAAAAACCTATGGCTGTGAATAAAGCAATTACTGATTTTTTAAGCGCAAGTTAACTGTTTATAATCGCGTGTTTTTGATTTTGCGCACTAAATAATTGTATTTTTATATGCTATAGTATGCGCCGTTTAATTTAAAGGTTATACGTTGATGGTCAGTCAGTTTATTAACGAATTTGATACCCTAGGGTTGTATTTTGGCTTAGCCGGTATTTTGATATTCATCGGCATGGCAATAAAAGACGTACTAAAAAGTGGTAATGTGCCGAAATTCGGCCGTTATATTGTATGGACTGTACTCTTTTTAGGTTGTTCAGGCTTTATAGCTAAAGGACTTATCCAAGTATTTTGGCAAGGCGCAGGTGTAGGTTAAGCATGGCCAAGTCAGAAACAGACAGAACAACACTCGATTTATTTGAATACGAAAAGCGCCCCGGCCGTCCTAAAACCAATCCCCTTCCACGGGATATGCAGTTAAAGGTAAATAAACGTAATCAAATAAAAAGAGATAAAGCACGTGGCTTAAAGCGTGTTGAATTTAAGGTTTCTTCAGAGCTGTATCAAGCGTTGAGTGATATGGCTGATGCACAAAATATTAGCCGCAGTGCGTTGATCGAGACAATTTTACAAGAAAGATTGGCTATTGATATATAAAAGGTTTTAATCCATGGCAAGTGTAGGTATTTTTTTCGGAAGTGACACAGGTAACACAGAACACATAGCTAAAATGCTGCAAAAAGAATTGGGCAAAAAGCTAGTGGCTGTTCATGACATTGCGAAAAGCTCTAAAGAAGAGATTGCTGAATTTGATTTAATCTTATTTGGTATTCCAACCTGGTATTACGGTGAAGCGCAATGTGACTGGGATGATTTTTTCCCAGAACTTGAAGAAATTGACTTTGAAGGTAAGCTGGTTGCCATTTTTGGCTGTGGCGATCAAGAAGATTACGCAGAATACTTTTTAGATGCGATGGGCATGGTTAACGATATAGTTACTGAGCGTGGCGCTATTGTTATTGGTCATTGGCCGACCACTGGCTATAACTTTGAAGCCTCTAAAGGGATGGCTGACGACAACCACTTTGTGGGCTTAGGCATTGATGAAGATCGCCAGCCAGAACTCACTGAACAGCGTGTTAAAGCCTGGGCAGCACAAGTGTATGATGAAATGTGTTTGAGCGAACTTGCTGATTAATCTTGTTTTTCTTGATTTTTGATTAAATTAGTAGCAATTGATAAGTAAATACGCTTTTATCGCTTTTTCTTTGCATTGATCTTTGCACTTAGTGGCTAGTCGCGTTACCCTTACCGGTTGATGTGTCGTGTACATCCTTGCAAGATGTCTAGTATAACCAAACAAAATTGAGACAGATTTAATGACTGATCATAATTTGGAATTAAAAAAAGCCGGTTTAAAGGTTACTTTACCGCGGATTAAAATTTTAGAGATTTTACAATCGCCTGATAACCAGCATATCAGTGCTGAGGATGTTTATAAAATTCTCCTGGATTTAGGTGAAGAGATCGGTCTTGCAACTGTATATCGCGTACTGAATCAATTTGATGATGCGGGGATAGTCACCCGTCATCATTTTGAAGGTGGTAAGTCGGTATTTGAGCTTGCAACCAGCACACACCATGACCACTTAGTGTGTCTTAAGTGCGGTAAAGTGGTTGAGTTTGAAGATGAAGTTATTGAGCGCCGGCAACTTGAGGTTGCTGAAAGAAATGGCATCAAATTAACCAATCATTCGTTATACCTCTATGGTGAATGCGAAGATAAAGCAGCGTGTAAAGCGTTTGCCAGCAATATAAATTAATTTATATTGCACACAAAAAAAACCTGCTTAATGCAGGTTTTTTTGTAGCTACTAATAAATTAGTAAGCAATAATTGCAGAGCTCAGAAACACTGAGCCAGAGCAGAATTACTTCTGCTCTGTTTTTGACCACGAATCACGTAGCCCAACTGTTTGGTTAAATACCAAGCCTTCTGCTTTAGAGTCACGCGAGAAATAACCTGTACGTTCGAACTGGAATCCCTGCTCTTTTGCAGCGTGCGCCAACGATGGCTCTAACTTAGCATTGGCTAAGATAACTAAAGAATCTGGGTTGAGTGTCGATTCAAACTCCTCAGCAGCCGCAGGATTCGGTACATTGAATAAACGGTCATATAAGCGAACTTCAGCATTGATTGACTCACTTGCCGACACCCAATGAATTACCCCTTTAACTTTACGGCCATCCGCAGGGTTTTTACCTAAAGTCTCTGCATCATAGCTACAGTAAATAGTGGTAATTTCACCGTTTTCGTCCTTTTCAACGCGCTCCGCTTTTATCACATACGCGCCACGTAAACGGACTTCTTTGTCGAGTATTAAGCGTTTAAACTTGTTATTAGCTTCTTCACGGAAGTCTTCACGCTCAATATACAGCTCACGGGTAAACGGTACATCGCGACGCCCCATTGCTTCTTTATTAGGGTGATTCGCCACTGATAACACTTCAACGTGGTCTGCATCGTAGTTTTCAATAACCACTTTAACCGGATCAAGCACCGCCATAGCGCGCGGGGCATTTTCGTTTAGATCTTCACGGATACACGCTTCTAGCATGCCCATTTCTACCATGTTTTCTTGCTTAGTAATACCAATACGTAAACAGAATTCGCGAATAGAAGCCGGTGTATAACCGCGACGGCGCAAACCAGCAATCGTAGGCATACGTGGATCATCCCACCCTGCTACATGGTTATTTACCACTAAATCATTGAGCTTACGCTTAGACATAATCGTGTATTCTAGGTTTAAGCGTGAAAACTCGATTTGCTGTGGATGACACTCAATGCTGATATTATCCAACACCCAGTCGTATAAACGACGGTTATCTTGAAACTCCAGTGTACACAAAGAGTGCGTAATACCTTCTAGTGCATCTGAAATACAATGGGTAAAGTCGTACATGGGATAAATGCACCACTTATCTGCCGTTTGATGATGATGGGCAAAGCGGATACGGTAAATAATCGGATCGCGTAGCACCATAAACGAGCTAGCCATGTCTATTTTGGCGCGCAGTACACATTCACCTTCTTTGAATTCACCGGCACGCATTTTTTCAAATAACGCAAGGTTCTCTGCAGCTGAAGTATCTCGGTAAGGGCTATTTTTACCCGGCTCTTTTAATGTGCCACGGTATTCACGCGCTTGGTCGGCCGTTAAAAAACACACATAGGCTAAGCCTTTATTGATTAGCTCTACCGCATAACCGTACAGCTGATCGAAATAATTAGATGAGTATTTAATTTCGCCATCCCAGTTAAAGCCTAACCACTGTACATCTTGTTTAATTGAATTAACGTAGTTAATATCTTCTTTTTCTGGGTTTGTATCGTCAAAACGTAAATTACACAGACCTTGGTAGTCTTTTGCGATACCAAAATTTAAGCAAATTGATTTTGCATGACCAATGTGTAAAAAGCCATTGGGTTCAGGTGGAAAACGGGTATGCGTTTTAGCATGTTTTCCACTTGCTAAATCTTCATCAATTCGGGTTCTAATAAAATTACTTGGGCGATTCTCGATTTCCGCCATAGGAGTATAATCCTCTGAATATTGCGTGATAACAAAACCCCTGCATTATTACAAAAACAAACCTTAACATACAGCAATAGATGCGGGTTTATTCGAGAAATATCGAAGTTTACGGTGCGTAACCGATAAAGTTTGTTGTAGCGCAATATTTACGTCATTAAAGCACCTTATAGTCATACACTACCCCGACTTAAGGAAGCAACATGGCTACTCACAATCAACATCGTATCTATATTCCAACCAATGCTCGTACTAATCATTATCTACTTGCTGAAATAACCCCTACTGCTGATTTTTATCAGCATTTTAGTGATATTAATGGCTGTTATACGCGTATTGCACGCCAATTATTTGCTTACTGTGACGAGCTAGAGTTACATAATGTGCATATGTTAGCGAACGATAAATTACCTGTGGTGCGTTTTAATGATGAGTCGTATCAACTTGAAACAAATCAGCAAATGATGTTTTTCTACAACCCCCGCTACCATGAAGCACATAAGTTACATTACAATGCCAACAGACAAAGTAAAAAAATACGGCTACTATTTTTAGCGACCGGTGACGATTTACGCGCAAATTCTGCCGTGTTTCATACTAAGGTGCAAAAAATATTAAGCCATTTACACGACAACTTATTTTTAAATCAACCTGCATTTAAATTACGCGATCATCAGCACCTTACTTATGACATATTTGCTAAACATAAGGGTCATAAAGAAAGTTATGGCTACAAGTTACGCAGCCTTTACCCGCGTTATCAATCTAGACAGTGTAAGCTGCCCAGAGAACACACTGAGATGAGCTATGCAACCTTTAGCATTCCTGTTAGCCGTGCTATTAAAACGCAGTTTCAAGCACAACTAAATAATCAGCATTATGCGACGTTTTATCAGCATTTCGCCAATTTATTTACCCATCTATGCCAACAGCATAACTTAACCCATACAGCCATGGTGGCGAACGGCCGTTTACCGATCATCCGCAATAGTCAGTTTGATAAACATGATGAGCATAACGAGCTACAAAAAATCAGTTTTAACACCGAGTGCCCGCAAGCCACGCTTAAATCCTTTTACGACGGCGATAAGCTAGTTGAAAGCTTACACTTTGTGGTTGTAGCAGCGCAGCTCAATAAACATGATATGGGCTATGGTAAGTTTATGAATCAGGTGGAGGCCTGTATTAAGGCTATGTGTGCCCAGCTGGCAATAACTAAACAGCGTCAGGATTTAACTATTCGATTTTTTCAACATATTAGTTATCGCTACTAACGAAGGCATACAAAAAAGGCTCGCCTAAGCGAGCCTTTTTAACAGTAACAGCGCTGCTTACCAGCCTGTTTTTTCTTTAAGTGCTTTACCAATGTCAGCAAGTGAACGTACAGTTTTTACGCCCGCCGCTTCTAGTGCAGCAAATTTCTCATCAGCAGTACCTTTACCGCCTGCGATGATTGCGCCAGCGTGACC
>NZ_JBFJHD010000165.1:0-6743 GCF_041613455.1 Pseudoalteromonas sp. | reverse complement strand
GAGTATTTTTTGGCTTTAGTACACAAAACACGCACTCTCTGCCTATTGTGAGCAGCGGCTATCGACCTTAGTCGTAAAGGGAAAGGTGAAAGGTGAAAGGTGAAAGGTGAAAGGTGAAAGGTGAAAGGTGAAACTATAGTCAAATATTTTTGAATGGATATAACTTTTTGAGAAAATTACTCCCAAGCACCTATTGATTTCATCAATGCCGAAATCATACGGGAAAGTTCACGAGTCTCCTCAATCCATTCATTGGCCTTTATCGTATCAACCTCACCTATTTTTATTGCTATGTAAATTTGAGAACGTAACTCTCCACAACTTCCCTTGGAATATGATAAAAATCGAGCATAATCTTTGGCCGTTACCCGCTCATAACCTTCTGCTATATTTGAAGAAACTGAAAGTGCAGATCGTGTGATTTGATCTTTTAAACCAAACTCTTTGCTTTGCTTAAAGTGTAAATAAATCTCGCAGGCTAAATCGGCTGAGCGTTGCCATACCCTTAAATCTTCAAACCTCATAAACATTACCAGTCAGCTAAAACATACTTAACTTATAACTGTAATATAAGAAAGACACAAAGCTTAGATCAAACTTATAACTTGAACCTTGAACCTTGAACCTTGAACCTTGAACCAAAACCTTTAATCTAAAAACAAAAAACCCAGCATAAGCTGGGTTTTTGAATTCTTGATAACGTAAATATTAACGTTTTGAGAACTGTGGACGCTTACGCGCTTTCTTAAGACCCACTTTCTTACGTTCAACTTTACGTGCATCACGAGTAACGAAACCTGCTTTACGAAGTTGTGGACGTAGTGACTCGTCAAACTCCATAAGTGCACGAGTAATACCGTGACGGATTGCACCAGCTTGACCAGTTGTACCACCACCAGAAACGGTGATGTGAAGGTCAAACTTTTCAGTCATATCTACAAGCTCAAGAGCTTGATGAACAACCATGCGTGCTGTTTCGCGACCAAAATACTCTTCTAAAGAGCGTTTGTTGATTACGATGTTACCAGTGCCTGGGCGTAAGAATACGCGAGCACTTGAACTTTTACGACGACCTGTACCGTAGTATTGATTTGCCATGATAGTGCTCCTTAAATGTCTAGAACCTGAGGCTGTTGTGCAGCATGGTTGTGCTCAGTACCTGCGTAAACTTTAAGTTTACGGTACATAGCGCGGCCTAAAGGACCACGTGGCAACATGCCTTTTACAGCTTTCTCGATGATCATTTCAGGCTTTGCAGCTTGAAGTTTATCAAAAGTAGTAGACTTAAGGCCACCTGGAAAACCAGAGTGAGCGTAGTACACTTTATCTTTGAATTTGTTACCAGTTACAGTAACTTTCTCAGCGTTGATAACGATGATGTAATCACCAGTATCTACGTGTGGAGTGTATTCAGCTTTATGCTTACCGCGTAGGCGATGAGCGATTTCAGTAGCGATGCGACCTAAAGTTTTACCTTCAGCGTCAACTACGTACCAGTCACGTTTTACTGTTTCTGGTTTAGCAACAAACGTTTTCATTTATAAAAATCCAATGTTTTTCAGTTTAAAACCACAAGTAGTTAAAATTAACTACTGCTCTAAGTGTGCTCCAACCCCTTCGAGTTTTAGACTTTTGCGCCGCTCACAAGTGGCTAAACTATATGAGGGCATAGAACGCAACGTGGCAGACGCGGGAGTATACCAGCACTTTTATAGCATTACTACCGGCGGGTTGTTTTTTCCACAAAAAAATATGTTCGTCAGTAAAAGAATAAAGCAGCAAGGTCAAAGGTGAAAAATAAACAAATCAGAAAAAACACCTAAGCGTGTAAGTGCGAATTTACTTCACACTTTTTTCAGTCCGTAGCGCGAGGCTCGAAACCCGCAGCCCTGAGTCTTTAACTTTTACGCTAAATGCTCTTTTGCTAAATACTCTAACGACTGCATTTCTTGTAAGCGGCTAATACAGCGTTTAAATTCAAAGTTTAAATTACCTTGGGTATACAGCTCGGTAATTGGCTTTTCAGCCGAAATAATTAACGTTACGTGGCGTTCATAAAACTCATCCACTAAGGCGATAAAACGCCGTGCTGCATCGTCGTTAGCTTGTCCCAGTTGTTTAACGTTAGATAAAATAACCGTATTATATAAACGGCTAATTTCCATGTAATCAACTTGGCTACGCGCAGTTTCACATAGTTCGCTAAAATCAAACATCACAATGCAGTCTGCTACTTTGCGCGTTTTAATCATTCGCCCTTCAATTTCAATTGCGCTATCCAGTGTGCCTGGCTCGGGTGATAACTTGTCGAAATACTCAAATAAGTTTTTATCGGCTTGTTCATCCAGCGGGCTATGAAATATTTCGGCCTGCTCTAAGGTTCTTAACCTGTAATCAATACCCGAGTCGACATTTACCACCTCAGTATTGGCATTAACAAGCTCGATTGCTGGCAAAAAGCGCGCTCGTTGTAAACCATTCCGGTAAAGCTCATTTGGAATAATATTTGACGTCGCCACTAATACAATACCACGGGCAAATAATGCTTCCATTAAGCCACCTAGTAACATGGCATCGGTAATGTCTTGCACAAAAAATTCATCAAAACAAATAATATCGGTTTCGGCTTTAAAAATATCGGCAATGATCTCTAGCGGGTTTTCGGTGTTGTTGAGTTTTTTAAGCTCATCATGCACCCGGTGCATAAAGCGATGAAA
This sequence comes from Pseudoalteromonas sp., assembly GCF_041613455.1. GTDB lineage: Bacteria > Pseudomonadota > Gammaproteobacteria > Enterobacterales > Alteromonadaceae > Pseudoalteromonas. Next base: position 4,026 of record NZ_JBFJHD010000165.1, on the reverse strand, counting down.
ATGCACACGCATTTTTCTATTGCCCGGTAATGCTTCATAAAAAGTGTCAACTAAATAGGTTTTACCGCGCCCTACTCCGCCCCAAAAATACAGGCCTTTAACAGGCGCTGGTGCTGACTTTTTAAACAGCTTTGCAAAAAAACCTTGGTTTTGCGGCTGTTGTTGGGTTAAATCATCATAGAGGCGTTGCAAATGACGCACTGCATTCTCTTGTGCTGCATCATATACAAAGTCATCGCGCTTAAGGTCTTGCTGGTATTTTTGCCAAGGAGTCATATCTATTTACAGTTAAAACACAGTTTAATTTGCGCAACATATTAACACGCATCATTACTCAGGGTATATTAGAGTTAATGTGATTTATAATTGAATCAGATATTCGTTAGTTAATTTCCCAAAGAGGTGATATTTATGGGTACATTTACATGGGTCGGTTTAGTGATTGTTGTTGCTATAGCTTCCTTTTTCATCGGTACATTTGTCGCTAAAAAACAATTTAAGCAAGATGAATTAGAACAGCAAGCAGAGCAAGCCAAAAATACGCTAGAGCAATATCGCCAAGATGTAGCGGATCACTTAGCAAGCACAGGCAAGTTAGTTAATAAAATGAAAGACAACTACGATCAGCTACTTAGCCACGTAGAAGAAACAAACCAATTGCTACTTGAAGATAGAAATAAAGCTCCGGCTGAACCTTTTTTCTCCAAAGAAACGACCGAACAGTTACAAGCATCACTTAAAGAACGTCGCTCTGATCGTTCTAACGCCGATGCTCAACCGGCTGATTATGTACCCGGTGAATCTGGTTTATTTGTAAATGAAGTCAAGGCGCCTAACGCATCTTGATGAACTTTTTTTCGACCCCATAGTCTTTAGATATAACAGCTTTGTTGTTTTATGTTACTGACAATTTTAAAGGGCTGCTGATGCAGCCCTTTTTGATTTTTACTTATCCTAAGTGGAGTAAACCCTGACTATGAAAATGAAATTATCACTGATCAGCGCAGCTATTCTATCTACTAGCTTGTTAATAAGCCCAGTAGCCTCTTACGCTAAAATACCGATTGCAGTAAATGGTCAACAATTACCAACACTTGCCCCCATGCTAGAGCAAATCACCCCAGGGGTAGTCAGTATTCAAGTTTCAGGTTCAAAAGAAGTACGTCGCCGCGCCGACCCTTTAGAGTTCTTTTTTGGTAACCCACAGCCGCGTAATCAAAAACGTCAATTTAGTGGCTTAGGCTCTGGTGTTATTATTGATGCAGACGAAGGTTATGTTGTCACCAACAACCATGTGATTCAAGATGCTGAAAAAATGATTGTCACCCTAGAAGATGGCCGTGCATTTGAAGCAAAAAAAATTGGCACCGATAAAGAGTCAGACATTGCTTTACTACAAATTGAGGCCGATAACTTAACCGCAATCACACTCGCTAATTCCGACCATCTGCGGGTCGGTGATTTTGCTGTTGCTATTGGTAACCCATTTGGCTTAAGCCATACAGTAACCTCAGGCATAGTGAGCGCCCTTGGCCGCAGTGGTTTAAATATTGAAGGTTACGAAGACTTTATTCAAACCGATGCCGCTATAAATCAAGGTAACTCAGGGGGCGCACTGGTAAACTTAAATGGCGAACTGATTGGTATAAATACTGCCATTTTAGGTGCTTCCGGCGGTAATGTGGGCATTGGCTTTGCAATACCGTCTAATATGATGAAAAATTTAGTCGACCAAATAATCGAACACGGCGAAGTGCGCCGTGGCTCGTTAGGTATTTCAGGGCGCCCACTCGATGCAGGCTTAGCTAAAGCACAACAACTTGACGTAAAACAAGGTGCCTACGTGATGCAAGTGCTGGACAACACCGCAGCCAGCAAAGCTGGTATCAAAGCCGGTGACGTAATTATTAGCATTAATGGCAGCGACATTAGTGGCTTTCATGAGCTACGTAGTAAAATAGCGACCTTAGGTGAAGGCCGCGAAGTTAAATTAGGCATTTACCGCGATGGCAAAGTGAAAACCATTAAAGTCACCCTAGATGGCGCATCGGGTCTTACCGCCACGGGCGAAGAGCTGCACCCAGCATTCCAGGGTGCGGTATTAGAAAACGTGAAGAAAAATAACGTTAAAGGGATAGAAATAGCCACTGTCGATCCACGCTCACCGGCTGCGCGTGTTGGTTTAGAAGAAGGCGACCTTATTGTGCAAGTTAACCGTCGACGCGTAGAAACCATTAACGACATGAACAAAATTATCGACAATATCCAAGGTAATATCGTTTTAGGCGTTAAACGCGGTCGCGAATCTATATTTGTGCTAATTCAGTAATTAATAGCACTATTTATGGAATAAAATAACAGCGGCACTTGCCGCTGTTATTTTTTTTGTGCCATCATTGAGGGATTGCTCACTAACAATAAGAATCTCGTGCTGAAACTACTAAAATTTGTTCTTCCCCCCTTACTTGCAGGTCTTGGCATTGCTTTTTTAGTGGTCTTCCTTAACCCTAATATGCGCTCTGCACTCCTTCCTAACGTACCATTACCTAGTGCTATAAGCAGCAGCCATCTAAGCTTTTCTGATGCGGTAAAACGCGCGGCCCCTTCGGTGGTGACCATTTTTTCAGAGAGTATTTCGAAAGAGCCACGTTATAAACGGCAAAACACCGTACAAGAGCTCGGCTCAGGTGTGATCATGTCTGAAGACGGTTATATTCTTACCAACTATCACGTCATCAATAACGCCGATCAAATATTAGTGATATTAACCGATGGCCGCCGTTTTTTTGACGTACAACTTATCGGCTTCGACACCATTACTGACTTGGCGTTATTAAAAATTAACGCCAATCACTTGCCGGTGATCCCGGTAAACGATAATTACACTTCCAGTGTCGGCGACATTGTACTTGCCATTGGTAACCCATTAAATTTAGGACAAACCATTACTCAAGGGATCATTAGCGCCACGGGAAAACAAAAAATAACCGACAGTCCTTATAATAATTTATTGCAAATGGATGCCGCCATTAATGTGGGTAATTCAGGGGGAGCACTGGTTAACTCGCAAGGCGATTTAGTGGGCATAACGTCAGCCCAGTTTAAAACCCGCGAGAATTTAAATATTCAGGGCATATTTTTTGCGGTGCCTTACTCTTTAGCAAAAAAAGTAATGGCTAAACTTATTCGCCATGGTCGCGTAGTCCGCGGCTATTTAGGCTTTGAAGGCACAGCGGTAGATAGCACGGGTAAAGAGGTAAACGACAGCCTTACGCCAGTTGCTGGCATGCGCATTACCAATTTAGACCCATTAGGCCCCGCATGGCAAGCCGGAATTGAAGAACAAGATATTGTGATTAAAATTGCAGGGTTATCGGTAGCAAACCCACAAAAAGTATTAGAAAAACTAGGTAATACCGAGCCGGGTAAAAAAATAGAATTTGAACTTTATCGTAACGGTCAAATTGAAAAAATAATGGTCACTGTCGCGGAGCTTGAAACTAAGTTATAGCTTTTAGGTAAAGGTAAAAACAAGATGTCAGGTTTTAGGTATCCGATTTTAGGTACCAGCTGTCAGCAAAAATGATACGACCCCGATAAAGTAGACACGGGGTTTTAATTCATTCACTTCTATTTTTGCGAAAGTAGCTGTCAGCAATTAAGTAACTATTACTTATCAGCAGTGGGATTGAGTAAACAGTAAGTTGAGTATTAAATTATATGACTTTATGAGTAAGTTTGTAGGTTTGTTAGTTTTTAAAACAATGAGGAAATATAAGAGATTGGAGCGGCACACGAGGCTCGAACTCGTGACCTCGACCTTGGCAAGGTCGCGCTCTACCAACTGAGCTAGTGCCGCATTTTCTAGGTTCTAGGTTCTAGGTTCTAGGTTCTATCAATATTAAAACCTTGTTCCTTTAATCTTTTCTTCTTTACTCCAATTTCTTTGGTGAGAAATTGGAGCGGCACACGAGGCTCGAACTCGTGACCTCGACCTTGGCAAGGTCGCGCTCTACCAACTGAGCT
>NZ_JBFJHD010000164.1:0-6748 GCF_041613455.1 Pseudoalteromonas sp. | reverse complement strand
GGCCCTTGCAACGCTTACTGCTGTATCTGCACAGGCTGTTGACTTTAAACAACTGGATACCTTAACGCTTAATGTTAAACCCATTACAGTTGCAGCAGGCGTCACTGTTCCATGGGCGATTGAGCCGCTCGCTAATGGTGATTTACTGATCAGCGAGCGCCGTGGAAGTTTATATTTATTGCGTAACAACACCAACACGTTAATAACAGTAACCGGCTTACCCGATATTGCTCACAACGGCCAAGGGGGCTTACTGGACCTAGCGCTGCATCCCGACTTTGCTAATAATCAATGGCTATACCTAACTTATTCTAGCAGTGAGAGTGATGGTCGCGGCAGTAACACCGCGTTAATGCGCGCTAAGCTCAGTGAGGATCGCCAACAATTGTTACAACCGCAACTGTTATACAAGGGCGAGCATAACTCAACAAAAGGCCAGCACTATGGCAGCCGAATCGTATTTGATAATCAAGGCTATGTGTATTTTTCTATTGGAGATCGGGGCGCACGCGATATTAACCCACAAGACTTAAGCCGCGACGGTGGTAAAATTTATCGCTTACACCAGGATGGCAAAATTCCAAACGACAACCCGTTTGTTGGCCAAAAAAATGTAAAAGCGGCAATTTGGTCATACGGCCATCGCAACCCGCAAGGGCTATGGTTTGATCAACCCAGCAACACCTTATGGTCGCATGAGCATGGCCCACGTGGTGGCGATGAGCTAAATATTATTAAACCTAAAAGCAATTATGGCTGGCCGGTTGTTAGTTATGGCATCAACTACAGTGGCAGCACGTTTACCGATTTAACTGAACAACCAGGCATGCAAGCGCCGGTTTTACAATGGACCCCCTCTATTGCCCCGTCCGACATGCTGTTAGTTAGCTCAGACAAATACCCGCAGTTAAAAGGTAAATTATTACTTGCCTCAATGAAGTATGCGTTTATTAGCGTGCTGACACTTGCTGATGGCAAAGTGGTTAAGCAAAATAAATTATTAGAAGGCGTTGGCCGAGTTCGCAGTTTAGCGCAAGGCCCCGATGGCTTTATTTACTTAGGCATTGATGGCCAAGGTGTTGTGCGCCTAGAGCCACAATAAGAAAATATTATGCATAAATTGACAGCAAAGAAAACTATTTACCTCTTTAGTGCGTATTACTCTAAAAGTTCATTTATTAACGAGGCAGATATTAATGTTTTCACTTTTTAAAGCCGATCCAAAAAAGCAGTTGTTAAAAGACTACAATCTTAAACTAGAGCAAGGCATGCAAGCACAACGCAGAGGCGATATTAAAAGTTATGCCATGTTAACCGCTGAAGCCGAAAAAATTTGGCAGCAAATAGATAATTTAGAAGCTAAAAAGTAATTTACTTTTTAGCTTCGCTAATACATTTTGGCGGTTAATTTAATAGCCGTGCCAATTGCCTATCATGTATTTTTGGCAGTACGAGTAATGCGCAAATAGCCCCGATTAACGCCAACCCCATATCCGATTGCGTATCCCACACATAGCCTTGGGTGCCCAAAAATGCCTCGGCGCTTTCTTCACTTAATAGCGCCACCCACCATTCTAATAATTCGTAAAAAGCACTAAACGCTAAACATATCGAAATTATAAAGGTGATCAACCAGCCTTTGCCATTCACCACCTGTTTACGTAATAACACTTCTCTCGCAAGGAGTGCGGGCACGAAGCCTTGAAAAAAGTGACCCACCTTATCGTAATTATTGCGCTCACTGGCGAACCAGTTATCAAATAATGGCACCTCCGCGTAGGTGTAATGCCCGCCTACCATCAGCACAATACAGTGCGCTAAAATTAAGCCATATAACAGCGGCGTTAACTTAAAAGTACGATAGCTCCACGCCATTATTAGCACTGCAATGATTGCCGGTAATACTTCTAATAACCAAGTAAATTGATCTTTAGGGTTGATCCCCGACCAAATAAGCACGCTAAAAAACACCGCTAACCATATAAATTTCATCATTTTTCCTTTACTAATTCCATCGTCATAGCGTTATTTAAAGTTCACTTTTGCCGTTAAACGATTAAATAAACGCGGAAAAAATCGCTTAATAGTGGGCGCCCAGCCACTTAACCCCTGGCCCACAATCACTTCATCTTTTTTATTGCTAATCGCCTTGATGATTTTGCCAGCCGCCACGGTTACATCCATGCCATTTTCTATCGCCTGCTCTGCTTTATTTTGTGCCACACCCTGGGCATCTAGCGAATTATGCGCGATGGCTGTTTTTATAAACCCCGGGCAAATGGTTAAACAATGAATATTGTGCTCGCTCACTTCGGCGCGCAGGCAATCCATAAAGCCTATAACCGCAAATTTAGTACCCGAGTAACCGGTTCTTAGTTTTGAGCCCACTTTTCCGGCTACACTACTTATAGCCACCACCGAGCCACTTTTTCTGGCAACCATAGACGGTAACACGGCTTTAGTTAACGCCACTAAACCAAAATAGTTTACCTCCATTAATTGCCGATACACGTTAAAGTCGTTTTCTAAAAACAAACTGCGCTGTGATACGCCAGCGTTATTAATTAAAATATCAACCGCTCCTATACTGTCTATTTGCGCCGCTACGGAATGTAATATGCTTTCGGGCTGCGATAAATCAAGCGGTATAACACGGTGCCCTTCCCCTGTTAACTGGGCTTTTACTCGGTTTAGTTTTTCAACATTACGCGCCGATAAAATCACCTTAGCCCCGCGTGCTGCAAATTGCTTTGCCAGCTCTTCACCTATTCCTGACGACGCGCCGGTGATCCACACTGTTTTATTGTTATAATTCATGTTTACCCTTTGTTTAACATATAATTTTTAGGCTTTGCTTGGCCCCGCTATCGCGTTTACTTGTTGTGCCAGTTCTTTATACAAGCCAAGGAAAAATAAGCATTCCACAGTGACAAACAAAGGGCCAATTATCAGCCCGGTTATATCATCAACAAACGCCGGTTTTTTACCCTCAAAGTAGTGGCCGATAAACTGTAAAATCCAGCCAAACACAAACAGCCCCACACTAATAATTAACCAAGGTGTCACTGCCATTGCCGCAATCGGCTGCGCGGCAACAACTAATAAAGTTAATAACAGCGCCATGATCAGCCCCAATGACACACTTAACATTAAATAATACACAACCGAGGCAAAGACCAGAACCTGCCCACCATCAATATCAAGCCCCCCGATAGGTATCTGAATTCGAGCAGCTAAGCACAACAGCGCAAATACAATTAGTGGAATACCCAGTAAATGGGTGGCAATATTACGCTTAGAGCGGTGGTAAAGTCCGTAGTTACCGAGTTGTTGTTGCAGGGTTTTCATTTAAAATCCTCGTTTATTGTTATTATCAGTTTTACCTTAGCAAAAGTACCCACAATAACAATGAAATATCACGCACCACAAAATTAGCGCGCTTAATACCGCAAACAATAATCAAGAGCCCCTGTTTAATATTTGCCATCAGCTCGCACGTTTTTTGCAACTAAGTGACACTGGCTGGCTTTATAACTATGCTGAGTGAAACGCAGTGAGAAAATTTATTTTTATTTCAGGGCTCTATGTTTAATTTATGTAACTCATTACGTACCCATTTTATATCAAGGTACTGCTCTAAATTAGTTTGCGCGAACTTTAAAAAGCTACGCGCGGCATGAGAAATATGCCTGTCGGTACGCATAACAAAATACCATTGGCTGGCTATATCGGTGTCGAGTACCTGTAATTTTGTAAAGCTGTGATCACCCATTGGCAATACATGGTGAGAAAGCAAGCTGATCCCCATACCCGACGACACGGCCACTCGAATCGCTTCATTACTCGCCATTTGTACGCCATCACTGAGTACTAAACCGCGGCTTTGTAATTCACTTTCAAACAGCATTCGCGTGGCAGAGCCATTTTCTCGTAATAAAAAGCGGTACTGCATTAAGTCTGTTAAATTAACCTGTTTTAACGATAACAGTGGGTGATTATTAGGCACAATGAATTCTAATGGATTATGTAAAAACCGCGCTGCTTGTGCTTGCTCTAACGAGGGCGGATGGCTAAATACATAAATGTCATCTTCGCCGCGTTCAAAGCGGGCTAACACCTCTTCACGATTCCCTATTTCTAATGGCAGCTCTACATGGGGATGTAAATTACTATAAGGGCCAAGTAATTTCGGCAGTATATATTGCGCCGTATTGACCATGGCAATTTTACAGCGGCCGCGTTCTCCGCCGCGTAGTTCGGCTAAAAAGTCTTGGTAATCTTCAAAATGACCGACCACCTGCTTACAGGTCCTAAATAACTCCAGCCCCGCTTCTGTGATCTGTAACTTTTGTTGCTGCATGCTAATGAGTGGCTCACCAACTTCTTCTTGTAAGCGTTTTATTTGCAGCGAAACAGTGGGTTGCGTCAAATGTAATTGCCTTGCGGTTTCGCTTAACGAGCGAGTTTTTACTACACTCATAAACACTTCTAATAATCGAAACGATATATGTCTTAAATTCATTCCTACCCCATAGATATTTATCTATATATAACTAGTGTTCATTTTATTATTTACTATACAAAGTTTTCTCTACAATAGCGCCACTTATTTTTACAGCTAGGAAAACCCGTGCCAGATATTGTAGTAATGTTTTTTATATTAGGTTTAATCGCCGGTCTTTTACACTCTGATCTTGCTATCCCCAAAGCCACATACGAAACACTCAGCCTACTCCTCATGCTAACCATAGGTTTAAAAGGCGGAATGGTGTTACACGGCAATTTAAACTGGCAACTGATCCCGGAAATGGGCGCAATTGTATTACTCGGGGGATTAATTCCGTTAATGCTGTACCCTATTTTAAAGTACGTTATTACACTTTCCCATGCGAATAGCGCCAGTATTGCTGCGCATTATGGTTCGGTAAGTGCCGGTACTTTCGCTGTAGCCTTGGCCTACGCAGAGTCATCTGAGCTAGTTGTTGGCGCCGAGGTGACCTTGTATTTAGTGATGTTAGAACTTCCCGCTATTATTGTTGGCTTGCTGCTATATAGAAAATTTAATAAACACAGCGCTGCAAGCAAACAGCTGTCATTAAAGGCGGTGTGGCACGAAGCATTAACCAATAAAAGCGTTATTTTACTGGTCGGTGGGGTCATCATTGGCATTATGTATGGCACGCAACAAGGTAGCCAAGTGACCAGCTTATTAACCCATGGCTTTAAGGTGGTGTTAGCGTTCTTTTTACTTGAAATGGGCTTAACTGCAGCACAAACTTTGCGCCCTGTACCTTGGCATCATTGGAAACTAGCCTTATTTGCGCTTATTACTCCGCTATTTTTAGGCACACTTGGGGTTGCCGTCGGTACGCTTTTGCAGCTCGAATTAGGCTCAATTGTGGTGTTAGGTAGTCTGGTTGCCAGTGCCTCATACATTGCAGCACCCGCCGCTATCAAAGCCTCCGTACCCGAAGCAAACATAGGCCTTGCCATGCTTTGCTCTTTAGGGATTACCTTTCCATTTAATGTGCTTATTGGTATTGGCTTGTACCATCAATTAGCGCTGCTGATGTTGTAATAATTTAACGCCGCACCCTAATACATTTACCAACTTACCTACAACAAATAAAAGTAATCGTTTTTAAGGTGGTTACTTTTATTTGTTGCCTCTCTTTTACTACATAGCTAGCTACTAATACAACACGCGCTACATTGTCATGTTATTGCTTATTTTGCATTTAGCGCGGCTAAAAAAGTAACAAATAAAACACAAAAAAGATAACTTTAAAGTACAAACTTGCAGCAAAAACGCAGTTAATTAACGCAATCGTGCGGTTAAAATTTTATTTTCATTGATTAATAAAGAATCACTTTACTTCCACACCAAAGAGTCTTACATTCGCCGCAAAATCAGCCAACATTAAATAAACGCTGCAAACTATAACCGCCAAATAGCGCTTATTTACACCTTAAAATCGGAACATCTAATGGTAGAATTCGTTGCTACTAGTAAGTCAAATAATCCTTTAGCGCCTGTTATTGGTTTATCATTTTTTGCTATAGCTTCGGGCTTTTTAATGAGCCTGATCCCACTTTCGCTTGCCGCATTTAACCTCGATGTTGAGCTGGCTGCGTGGTTGGCGAGTGTGTTTTATTTTGGTTTACTCATTGGCGCTACCTGTATAGAGCGCATCGTGGTAAAAATAGGCCACCGATTTGCGTTTATTTTATTTCTCGGTTTATTAATTTTAAGTGTCATTGCACAGCTAATTATGCCCAAAGCAGGCGTGTGGCTAGTGGCTCGCTTTATTGCGGGTATGGCGGTTGCAGGTGTATTTGTGGTGGTTGAATCGTGGTTACTGATGACCAACACCGCAAAAGCGCGCGCAAAGCGGCTAGGCCTGTACATGACCTCTCTTTATGGTGGCAGTGCGGTAGGACAACTGGCCATTGCGCCATTAGGCACTGTAGGCGCTGTGCCTTACTTATTTGTAGTGGGATTATTATTACTGGCAATGTTGGCGCCGCTGTTAATTACCTCAGGCCAACCCGACAGCCAAGAGTTACAAAAGCTACAATTGAAAGAAATTAAAACCCTTAGCCGTCCAGCTATATTAGGTTGCTTGGCATCGGGGTTATTATTAGGCCCTATCTACGGCTTAATGCCGGTATACATAGCCGCACAAAGCGAGCAAGCACACTACACCGGCCTATTAATGGCGATTATTATTCTTGGTGGCATGTTAGT
>NZ_JBFJHD010000163.1:0-6829 GCF_041613455.1 Pseudoalteromonas sp. | reverse complement strand
TGCCCACTATGCAGGGGTATCTCAATCAACTGTATCTCGCGCTTTACGTAACAGCCACCTTGTTAATGAAGAAACACGCAAGCGTGTTTTCGATATAGCTAAAAAGCTTAATTATAAAGTTGATAAAAATGCGAGTAACCTTCGCACTCAACAAAGCAGCACGCTTGCATTATTGTTATTTGAAGATCCCACTTCTGACGAGTCCCAAATAAATCCTTTCTTTTTAGCCATGCTTGGCAGTATTACCCGTGCTTGCGCTAAAGAAGGTTACGATTTATTAGTTTCATTTCAATCGGCCAGTGCTGATTGGCAAGCAGACTACGAAGACAGCCACAGAGCTGATGGCATTATTTTACTCGGGTATGGCGATTACATTGATTACCAACCAAAATTTAACACCTTACTTGAACAAAATACTAAGTTTGTGTGCTGGGGTGCAACTGTAGATAACCGTCCCGATTTAACTGTTTGTTGTGATAACTACGGTGGCGGTAAGCTCGCCGCTGAACACTTTATTGCGCATAGCAGAACTGATTGCGCTTTTATTGGTGACGCCTCTGATCACAGCCCCGAATTTTTTAGTCGTTTTCAGGGTTTTAAAGATGAGCTATTGGCCAACAACGTTAAAATAAATGAGCGTAAAATGGCTAATGCTATCTCTACTGAAGAATCTGGCTATCACGCCACACGCTCACTAATTGCTAATAATATTAAATTTAACGCATTATTTGCTGCAAGTGACTTAATTGCTATTGGGGCTATACGCGCACTTAAAGAAGCAAATATTAACGTGCCAAAAGATGTTGCGGTAGTCGGCTTTGATAACATAGCCATTGCAAGTTATGTAAACCCCCCCCTAACTACAATAGAGCAAAACACCACTATTGCTGGGCAAATGTTAGTAGAGAACCTATTAAAATTGATACGTGGTGAAGAAGTTCAAAGCACCCTACTTCCACCTGTATTAATTTCACGAAAAAGTAGCAGCTAAAATTCAAATATCCTAATAAATTTCAACATATTAAAAAAGGCTTCTAAATTTATTTAGAAGCCTTTTTTAATAACTGCAACATGCTTTATTTTAGTCTTTAAGTGACTCGCCAACCACTGGATAATAATCCCATACTTGTTTATCACTGAGTGAGCGTACAAGCTTAATGTATTCTGCATGTGTCCATGCAAGTGGCGTTGCTGAATTTGTGCCCTCGCCTAACGCATAACCTGCTTTATTTACACCAACGCCATCCCATACTTGCTCTGGTAGCATTAGCCCTTTATTGGCAAATTGCTCCAAACCTTTAACATAACTATTTTTAATTTGCGCTTGTTTAGCATCATCCAGAGCGTTGTTCGCATTAGCTGCTGCGATTTCGTAATGCCCGCGTTCACCTGTGAAAAACGGCCATACACGACCACGTTGGCCTGGTGTATTACTGCCACCCTCTGCGTAATTAGTGCCTGTTACTTCATCTTCGCCGTAGCCATCATTACCGTAGCGACGATAGCCTGCAAATGTGCCGCTGCCGTCGTCAAAGCTAAAGCTGTATTTAACTTGTAGGTTATCTTCAAGCGTTTCGTCATCGTACTCAGGTAGTGTTTTAACAATGCTTTCGTCGTTAGCACCACGTACGCCATAGCGTACTAGTTCTAAAAACCCGCCATCTAAAATTTGCTTTTTATTAAACCCTTCACGGCCATTATTAGCGTTAATTTTAGTGTCTGAGTTTGCATCGGTATCTTGGCCTATACGGATAAAGTATTCGCCATCGCTATTTTCGCCTTTTAAGTTACCTTTAGTGGTAAACATTTGCGATTCAATATCGTTGTTATACTTTTTAGCCGTAGCTAGGTAGCGCTTTGCGTTTGTATCATCACCACTTAGTGTTGCAATATCACTGGCTGTAATAAGGCCAGCGACTATTGCCGCAGTAGTCGAAGGCGCATAACCGCTTTGCTCTTCCCAGCGCTCTTGCTGTGTCGCCGGTGGTGTAATTTGCGTGTCGTTCCACAAAATTTTAGCAAGGCCGCCATCAACTAAAAAATCAGCCGCTGGTTTTAACATTTTGCCGTACCAGCTTTTTAGCTCTTCATCGCTAAGTACATTGGCTTTATGTAACTTCCAGGCAAGCATAATAGGCATAGCTGTTTGGTCAAGCTGTACGCCGACCCATTCAAGCTCACCATCTACATGTGTTTTTTGCAAAAACCAGCCTGTATCGCCTTTATTACCTGGTGTTTTGCTGTTTACTTGCACTTTTTCAAGGTATTCGAACGCTGTTTTTGCTGTGGCAGTATCGCCAAGCGCCATAAATGCCATGGCTACTTGATAAAAATCGCGCACCCATACCGCTTTATAACCCGTAGAACCTTCTTTGGCTGAAACCGTTTCGCCCCATGGGTTAGATAAAGAAGCAATTAATGCCCCTGCGTGTGTTTTATCTTCTTGTGCTTTTAATACCATGGCGCTTGTGTATAAAAGCTTACCGTTATCGGCTGTTTGTTCAACCATGGCATTAAGCGGTTTTAGGCTTTGTAGGTAATCTTCCCAGCCTAGCGCTTCACCTTTGCCGTTGTAGTGATCGAGCACCGCTTGGTACCCTTTTGCCAAACTTTGTTCACCTTGCTGAATACTTTGCTGCTGCGTTTTACCAAAGCTCAGTGCTAAATCAAAGGTAGTATTTGCACTTATCTCGCCAAGCTCTGCAAGCATGCTTACATTACCAGCAGTTTCGCCGGTATTTGTGTATTGGGTGTTTAAAGATTGAGTAGTTTTAAGCGCGTTAATGCCGTCACTTTTTCCTGTAAACCCTACCGTTTTTGCTTTAAATGGTGATGCGGATTGAAGTGATAGATAGTTATCGCTTTCCCACGCGACTAGGCCTTTCTCTGTTGTTTTAGCAAAGTCACCTAAGCCATTGTTGTTAATGTAAGGGTTTACCACAACATACGCTTTTAGCCCTTCAAGCTCAGTATTAAATACGCTGCGTACAAACAGGGTTTGCCCATCTGGGTCAGTAAAAATGTGTTTTTCTAGGCTAAAGCGCCCTTGTTTATCAGTGCTAGTTACTTTGTAGGCAAGCGATAACGGGCGACCTTGTGCATCTTTATGTAAGTAATCAATGGTGACATCTAAATCATCAGCTTCACTAACGGTAAAGTCTTTACCTGTTACTATAAATTGCATGTCTTTTATTTGAGCTTGGTGAATAAGCTCAAACATGGTTTCGGTGATCATACCTTTAGCAATTGAAAACCACACCTTAGATACATCGCCCGTTGCAGCTGAATCACTGTATTGGCCGTTTTGGTATTGCTCGTATGACGTGCCAATACCTGTTTTACCCGCATAAGCCCAAAAAGGCTCTGCGCCTGGGGCGCCTGGTGCTGATGTAACCTTTGCAGTGGTACTTTCGTTAGTTGTGCTTGTGTTTTGAGCGCCGCAAGCTGTTAAACCTAACGTTAAAAGTGAGGCGGTTATAAGGTTATATTTTTTCATTGTGTGTCCTTAATGTGAATTTTTAACGCGCATTACCGCAACGGCAGCGACAACGAACGAGGCTGCACCAATTAACAATGCGTAAATAGGCTGATTAGAAAATACGTGGCGTAAAATGAGCCCTAAAATGCTGGCGGCAAGTAACTGAGGTATAACTATAAAAAAATTAAAAATACCCATGTAAACGCCCATTTTATTACTTGGCAGTGCGTTACTTAGCATGGCGTAAGGCAGCGATAAAATAGACGCCCACGCAAACCCCACCCCAATCATAGGAATAAGTAACATTTTAGGATCTTGAATAAACATAAAGCTTGCAAGACCTAACGCGCCCAGCAATAAATTAAAACAATGCGCGCCTTTTAAGCCCATTTTTTTAACTAAAAACGGAATACACATAGCGGCAATAGCTGCAAAGCCATTGTAGGCGGCAAATAAAATACCCACCCAGTCTGCACCATCGTTAAATGCTTTAGAGGTTGCATCGCTACTACCATAATGAAAGCTTGTTACTGCTGCGGTGGTATAAATCCACATGGCAAATAAAGTAAACCAGCTAAAAAACTGCACCCAGGCAAGCTGCTTCATGGCTTCTGGCATTGTAAATACATCTTGTACTACTTGGTAAAAACCACCTTGAGTTTTGTTAGCACTTTTAAGCGCTGCTGCAATCCACTGCACAATACCAAACGCTAATAAACCACCAGCTAATAGGTATAATTCTTTTTCAAGCGATAAGCCCATGACTAATGCAAGGGTTGCTAAACCCAGCACTACAAAAATAATGGCGCCTTTATTAAAGTTAATATCAACCAGTTTGCTTGTAGTAGGTTGAGCGCTTTGCTTTTCAAAAGCCGCTAATTGCTCTGGGCTGTACTCTTTTGTACGTGCAACGGTCCAAAGCACAGCAACAAGTAGCACCACCCCGCCCCAATAAAATGAGTATTTAACAGACTCTGGAATTTGCCCAGGCGCTGCAGTATTACTTACATCAAACCAGTTGGTCATCATCCATGGTAATGCTGAGGCTAGTACCGCACCAATACCAATAAAAAAGCTTTGTAACCCGTAACCTGTAGCGCGTTGTTTTTCTGGTAAATTATCACCAACAAGTGCTCTAAACGGTTCCATGGTTACGTTGATTGACGCATCCATAATCCATAACATACCAGCGGCAATCCAAAGCGTAGGAGAATGCGGCATAATAAATAATGAAAGCGTTGTTAACACTGCGCCTATAAAAAAGAACGGACGGCGACGACCAAAGCGCCCCCACGTTTTATCGCTCCAGTAACCAATAATAGGCTGTACGATTAAGCCAGTAAGAGGGGCTGCAACCCATAGAATGGGAATATCATCAACTTGTGCGCCTAGAGTTTGAAAAATACGGCTCACATTGCCGTTTTGTAGTGCAAAGCCAAATTGAATACCTAAAAAACCAAAGCACATATTCCATATTTGCCAAAAACTCAGGTTTGGTTTGTTGCTGTCATAATTATTATTTTGATTATTCATGATTAGCCTTATTAGTTAAAACTGCGCTGCTAAATGCATCAAGTGTGAGTGTGAAGCTTGCGCCTTGAGACCCTGATGTGATCTCGGTGCTGTGCTGCTCAAGTAAGTCATGCAATTGAGTGTGTTCGCTAAGTACCGCTAATTGCACTTTTGATAAATTAACCGTAATTGTTTGAGGTTGTTCACTAAAGTTACTTAATACGTACAGCGCTTGTTGGCCAAGTTTGCGCGTAAAACCTACAACTCGCTCACTTCCTGTAACGCTAAGCTCAGTCATTTCACCGCCTACTACAGCAGGTAAACTATTAAGTGACATAACCGCTTTGTAGTAGTCACGAAGTGCTACTTGCTCTTGTGTTAAATTAGCACCGTCAAACTTGCCATTATTCATCCACGCTTGGTGCGCTGGCACACCAATGTAATCAAAAATACTGGTGCGTGTAGCTGTGCCAAATCCTGCGTTTTCTGAGCCATCTTCTCCCACATCTTGACCAAAATATAATAACGTGGGTGCGCGGCTCATTAAGTTTGAAACCACCATAGCCGGTTTACCCCACGCAGCGTTACCTGCAAAGTCAGGGCTCGCGATGCGTTGTTCGTCATGATTTTCTAAAAAGTGCAGCATGTGCGCTTCAATATCAGTAACTTGGCTTTGGGCTGCAAAAATAGTATTAGCAGCTACTTTACCCTGCATAATGGCTTTTAATGTGTCGTAAAAGCCGACTTTGTCATACAAGTAATCCATTTTCCCTTGGTGAATATACGCACGGTACATTAGCGGGTTATACACTTCGGCTAATAAAAAGGCGTCGCTTTTTTGCATTTTTATCGACGAATTTAAAAAACTCCAAAATTCTACAGGCACCATTTCGGCCATGTCGTACCTAAAGCCATCAACGCCTTTATCTAACCAAAATAGCGCTATGTCTCTAAATTTGTACCAGCTGTTAGGGAGCTCTTTACCTTGCCAAAACTCGTAGTGAGCACGGTAATCCTTGTCTTTATAGTCGCTTGGCAGCTGAGCAAAATCGTAGCTGCCATCAGGCTTTACACCGTAATTCACTTTTACAGTTTCGTACCAATCGTTAATGTCGGGTTTTGGTGCACGGGCACCGTTACCTGTCCATTTAGCAGGTGTTTCATCAAAAAAGCCATCAGCAAGTGGGTGAGCTTTTCCACCTAATACGTTATAGGTTGTAGAAGTAGGCACTTGAAATGACTGCCCAGGCACATAATAAAAGTTGTTATTTTTATCGTACGTTTTACTAGTGTCGTCTTGTTCGCCAAAGTCTTTAACGCCTTTAGGCTTTCCAAGTGATTGATAATTGCGGGCAACATGGTTAGGCACTATATCAATAATGACTTTCATACCGTGGTTATGTGTACGTTCAATAAGCTGGCTAAACTCTCCCATGCGGTTCGTCACATTAACGGCTAAGTCGGGGTTAACATCGTAGTAATCCTTAATTGCGTACGGTGAACCTGCACGGCCCTTTACTACATCGGGGTCATCTTGCGAAATGCCGTAGTCGGTATAATCGCCTACTAACGCATGGTGTAACACACCGGTATACCAAACGTGCGTGGTACCTAGCTCTTTAATGCCTTTGAGGGCTGCATCGTTAAAGTCGGCAAATTTGCCTACGCCGTTTTGCTCTTTAGTGCCCCATGGCACATTGGCTGTTTCGGTATTACCAAACAAACGCGTAAATACTTGATATACAACCGGCTTGGTAAGCTCATTTTGTGTGTGTGCGGGTGTTTGCTGTTGTTCAGGTTTGTTATTTTCTGAACACCCTGTAGCAATAAGTGCACTAC
>NZ_JBFJHD010000162.1:0-6848 GCF_041613455.1 Pseudoalteromonas sp. | reverse complement strand
GTAAAGTAGCACTATGACAATGATGAAGATAATTAAATATAGCCCTTTGCTATTGGCCAGTAGTTTTTACTTAGCCGGCTGCTCAGATAGCGAAACGCATGCTGAGCAAGGGGCAGAGCCTGCGCGCGAAGTGATCAGCAAACCGGTGGTGTATCAGGTGTTTACCCGTTTATTTGGTAATACCGAAACGGCAAATATTCCATGGGGCACGAAAGAGCAAAATGGCGTAGGCAAATTTGCCGACTTTAACGACGCAGCACTGCGTGGCATCAAAGAGCTGGGTACCACTCATATATGGTACACCGGAGTATTACACCATGCGTTAGTAGGTGATTATAGCCAATATGGCATCACTCCCGATGACCCTGATGTAGTAAAAGGGCGTGCGGGTTCGCCATATGCGATTAAAGATTATTACGACGTGAACCCCGACTTGGCGGTGAATGTTGCCGATCGTTTAGCAGAATTTTCAGCGCTAATTTCCCGTACCCATCAACATGGTATGAAAGTGATTATTGATATCGTGCCCAATCATGTGGCGCGAAACTATCATTCAACGGCCAAGCCTAAAGGCGTGAAAGACTTTGGTGCAGACGACGATACCAGCCAAGTCTACGCTAAAAATAATAACTTTTATTATGTACCCGGTGAGTCATTTAACGTGCCGCACAGTGAAAGCTACCAAGTGTTAGGTGGCAACGCCCACCCATTAGCCGATGGTCAATTTAATGAAACGCCAGCAAAGTGGACGGGTAATGGTGCACGTGCCCCTCAACCTGACATAAATGACTGGTACGAAACAGTAAAAGTGAACTACGGCGTTAAACCCGACGGCAGCTACGACTTTGCTAAGTTACCCGACGATTTTGCTCATAAAGATTACCGTGAACATTACGCATTTTGGCAAGATAAACAACTGCCAAATAGCTGGTATAAGTTCAGAGATATAGCCCTTTATTGGTTAGATAAAGGCGTTGATGGCTTTCGCTATGACATGGCTGAAATGGTGCCGGTAGAATTTTGGAGCTTTTTAAACTCCTCAATAAAAATGCATAACCCCGAGGCGTTCTTGCTGGCCGAAGTGTATAACCCGCAATTATACCGCGCCTATATTCAGCGAGGCAAAATGGATTACCTGTACGACAAAGTCGGTTTTTACGATACGCTAAAAGGGATTATGCAAGGTAAACAACCCGCTAACACGCTATTTAAAGCACAAGCTGACGTGGCAGACATTGAACAGCACATGTTGCACTTTTTAGAAAACCATGACGAACAACGTATCGCCAGCCCAGACTTCGCAGGTAGCGCAGCCAAAGGCAAGCCCGCGATGGTGGTGTCGCACTTAATGAGTCGCTCACCTACGTTATTATATTTTGGCCAAGCGGTGGGCGAAGATGGCTCTGAAGACGCCGGTTTTGGCAAACCAACGCGTACCAGTATTTTTGATTACATAGGTGTACCAGCGCATCAAGCTTGGATGAATAATGGTCAGTTCGATGGCGATGGCTTAACTGCGCAACAAACGCAATTACGCCAATATTACCAAGCCATTATGGCGTTGAGCAGCCATCCTGCCATTGTTGCCGGCGATATGCAGCCGTTAACGGTGCTAGATAACCCGCATGTATTGGCATTTAGCCGTCGTATAGGGCAGCAACAACTGTGGGTGATCAGCAACTTTTCTGAGCAAAAACAACAAGTAACGGTGCAGCTGCCATTAAACTCAGTTACGCAAACTGCTGTTGGCAACACGCAATTAGTAGATTTACTTGAAGCGCAGCCCGGTGCGCAGCTAACCATGAGTGCAGACGCTGCACAAATCAATTTAACCTTAAATGCGCTAAGCAGTGCTGTTTTAACACCTGAGGATCGTCCATGAAAGATAACAAACCGCAGCTGAGCTTTTGGCAAATTTGGAATATGTGCTTTGGCTTTTTAGGTATTCAGTTTGGTTTTGCACTGCAAAACGGCAATGTCAGCCGCATATTTCAAACCTTAGGTGCAAATGTTGATGACATTCCTATTTTATGGGTAGCGGCCCCATTAACCGGATTAATTGTGCAGCCTATTATTGGTTATTGGAGCGATAAAACTTGGGGCAAGCTAGGTCGTCGTCGGCCGTTCTTTTTATATGGCGCCATTTTTACCACTTTAGCGCTATTTATTATGCCTAATTCGCCTACTTTATGGATTGCTGCAGGTATGCTGTGGATCATGGATGCATCAATTAACGTCACCATGGAACCCTTTCGTGCGTTAGTAGGAGACAACCTGCCAAACAAACAGCGTGCAACCGGTTATGCCATGCAAAGCTTCTTTATTGGGGTGGGTGCTGTGGTCGCGTCAGCCTTGCCTTGGATGATGACCAACTGGTTTGATATTGCCAATACAGCTCCGGCAGGGCAAATTCCAGATTCGGTTAAATACTCGTTTTATTTTGGTGCCGTGGTGTTATTTGCAGCTGTCGGCTGGACTATTTTAACCACTAAAGAATATTCACCCGAGCAGCTAGCGGCGTTTAATGCAGATGATCAGCAAAGCGCGGCAAGCGAGCCGGTAAGCCCAATTAACTTTAGCAAAGGCGCTGTGGTATTTAGCGTGTTAGGGGTCGCGATTTTAGCGTTAGTAAGCACCCTCAAGTTAGAAAAAGAACTGTACTTATTAGCCGCGGGTTTACTTAGCTTTGGTGTTATTCAGTTTATTGCCGCAGCACTGCAAGCTAAACAACGCACCAGCGGTGGTTTTTATCAAGTGGTCAACGACGTATTCACTATGCCTGAGGCGATGAAGCAATTAGCCTGGGTGCAATTTTTTAGTTGGTTTGCCTTGTTTGCCATGTGGATATATACCACTTCTGCAGTAACCAGCTTTCATTATGGTAGCAGCGACACCAGCTCAGCGGCATATAACAATGGCGCCGATTGGGTGGGTATTTTATTTGCAGCTTACAATGGCTTTGCCGCGCTCGCTGCGTTATGTATCCCGATCATCGTTAAGCGTGTTGGCCTAAAAATAGCGCATGCAATCAACCTTATTTTAGGTGCTGCTGGCTTGGCAAGCTTTATGGTAATTAGCGATCCTACGTTACTTATTTGGCCTATGGTGGGCGTTGGTTTTGCGTGGGCGTCTATTTTATCGCTACCATATGCCATGCTCAGTACTTCAGTGCCAAGTAACAAAATGGGAGTGTACATGGGCATTTTTAACTTTTTTATTGTTATTCCACAGTTATTAGCAGCCAGTGTATTAGGCCTTATTTTGCGCCACTTTTTTGCCAATCAACCCATTTATGCGC
This sequence comes from Pseudoalteromonas sp., assembly GCF_041613455.1. Lineage (GTDB taxonomy): Bacteria > Pseudomonadota > Gammaproteobacteria > Enterobacterales > Alteromonadaceae > Pseudoalteromonas. The sequence continues at coordinate 3,550 of NZ_JBFJHD010000162.1, read as the reverse complement.
TGTTGTTAGGTGCGCTGTCGTTGGTACTTGCAGCCGCTGCGGTATTACGCGTTAAACAATCTTAATTGAGAGCTAATAATGAAAAAATATAAGCTAATTACTGCCAGTCTGGTTGCCCTCAGTGTGGTTGCCTGTGGTGGCACTAAAACAACAGAGCACAGTGCCGCTGAGGTTGCCGCACCCGGTGCCCCGGGCGTAGAACCATTTTGGGCGTACGCGGGTAAAACCGGCATTGGTACCGCGTACGAGCAATACCGCAAAGGGCAATATAGCGATGCAGCGGCCACGGGGCCGGTATCAAAAGTATGGTTCTCAATTGCAAAAGGAATGATCACCGAAACCATGTTTGGCTTAATTCACCAAGCGCAAATTAAAGACATGCAGTTTGTGGTGGTGGGACCGAATTTTACCGTGACTGAAGCGGACGAGCTTGATGTAACTATTGATTACTTGCACCAAGACGCACAGGGTCGCCCGTTATCGCTCGCCTATAAAGTAGTAAGCAAAGACAAACAAGGTCGCTTTAGCCTTGAAAAGCACATTTTTACCGACCCTGATGGGCAAACTCTGTTTGTACGCAGCATATTTAATACCCAGCTGGAAGGTGTTAAGGCGTACATAAGCGTTAACCCGTATGTAGATAATAACGGCCTTGATGATTTTGCTAAAACCACAAACCAAGGACTGCTTGCATGGCAGGGCGATAGTTACCTTTCATTACAAGGTGCAGCGCCGTTTAAACAAATGAGTGTTGGTTTTACCGGCGTGAGCGATGGTTTAAACGCGCTGAAAACTACGCAACAACTTGCTGACGTGTATACCAGCACCGGCGAGCAATCGGGCAATGTGAGTTTATTAGCAGAGCTGGGTGAAATTGGTGAAAACAGCCAGTTTGATTTAGCGCTAAGCTTTGGTAATAGCGAGCGCAGCAGCTTTCAGCAAGGCCAAGCGAGTTTAGCGCGGGGTTATCAAGCGGTACTCGATAACTACAACGGTAAAGGGGCAGCGATAGGTTGGCAAGATTACCTCGAAAGTTTAGCGCCGCTAAAAAACATGACAGCCCAAACTGCCGATAACGGTAAGTTGCTGTACACTAGTGCCATGGTGCTTAAAGCCCAAGAAGATAAAACCCACGCAGGAGCGCTGATCGCCTCTTTATCAAACCCTTGGGGCGAAACAGTATCGGCAAAAACCGGCTCAACAGGGTATAAAGCAGTATGGGTGCGCGATTTTTATCAGGTGGCCATGGCATTTATGGCGCTTGGCGATACGGCGACGGCAAAAACCGCTTTTAGCTACCTTGAAAAAGTGCAAGTAAACAGTAAAACCCCAGGCAATAAAGGCGATACTGGCTGGTTTTTACAGAAAACACATGTTGATGGCGAGCTTGAATGGGTCGGGGTGCAGTTAGATCAAACCGCCATGCCACTTATGCTAGCGTGGAAATTACACCAAGCCGGTGTGTTATCAAATAGTGAGCTCAGCGACTGGTATGCGCGTATGTTGAAACCCGCGGCTGATTTTTTAGTGGACGGAGGTCGCGCTAAAATTCTTTGGAACGACACGCAAATCACTCCGCCCGCAACACAACAAGAGCGCTGGGAAGAACAAGCCGGTTATTCACCATCGACCACAGCGGCAGTTGTGGCAGGGCTGATAACCGCAGCAGATATTGCAACGCTTGCCGGTGATGATAGCAATGCCAAGCGTTATTTAGCCACGGCTAAACGTTATAACGCCAACATTGAAAGCACCATGTTCACCACTCAAGGCAATTTAACCTCAGACGCTACTGATGGCGAATACTTCATTCGTATTGGCCAAGATCAAGATGCAAATTCAAACACTAAAATTGCTGCTAATAATGGCCGTGAAGGGTTTAATAAAAAACTCATTTTAGATGGCGGTTTTTTAGAGTTGGTACGTTACGGAGTGCGTGATGCGCTAGCGCCGAGTATTGTTAAAACACTGCCCGAGTACGACGATGAAACGCTGCCAAGTAACCTACAAGTTAAATACAGCTTTGAGTTTACTGACGGCAGTGGCACATTCCCAGGTTATCGCCGCTACGGTAATGACGGTTACGGTGAAGACGAAGTAACCGGCGCCAACTACGCCGAAGGCGGAGTAAAAACCCCAGGACAACGTGGCCGTGTGTGGCCGTTTTTTACCGGTGAACGCGGGCATTACGAAATCGCCGCCGCACAGGCCAACAATGCGCTAGACAGTGCCAAGCAACAGCAAATTAAAAACACCTATGTGAAAGGCTTAGAATCTTTTGCCAATGCCGGCATGATGCTACCAGAGCAAGTGTGGGATGGCGTTGGCAATAATAAACCGGGTTATCAGTATGGCCAAGGCACTAATTCTGCCACGCCATTAGCTTGGACTCACTCAGAATACATAAAATTAGTGCGCTCATTGAGTGATAAGCAAGTGTGGGATCACTACCCCGTGGTTGCAGACACATTAAAATAAGGCGCAACAGTTAAAATCTAGCCGCTATTTTTGCGGCTATTAACATGTATAAACAAATAGGGATGCAATGAAAAGCTTAACTTTATCTACCTTAGCACTGGCACTGGCGTTAGCCGGTTGTAAACCCGCTACCACGGTCAGCAACAACACGGAAAATAGTGTAGCCACAGCAAGCAAAGTGGCCCAGCAGGCAACGCCTTGGTGGCAACAGGCGATATTTTATCAAATTTGGCCGCGCAGTTTTTACGATAGCGATAACGATGGTCATGGCGACTTTAATGGCATGACCGCAAAACTGCCGTATTTACAACAGTTAGGGGTTAATGCACTGTGGCTTACGCCCATGTTTGCAGCACCTTCTTATCATGGTTACGACTTTACCGAGTTTTATCAAGTAGAAAGTGACTATGGCACTATGGCCGAATTTGAAGCCTTTATAAAAGCCGCCGATGACAAAGGCATGAAGGTGATATTAGATTTAGTGATCAACCACATCTCTAGTAAACATGACTGGTTTCAGCGTTCGGCACAACAACAAGCGCCGTTTAGCGATTATTTTATTTGGCGTGACGATCTGCCTAAAGCCGGCAGTGGTTGGGGGCATGCGTGGAGTAATAACGATAAACCCGAAGCCGTATGGCACTGGAACGAAACGCGTCAGCAGTATTACTATGGTGCATTTGGTGCAAGCCAACCCGACTTAAATTTACGCCACCCCGATGTGGTGAGTGAAATGAAAAAAATGGCTAAGTTTTGGCTCGATAAAGGCGTTGCCGGATTTAGGCTAGACGCTGTACGCTTTGCCATGGAAGGGGGCGCTGATGCCCAAGCCGATACCCAAGAAACCATAGAATATTGGCAAGACTTTAATCAATACGTTAAAAGTGTTAATCCAGAGGCGTATTTAGTCGGCGAAGCCTGGGCGGATCTGCCCATTGCGGCACGCTACTATGGCGCAGGCAAAGGGCTAGATCAGGGCTTTGACTTTGAGGTTGGCTATAAAATATTAAGTTTATTAAAGCCCGATGCCAGTGGTGAAGCACAATTTGGCACTATGCAATCGAACCAACAG
>NZ_JBFJHD010000161.1:0-6928 GCF_041613455.1 Pseudoalteromonas sp. | reverse complement strand
GCCTTGAGCGTAATTAGCAATAATATGATACAAGCTAACAATTAAACTGCCTAAGTAGTCAACAAATTGTACCCACGACACACCGGTTAATAAGGTTAAACCCGCAAAAAAGAAGCACAGCAATAAGATAGAGGTGCCAGTAAAATTAAATGCCGGCATCATCGCCGTGGCTATCACATCCCCCACTACCCCACCGGATGAAAAGTTGTAAATATCGTCAAAATTAATACTACTAATGGCAGTGGCTGAGGTTATAAATAACGCAAAGCCAATTACCCGTAGTGCTAATGTGGTGTAATCGAGTTGCAAAATACGATGCGGTTGTTTAAATAATAGATAGCCAAACAGCTGTATTGCGGCGGGTACAAAGTAGGCAAGCCAGCCAAAGGTCAGTAATAAAATATCGGCTATCCATGCGCCCGCGGTGCCGGTAATATTTTTTACGTTTCTAAATTCACCGGTTTGCGACCATGCGGGATCGGCCGGATCAAAGCTAATTAAAGCACATAAAATAAATACCGCTGCAAAGGTGCTTATTATAAGCCCTGTTTCTAATAGTCTTTGCACACCGTTTAGGCGCATAGTTCCCTATTCCTCTTTATTATTTTAGTTAACCTAAGTTCAGCCCGAAATAGTCACGACTACTGGTTGAGGTTATTTATACTTAGTTAGCAGTCAAATACCTTAGCAGGAAATGCCTTTTGTTGCACTTTATCTTAACCTCGATGGCCTGATTATGAACAAGTTTTTATATTTTAAGCACGCCCCAGCGAAAACCGCGAGCAAATCACCTATGCAATCACTTCATTGCACCTAATGCCACTACAACTAAACAACATAAGGGCGGATAACCACGCCTTCTTCACCTTTTACTTCTTCCATTACTACATAGGTACGACTTTCGCTTACACTCGGCAGTTTTAATAGGATGTCACCTAACACGCCGCGGTATTCCGACATGTCATTTACGCGGGTTTTTAATAAAAAATCAAAATTACCCGACACTAAATGACACTCTATTATTTCGCTGTGTTTGCGCACTGCGGCACTAAACTCATCAAATATATCGGGGGATGTTTTAGTAATAGTCACTTCAACATACACCGATAACCCTTGCCCTAACTTAGCCGGATCCACTACGGCTTTATAACCAAGTATGTAACCTTCACGCTCCAGTTTTTTTACACGCTCTAAACATGGCGTGGCACTTAAGCCAACTCTTCTTGCCAGCTCAACATTTGATAACCGCCCATCCTGTTGTAATTCCACCAATATTTTGCGATCTATTCTATCTAATAATGTATGCATGCTATCCTAGTTGATTATTCTGTTTTATTACATTTTATAGATATTAACACTGAAATTTGTTAAAAAAAAGGTGAGACACACTAGCTTTGCATGAATATAATAGTGAAAAAACTTATCCAGTTCTAACAAGGCAAAATTATGATTATAGGTGTACCTAAAGAAATTAAAAACCATGAGTACCGTGTAGGTATGGTTCCTGCGAGCGTGCGTGAATTAATCAATCACGGCCATCAAGTATTTGTTGAAACCGACGCAGGTATGGGTATTGGTTTTACTAACGAAGATTACATTCAAGCCGGTGCAGAAGTATTACCGACTGCCGCTGATGTATTTGCAACAGCTGAGATGATCATCAAAGTAAAAGAGCCACAAGCGGTTGAACGTGCCATGTTACGTGAAGACCAAATCTTGTTCACTTACTTACACCTTGCCCCGGATCTTCCACAAACTGAAGACCTTGTTAAAAGTAAAGCCATTTGTATTGCATACGAAACAGTAACTGACGCACGCGGTGGTTTACCATTACTTGCGCCAATGAGCGAAGTTGCCGGCCGTATGTCTATTCAAGCAGGTGCACAGGCGCTTGAAAAAATTAACCAAGGCCGCGGCATGTTACTCGGTGGCGTACCGGGTGTTGAGCCTGCCAAAGTGGTTATTATTGGTGGTGGTATGGTTGGCCGTAGCGCCGCTCAAATGGCGGTTGGCTTAGGTGCAAACGTGGTAATATTAGATCGAAACATTGATGTATTACGTGCCCTAGACGCGCAATTTGGTAATAAAGTACGTGCTATCTATTCAACCGCAGATGCACTTGAAAAGCATGTCTTAGAGGCTGATTTAGTGATTGGTGGTGTACTTATTCCAGGTGCAGCTGCACCGAAACTAGTAACCGCTGAACACATTAAAGCCATGAAACCAGGTTCAGCAATTGTTGACGTTGCGATTGACCAAGGTGGCTGTATTGCCACCTCTAAAGCCACTACGCATGCAGAGCCGACGTTTATTGTTGATGAAGTGGTACATTACTGTGTAGCAAATATGCCTGGTGCTGTGCCACGCACGTCTACCTTTGCGCTTAATAATGCGACCTTGCCATTTATTATTAATCTTGCAAATAAAGGCTACAAAAAAGCACTACTTGACGACGCGCACTTCTTAAACGGCTTAAATGTAATTAAAGGCCAAGTAACTTATAAAGAAGTCGCTGAAGCGTTCAACATGGACTATGTTGACCCTCGCACTGCCGTAGAAAACGCCTAATGGGGCAACGTATCCTGACGGTATTAATTACCTCAGGGTGTGTTAAGATCAGCAACTTATAACTAAGTTGCTGGATAAAAAAAGCAGCTAATTAGCTGCTTTTTTTGTCTGCGTATTTTATAAATTTTTTATATAAAACGCTTAATAATAAAGTCTACTTTGACCCGTTTCGCTTGGCCAAGGATCTTTTTCACCGCTTGCGGATAATCGTCGATAGTTTCTAAATCCGCTGGGCCGGTCAAACGCCGACAATGCTGCAAAATTTCCTGCTTTTCATTTTCAATTGCCGGCATGATGCTTTGCTGCGGATCTTCAATTAAAATGCCGTTTTCAATATCCAGTCCCCACGCACGCGGGTTTAAATTATGGCCACTGAGTAAGTGTACTTTTCTATCAGAGCAGATCCCCTTTAAATGAAACGAGTTACTGTCGTGTTTCCATAAATACACGTTTAAATTGCCGTTATCAATGTGACGCTTTTGCGTTTTAACAAACTTATGCAAAATAGTTTCGTATAAATAAGGCAGTGCGCCAATTTTACTAAATGGCTCACTGGGTGGTAAATAAAAGTCGTTAGCGGTTTTATCCCCGACCACAATAGTGACCTGTTTACCTTGCTTTAATAAACGCCGTAAAGAGCGCATTAACGGTGCCGGAAAATTAAAGTAAGGGGTATATAACACCAGCTCTTGCTCGGTGGTATCAAACAAGCTTTTAATTAAGCGATTTAATTTATTATTACGCCGCCCTAAGCCTAAAAATAAGCGAATACCTAATGCTTCAGTATTAGCCTGCTGTGCATCGCTGTAACTGGCCGTTTTAAGCTCGCGCATTAGTTGCTTTTGCTCTAAACGAAAGTCGTTTAATTTTTTCAGTGGGCGAATATCAATACGCGGCACCGCGTGCGAACTTAATAAGGTTGATTCTATAAACTCCACCACAGAATCACACAATGGCGCTTGCTCAACTAAAAAGTAACGATCAAGGCGATAGCGATCGTGGTACTGTAAGTACACATTATTAATACTTGCGCCGCTGTACAGTAAGGTGTCATCAATCACTAACCCTTTTAAGTGCAACACCCCAAATAACTCTTTTGCTTTTACTGGTACACCATACACTTGCACGTTTGATTGAAACTTTTCTAAATAATCACAATATAAACTGGCGTTACCTTCGGATTTTTCAGCGCCAATCAGGCCACGCTGAGCGCGATGAAAATCCACCAGCACTTTTACTTCCAGTGCTGGGTTAGCTAATGATACTTGATGCAATGCCTGTAAAATTTCTCGCCCGGCTTCATCATCTTGTAAATAAAGCGTGGTGATATAAATGCGTGTTTTTGCATTGGCAATTAAACGTAGCAATTGCGTACGGTACTCTTGCGCATGGGTTAAGACGTTAACGTCTTTTGAAGTCAACCCAAATGCGGGTTTTTCCTGCCAAAATAACATAGTTGCCTATTCACTTAGGTCACATAATCTATCAGTGACAAATCAAAATTAGGTAAAACATAACAAAAAAAATCAAATGGGTCATGAATTAACGCAGTTTTGTTGCCTATTAGGCTGTTTATTGTACTATTTTTAGCTATTGGTGATTAATTATGCCATTAGCAGTACACAATATTGCACAGCATTTACATTTACTAAAAAAAAGAATCTCAAATTTTGTTTACTTCCGCCTTGTTTTTCTTAGAATCGAGCGCATTACACAGTGAATTAATCGTTTAGGAAAAAACATGACAGCAGCAAAACATTGTAAGTTACTTATTTTAGGCTCGGGTCCTGCGGGTTACACAGCGGCAGTATACGCTGCGCGCGCAAATTTAAACCCAGTATTAATTACCGGTATGCAACAAGGTGGCCAATTAACCACGACCACAGAAGTTGAAAACTGGCCTGGTGACGCGCATGGTTTAACGGGTCCAGCACTTATGGATCGCATGAAAGAGCATGCTGAGCGCTTTGAAACCGAAATTGTGTTTGATCACATTAATAAAGTAGATGTGTCGAAACGCCCGTTCACGCTAACAGGCGATCAAGGCACCTATACCTGCGACGCGCTGATCATTGCCACTGGCGCTTCAGCTAAGTACTTAGGCTTAGAGTCAGAAACAAACTTTCAGGGCCGTGGTGTCTCGGCCTGTGCTACCTGTGATGGCTTTTTTTATAAAGGGCAAAAAGTAGCGGTTGTTGGCGGTGGTAATACCGCAGTAGAAGAAGCGCTGTACTTATCGAACATCGCCTCAGAAGTACACGTAATTCACCGTCGTGATAGCTTCCGCAGTGAAAAAATCCTTGCAGATCGCCTCACTGAAAAAGCTGCTAACGGCAATGTAGTAATGCATTACAACCGTACCCTTGACGAAGTATTAGGCGACCAAATGGGTGTCACTGGCGTGCGCATTAAAGATGCTCAGTCAGATGCCACCGAAGAGCTTGATGTAGCGGGCGTATTTATTGCTATCGGCCACAAACCAAATACCGATATGTTTGTGGGTCAATTAGAAATGAAAGACGGCTACCTTGTTGTAGAGTCGGGCCTAAACGGTAACGCAACGCAAACCAGCGTACCGGGTGTATTTGCAGCCGGTGATGTGTCAGATCACATTTATCGTCAAGCGATCACCTCTGCTGGCACTGGCTGTATGGCAGCTCTAGATGCAGAGCGTTTCTTAGATAACCTATAACCGCTTACCCTAGTTAAAGAAAAAGGCTGAACCATCAGCCTTTTTTTATGTCTCAATACTCGTTACACTTTTGTCATTCATCCTAATTGAAGTATTGTATGAAAAAATTGCTATACCAGCTCAGTGATACCGATATTGCATTTCCAGCGGTAGAGTATGCACTGGACTCCCCCGACGGGTTACTCGCTATTGGCGGCGATTTAAGCTTAGCGCGACTCAGTAACGCCTATAAAAATGGTATTTTCCCGTGGTTTAGTGAAGATGAGCCACTCATGTGGTGGTCACCCAGCGAGCGCGGTATTGTTGAACTTGATAATTTTCATATTAGTAAAAGTTTACGTAAGCACTTAAAAAAGCACCCCGTTACAGTCACCATCAATACCGCCTTTGAAGAGGTCATTGCTGCGTGTATGGAGCAACGACTCGATACAGAAGGCACTTGGATCACCACTGATATGCTCACAGCGTATATTAACGCCCATCAGGCAGGCATTGCTCACAGTGTCGAGGTATGGCGCGAAGGAGAGCTTGCAGGTGGCTTATATGGCATTATGCAAAATGGGGTGTTTTGTGGCGAGTCGATGTTTCACCATCAAACCAATTGTTCTAAATTAGCCATGTGGGCATTAGTTAATTGGCTGAAACGCCATAATGCCCACTTTATTGATTGCCAACTGGAAAACCCGTATTTAAGCAGTTTAGGCTTAACCGTGATCCCGCGCGCCACATTTATTGCTAAGCTGAAGGCCGCCCATAACTACACCCTCAATCCCAGTATGTGGACTCCACAGGAGCTGACTAACATTTATGAATGACCAACTTCCTGCTAGGCTTGGCTTAACCCAAGAGTTTGCCTGTAGTTATTTGCCAAACCGCCAAGAACAACTGTTAGTGATCCTTGAACCCAGTTGCTACAGCACTGATAAATTTGAAGCCTTGTTAGCATTAGGCTTTCGTCGCAGTGGTAACCAAATTTACCGGCCGCACTGCCCTGCGTGCAGTGCGTGTAATTCAGTGCGCGTGTTGGCGCAGCAGTTTATTATGACAAAATCGCAAAAACGTAAACTAAACAAAGCAAAAGCCCGCTTTGAGGTGAAATATTCCCATGTTGAACGCGAACAATACTACCCGCTGTATAGCAAATATATTAGCTTGCGCCATCACGACGGCAGTATGTACCCGCCGGATAAAACGCAATTTCAAAGTTTTTTATTTTGCAATTGGTTAGACATCACCTTTATTGAGTTGTGGGATCAAGATAATTTAGTCGCCGTTGCGGTAACTGATTGTATGAACAACGCAATTTCGGCTATTTACACGTTTTTCGACCCCGAGTACGAGCATTTTAGCTTAGGCACGGTGATGATTTTACAGCAGCTGGCGTTTGCTAAAGCACAACACAAACAGTACTTGTACTTAGGCTACCAAATAGATGAATGTGCAAAAATGAACTATAAAACACAATTCCTACCGGCGCAAAAACAGGTCAATGATCAGTGGTTGACTATTTAATTTGCAAAAATAGCGGCTGCGCCTTTACTTATTGGCGTATTTTGGGCAGAATCTGCAGCGTTTAACTATTAAAGAGGTGTTACGCTAAACATGGCGAAAGAAGACGTAATCGAAATGCAAGGGACAGTCCTTGATACTTTACCAAATACAATGTTC
>NZ_JBFJHD010000160.1:0-6937 GCF_041613455.1 Pseudoalteromonas sp. | reverse complement strand
TTACGATAAATATCAAGATTTTGACATTCGCTTAGTCAGTCGCGAACGGGGCATTAAAATTGAGTTAGAAAACCCACCCGATATTGCCTTTGTTGATGGCGATATTATTACCGGCATTCACGAGCATATATTTTCCGTGATCCGCGACATTCTGTTTATCTGCCAAAAATACGAAAAAGACCTTAAAGAGCAAAAAGCCATCACCCATATGGTGTTTGACATGCTCAGAAATGCCGGGGCCCTTAAAGTAAACAGCGAACCTAGCATGATAGTCTGTTGGGGCGGACATTCCATTAGCGAAGTAGAATATAAATACACCAAACAAGTGGGTTACGAACTTGGTTTACGTGGCTTAAATATTTGCACCGGCTGTGGGCCAGGTGCGATGAAAGGCCCAATGAAAGGCGCTACCATAGGTCACGCTAAACAACGCATTACTGACAACCGCTATTTAGGTTTAACGGAGCCCAGTATCATAGCAGCAGAGCCCCCTAACCCTATCGTTAATGAGTTAGTGATTTTGCCCGATATCGAAAAGCGTTTAGAAGCGTTTGTGCGTACCGCGCATGCCATTATTATATTTCCTGGTGGGGCTGGCACCGCTGAAGAACTGCTGTATTTGTTGGGTATTTTATTGCACCCCGAAAATGAAAAACAGTGCCTTCCCGTTATTTTAACAGGGCCTAAACACAGCGAAACCTACTTTAACGAATTATGTCAGTTTATTGAAATGACTTTAGGTAGCGCAGCACTTGATAAATTTGAAGTGATTATAGATAACCCAGAGCTGGTGGCGCAAAAGCTAAAATCGGCCATGGCAAATGTGCGTGAGTACCGTAAAAGCGAAGGTGATGCATACTATTTTAATTGGACCTTGAAAATAGAAAATGATTTTCAACAACCCTTTTACCCAACTCATGAAGCAATGGCCGCGTTAGACTTACACCTTGAACAACCACCGCAACAACTGGCTGCCAATTTACGCCGTGCGTTTTCTGGTATTGTGGCGGGCAATGTCAAAGAAGAAGGCCTAAAAGCGATTAAACAACATGGTCCGTATGTTCTCAGCGGCGAGCCTAATTTAATGAAAGCCATGGACAGACTATTACAAGCCTTTGTGGAACAAGGAAGAATGAAGCTACCGGGGAGTAAATACACTCCTTGCTATACAATAGAAGCATGAGTTACTGCCATTGAAACCTCATTTATTATTAATTGATGCGCTTAATTTAATTAGGCGCATCTATGCTGTTGACGCAAATCAAAAACACCATAGCGATGAACAAATGCTCAAAGCAAGTTGCGCCCGCGTTGCGCATGCCTGCAAAAAGTTATTAGCCAGCAGTAATGCCACTCACACCATTGCGGTATTTGATGGTGATAGAAGTTGGCGCTACCACTACTACCCCGAGTATAAGCATTCTCGAGCACCAATGCCTGCCACGCTGCGCGACGCCTTAGTACTATTTAAACAGGCGATAGAGGAAACAGGTATTGTGGTATTTGAACCTATTAACGATGAAGCCGATGACATTATTGCCACATTAGCTAATAAAGCGGCTAATAACGCAATTAGTAATACCATAGTCTCCACCGATAAAGGTTTTTTACCTATGTTAGGTGAGCACATTAGCGTGTATGACTATTTTAAAAAACAGTACCTAGATAGCAGTAGCATTACTGAGCGCTTTGGTGTGCCGCAATCTCGGCTGATTGACTTTTGGGCCCTTGCCGGTGACAAAACCAATGATATACCTGGAATAAAAGGAATTGGCACAAAATCGGCCCAGCAGTTGGTTAATAACTATCCCTCATTTGCACAAGCGCTGGCAGACGAGACGCTGAGTGCAGGCATTCGAAACAAACTCAAAGACAATATGCAAATGTATGTTATTTCTAAACAACTGGTTAGTTTACGCACCGATATCCAGTTAGGCTTTAGTTTAAAGCAGCTCAGGCTCAATTAGTCGCAAGTTATTAGCACTGTGCAGTTACACACCGTATACTGGGTGCAGTTTGGGTAGTTAGAGTGAATAATGTTTAAAAAGTTTTTTAGATATTTAATTTTAGGTTTAGGGTTATACGCGCTTATCGCCACATTAGTGATCATGTTTTATAAAGATGATCCGCAAACAATGATTTGGCAAGACCGAGAAGCTTTTAATAAACGCTATATCGAAAAACTACAAGTCGCAGAAACAGCAACTCTCAACACGGTGCTTGATTACCTAGGTAGCCCTGATCTCACTTATGCCAAACGCCAAGGTGATCAGGTTTGGCAAATTGTGTTTTATCGCACGCAACATAAAACCTCTGATGGCATAACCACCATGGATGAATGTACTGGTTTATTGTTTAAAAACGGGCAACTCATTTTATGGGGAGCGGGTGCATACGAGCTCTATCAAGAAAGCTAATTGAGGACATGCGAAATGGATGAGCTGATCTCAACCCGAATTAAATCACTGCTAGATAATACGCAACTATTTTTAGCTACCCACACCGATCAGGCTCAATGGTCAGCGTGTTACCCGTTAATTTGCAACCTTGGCGAGCAATACCTGCAGCTTTACCGTGAACACCCTGCTGCACTGCAAGCGCAACTTATGCTGTATAAACCGCATTTGAGCTATGCAGCGAATTTAGTGATCAATCAGTGTGTTATAACCACTGCCTTATGCATTAGCCAGCGCTATGATAATGAGCTCAGTACCTTATACATCAGTGTGTCATTAGTCGAGAATTTATGTGTCAGTGAGCAGCTAACTAAATTATCCAAACAACAGCCGTTTAATCAGCGCGATAAAAAAGTATGGCAACTACGTCATAAGCTTGCGGCCAAGGTATTACTCACAGCCAAACACCCTACTCAACAAATCACCCAAGTATTAGCTAAATTGATCAAATACAAACACGCACTGGTCACCACCCCTAAACTCATGCTGTATGATAATGGCAGTATTATTGTGGCTGTTGCCAATATTTTAGCAACCAACATCACCTGTAATGCAGCTAAACAACATATTAATTTTTATAAAGCGGTGGGTGATTTGTATTTACGCACCCCTAATTTGTTTGCCCAGCAATTATTAAAAACATTAATTGCCCATATTGGCGCGGCTGTGCCAGGCAGCCGCACACTTTACGCACAGCAAAACATGGTTTATTTAGCCACCGATAACGAACAGCGCCATATACTAATAAACACGGCGCACAAAAAAGTGCACTGGTATCGTGTTAAAGCAGCACTGTGCGATCAGCCAGTGCAGTGGCTGTGTAATGATCAACGCATCCTCTATAAAGTCTGGGATACCGAATACGTACAACCTCATGGCGCAGAAAATAGCAACCCGAATACACTTTATGATCTGCTCACCCGCATCAGATTGCAGCAAGAATACAGCTATCGTCGCTTAAGTAGTTTACTAGAGCCGTATCCGCAGGTTATCAACCGCGTATGCCAAGCTGTCACAGCGTATAATAAAGAGGGGCTTGTGGCTAAAGACTTAAAACACAGCTTATCTATGGTGGGTTATAATAATGCACCAGCAATCATTCAGCGCGTGGTGTTTGAGCAGTTAGTGTACGCCATTGCGCACCCATTACAGGCTTTTTTAGTCAAACGTTTAGCAAATATGGTGGCCATACTCTCGGCGTTGGTTTGCCATAATAAGCAGCATCAAGTAGAACATATTAGCTTAGCTTTATATGCCTATAGCTATTATGTGTTTGGCCAATGTAGCGCGCAGTTATCACGCAAAATAACCATTAACAACAGCCAAGATAATACGCTTGATACCCCTATTGCCGCATTTTTTGGTGTAGAGCAGTTAGATACGCTCGCTTTAAACCAGCATACCACATCACTGCTCAATGATAACCCATGGGCAGGTGCATTATTAGATGCCGAACAGGTCGCTAAAAGTAAGCTTAATGAACCAGCTAAACTCTGGGTTGCCTTCAAAGCGGTAGTGCAAATTGTCTTTAAGCCCACGATCTCCTTAACGGCGTGGCAACAACAAATACTTGAGCAACAATTACAGGCGCAGGGTTGGCAAGATAAATCACGCTTTTTTGCAAAGCTCAACACGCTCGCTATTGCTAATAGTATTTAGTGTAATTATTGCAGCTATAAACGCAGTTTATACCCAGTATTGATAGTATAAACTAGCAAAATAGACTATAAATTGGTATAAATGCGCCGTTATATTCAGTCACACTCGCATAAATGTTCTAATCAGTAATAATTCACCTGAGAAACTATTATTTATGCACACAGTAAACTTTTAAAGGAAAACTTAATGGCCAAACAAACCATAACAGTGATCAAAGGCGACGGCATCGGCCCAAGCATTATCGACTCAGCACTTGAAATACTAAAAGCCGCAGGATGCGATTTTGATTATGAATTTGTTGATGCTGGCCTCGCGGCGCTTGAAAAAACAGGCGAGTTACTTCCGCAAGAAACAATTGATACCATTGCTAAAAACAAAATCACTCTGAAAGGCCCGTTAACCACGCCTGTAGGTGAAGGTTTTACTTCTATTAACGTCACTTTGCGTAAACAGTTTGGTCTATACGCCAATGTGCGTCCGGTTAAATCGTTTGTAGGGACTAAAGCACGTTACGATGATATTGATATCATTACTATTCGTGAAAATACCCAAGGTATGTATTCAGGTGCAGGCCAAGTGGTTAGCGAAGATGGTAACGAAGCAGAAGCTAAATCGATTATTACTCGCGAAGGCGCAGAAAAAATCATTACCTTTGCTTACGAGCTAGCTGTGCGTGAAGGGCGTAAAAAAGTAACAGCCGTGCATAAGGCAAACATTCTAAAATCAACATCGGGTTTATTTTTAAAAGTAGCACGTGAAGTTGCAGAGCGTTACCCACAAATTGAATCAACAGAAATGATTGTTGATGCAACCTGTATGAAACTAGTGATGACACCTGAAGAATTTGACGTGATTGTTACTACAAACTTATTTGGCGATATTTTATCTGATCTATGTGCCGGCCTTGTGGGTGGTTTAGGTATGGCACCAGGTGCAAACATTGGCGAAGATGCCGCTATCTTTGAAGCCGTACATGGTAGCGCACCAGATATCGCGGGTAAAAACCTAGCTAACCCAACCTCTGTTATTTTAGCGTCAATTCAAATGCTAGAGCATCTTGAAATGGGCGACACTGCAGAGCGCATTCGTAGTGCCGTTGCTGATGTAATTAAGTCTGGCGACCGTACCACACGCGACTTAGGTGGCAGCCACGGCACTACTGACTTTACTCAAGCGGTTATTGACCGTCTGTAATAAGCAATACCGCGTTTAACCTTATTAGTGTTAAACTCAGTGCATAAAAGGCCAGCATTAGCTGGCTTTTTTGCTTTTAAATCCTGCATAATTCGCCCTAATAAATAGTTAATTAGTCTAATAAACAACTAAGTTAAATTAAAAACTCTCACGTTTTGCAAAAACAATGCAAAAAACTCCATTTCGCGGTTGACATCGTGCGGCAAAAGCCTTAAAAATAACCACATACAAAATTTAACGTTTAACCACAAGCGGCTGCTTGTGTTATGACAGAGAACTCAATTATGAATACACAGATTCGCCTTTTAGTCGTACTCGTACTGGTCTTAGTGATAAGCCCAGCGGGGATGTATTGAAAGGTGAAACTGCTTTTTAAAAACCCCCGCCCGCCGCGGGGGTTTTTTTATGCATAAAAATAGCGCGCAGAGGAATGAGGATGAGCACACAACACTATAATGGCTCTGAACTAGTTGTTCAGGCATTAAAACAATTAAAGGTAAAATATATATTTGGCTACCCCGGTGGCTCAGTATTAGATTTATATGACGCCCTGTTTCAGCAAGACGAAATTGAGCATATTTTAGTACGTCACGAACAAGCGGCTACTCATATGGCCGATGGCTATGCACGAGCAACTGGCGAAGTAGGCGTGGTGCTGGCTACCTCGGGGCCTGGCGCTACAAACTGCATTACCGGTATCGCCACCGCTTATATGGACTCTATTCCTATGGTGGTGTTGTCTGGTCAAGTACCTACCAGTTTAATTGGCGACGATGCGTTTCAGGAAACCGATATCATTGGCTGCTCTCGTCCGATAGTAAAGCACAGTTTTAATTGTCGAAGCGCTAAAGAGATCCCTGCCATTTTGGCAAAAGCCTTCTATATAGCCAGTAGTGGTCGCCCAGGGCCGGTGGTGGTTGAGCTACCTAAAGACATGCTAAACCCAGAGTTAAAGTTTGCTTTTGAGTTTCCTGCTGCAACCGATATCAGAACCTACAACCCTAATATCAAGGGGCATTCAAAACAGATCAAAAAAGCAGTTGATACCATTTTAGCAGCCAAAAAACTGGTCATTTATTCAGGCGGCGGCATTGTGTTGTCTAACACGTCGGAGCAACTAACTCATTTAGTTGAGTCACTCAACGCGCCTATCACTAATACGCTGATGGGGCTAGGTGGCATATCTGGGGTTCATCCTAACTTTATTGGTATGCTGGGTATGCACGGCACCCTAGAAGCCAATAAAGCCATGGCAAACGCCGACGTTATACTCGCTCTAGGTGCCCGCTTTGATGATCGTGTGACTAATAATGTACAAAAGTTTTGCCCTAATGCGACTATAGTGCATGTCGATGTTGATCCCACCTCAATCTCTAAAACAATTAAAGCGCATATTCCGGTGGTTGGTTGTTTAGCAACGGTTATTGAGCAATTACAAGCGGGTATAGATAAAAGCAGCATTAACATAGATCGTAGCGCACAAGAAGATTGGTGGCGTCAAATCATCAGCTGGCGTGAGCAAAAGTGCCTTAACTACAATACCGATGGCGACAAAATCAAACCACAAGCCGTAATAGAGGCAATGTACCATGCTACCCATGGCGATGCCTATGTCAGCTCTGATGTGG
>NZ_JBFJHD010000159.1:0-6985 GCF_041613455.1 Pseudoalteromonas sp. | reverse complement strand
GCTTTAAACCCGCGCCTAAGGTAGACTCAGCAGTGATCCGCTTGATCCCTAAAAAGCCGGAGCAACGCACTGCAAAAAGTGTAAAAATATTAAACAATGTGTGTTTAGAAGCGTTTAACCAACGTCGTAAAACATTACGTAATAGCTTAAGTAACTTACTTACCGCAGAAGAGCTAACCAGCATTGGCATTGATATTACTATGCGTGCTGAGCGCTTATCGTTACAACAATTTATTGATATAGCAAACTGGATTTATGACAACAAGCAGTAATATTGGATCACCTGTTAAGGTATCTGTGGAAACATTTTATGTGGAAGAGCAATCACAACCTGAACTCGATAAGTTTGTGTTTGCTTACTCTATCACCATTAAAAATCATAGTTTGTGCAGTGCGAAATTACTCAGTCGTTATTGGTTAATTACCGATGCCAATGGCAAAGAAACTGAAGTGCAAGGTGAAGGCGTGGTGGGCGAAACCCCAACCATAGCTCCTGGCGAAAGCTATAAATACACCAGTGGTGCGATTATAGACACTCCGGTAGGCACTATGCAGGGTCACTATACATTACGCAATGAATTTGGCGCCGAGTTCCAAGCGCCGATCCAGGTGTTTCGTTTAGCCTGCCCTAACATTTTGCACTAATAGCGGCAGCACCACGATGGCCGACTACGCAATAGGTGATTTGCAAGGTTGCTTTAACGAGTTTAACACCCTGTTACAGCGCGTTAATTTTAACCCCAGCAAAGATCACCTTTACCTAGTCGGTGACATTGTTGCTCGCGGGCCGGACTCACTGGCCTGCTTAGAGTTTCTTTATAAACACCAAGATAGTGTCACTATCACCCTAGGCAACCACGACTTACACCTAATTGCCTGCTACCTATTAAATAAACCCGCTAACCCGCACGACAAGTTAAGCGCTGTATTTCAAAGCGATAAACTCGCCCGTTATATCGCCTTTTTACAAACTCAGCCTTTGGCACTGTACCTTGCGCAATACTCATGCTTTATTTCTCACGCTGGGCTCAATCCTGACTGGTCAATAGAGCGTGCTTTGCAGCACGCGCAGTTTGCCCAGCAGTGCTATCAAGGTGACAACGCCGCGCACTTTTTTACCACTATGTATCAACCGCACCCTAGCCGTTGGCATGAGCAACTGAGTGACGCAGAAAAATTTCGCTACATTGTAAATTATTTTACTCGAATGCGTTTTTTAACCGCCGACAAGCAGCTCGATTTAACGGCTAAAGGTGAGCTGACGAGTGGTGGTAATTTAACACCTTGGTTTATGCACCCCGCGATCACCAATTCTGAGCAAACCCTTATTTTTGGCCACTGGGCAGCCTTAAAAGGAAAAACCCCTCATAAACACCTATTAGCCTTGGACACAGGCTGTGTATGGGGCGGCGCAATGACCTTAATAGAGCTTGCCAGTAAACAAAAAACCGTCGAAAAATCACATCTTTTAGCTAAATAAACTGAAAAAATTTGCTACATCTGTTAAATTTAATGATGCATGTTAAAATCTAATAATTACAACTTGTTCACAATGTGTTGATTTACTTTGCATAGCCGTAGCAGTGCTGTTTTAACTGCGGCGTAGTTATAAGTTTAATCATAAAAATCAGCCAATATTAAAATAATTAATGTTAATTACTTAACTTATTGCAGTAAACGCCGATAAGTTTTAACTGATGTACTTTTGAATGGAAACCCGTATGAATCTAACAGTAAGCCAACGTATTTGGGGTGGGTTTATTTTTATCACTCTGTTACTTTTAATTATTGGCGGTAACTCTTTAATAAGAATAGCAAATATTGATCGTTCCACACAACAAGTGAATCAGTTATCGCTACCTGCTTTAAATAACAGCGCCAAGTTACAAGCTGAGTTTATTTTAATGAGCAAAGCGGCTCAAGCCAGTTTTTATACCTCCTCAGCACAGCAACTCGACCCAATAAAAAAACAAGTCCTCGCACAAAAAAAGCTGTTTGATACGCTGCATCGAGAGTTACAAGCGGTGGTTAAAAATGATCCGCAACTAAATAAAAGTAGCCAGCAAGTGGAGAAAACCTATTTAAGCTTTTTAGCAACGGTAGAAAGCCTACTGGCTGATAAAAGCCAACAGTTAGCACTTAATAGTATTCTGAAGTCTCAGCTCGAAACCATAGAGCTTGCTGCCGAAGACGCCAATTCAATTGTGCTCGATATTATTGATATTGATGGCCTAGAGCAAGATCACCCACGGGCTTATCAAGCAGCGAACAACCTAGAAAACAACTTTATGTCGGTGGTCAGCAACAGCACCGATATGCTCACGGTTAAAACCCTCAATACCCTTGATATTGTTAAAAATGAACAACAGTATTACTTTGATGAAGTGATCCGCACCATTGCTCTTATCAAGCCCGCTATTGAACAAAGCAATAATGATTTATATGTACCGCTAAAAGAGTATGTCGATATACTAGAAAGCAATATCACCGGTGATAACAGTCTTGCGGCAAATAAAAAACGCTTAATTGATGCCATTAGTCTTACCGAGCGTGAACTTGCGCAAGCAGAGCAAGCAACTAAAACAGCGCTGGCTCAAATTGACGTATTGGTTAAACAAGCCAGCGATGTGGCTTTTGCACTGCAACAAGATGTGCGCAGCGATGTGGACTCGGCTAATTTATGGACATGGGTTGGCATGATCATCGCTACGATTATTGCTGTGATTGTGGCCTTTGTTACCGTCAGCCGTATTACCAAACCACTGGCTGAAGTAAACCGTATTTTAAATATTGTTGCCAGTGGCGATATGACACAGCGTTTAGATGACAGCGCCAAAGATGAATTTGGTGAGTTATCTAAAAGTTGTAACACCTTAATCGATAGCTTACGTATTTTAATTAAAGGCATTATTTCACGTTCCACGCAACTTGCGGCGGCCTCAGAAGAAACCTCTACCATCACGGGTGAGTCAAGCAAAGCCATTCGTAATCAGCAAGCACAAGTAGAGCAAGCCGCAACCGCCACCACCGAAATGAGCAGCACCTCACAAACGGTAAGCAATAGCGCGCAACAAGCATTAAGCGAAATTAAAAATGCCGATAATGAAGCCGAGCGCGTTAAAGCGATTTCTAATCAAAACAAAGCCACCATTGAACAACTGGCTTACGAAGTGGATGAAGCTGCCAATGTTATTAATAAACTGCATCAAGATAGCGCCTCGATTGGCAGTATTTTAGATGTTATTCGTGACATAGCTGAGCAAACTAATTTACTTGCCTTGAATGCCGCAATTGAAGCGGCCCGCGCTGGTGAATACGGCCGAGGCTTTGCTGTTGTAGCCGACGAGGTACGCTCACTGGCAAGCAAAACGCAAGAGTCGACCCAAGAGATACAATCTATGATTGAATCGCTGCAAAAAGGCGCAGAAGCCGCAGTAACGGCAATGGACAAGGGTAAACAACAAGCGGTTTCATGTGTAGAGCAAAGCGACCTTGCGAATAGTGCACTCGATTCAATTACCTTAGCGGTGTCGCAAGCCCATAATGTGAGTGAAGAAATATCTACCGCAGCACAAGAGCAACAACAAGTATCGCAGGAGATCAGCGAGCGCTTGGAGTCTATTGTAGCCATCGCAGAGCAAACGGCCGAAGGCGCGGTGCAAACTAATATTTCTAGTTCAGAAGTAGCAAAACTAGCCGAAGAGCTGAGAATATCGGTAGAGGACTTTAAGGTTTAATTTAGGAGCTGTTGCTCCTTACTCACGCCAGCAAAGCAGTAAGTGAGGAGCATTAATTTACTGAAGGCAGTTAAATTTTATCTATTTCTTGGTTATTGACTGTTATTTCAATTTGTTTATTTAACAACTGTATTAGTAAAATACTGCGCATATCGCCATCCGGCTCTTTATAAATAGCGGCTATATTTTTAAACGACTCATTGTTCACAGTCACCCGGTCGCCCGCTTGTGGCATATGTGATTCATGGCTATCTAAACGCTCGGCTTTCAGCTGGGCAATCAGCTCATTCGGCACCCGTTGATACTGAGCCCCATAAGCAACAAATCCGCTGATACCACGGGTATTTTTAACCGCAGAAAAGTTACCGTTTTCAGCTGCTAAACAAACAAATAAATAATTGGGAAATAATGCTGTTTGCTTTACGCTACGGCGCCCTCTAACCAGCTTTTCAGTGCTTAACTTGGGGTAAAAGGCCTCTATCCCTTGGTTTTGTAAGTTCAGCTGCGCGCGCGCTTCTTGACGCGGTTTACATATCACTAAATACCAACTCTTCATGCTAATCCCTCTGCTCTAACTGGTGCTGTATACCTAAGCTACATCCATAAACTAAACAAGCGCGGTATTATACGCAAGCATAAAGCTGAGTGCAAAATGCCTAGTGGCAGCAACCGCATGCAATGGTTGCACAATAACAGCAATACAAATCTAGCTTTAATTGATATTTTTGCAATTTAAAACAAAAAACCCAGCCGAGGCTGGGTTTTTACATTCTGAAAGAAAACTAAAATTACTTGATTTTAGCTTCTTTGAAAATCACGTGTTTACGAGCCTTAGGATCGAATTTTTTGATTTCCATCTTTTCAGGCATGTTACGCTTGTTCTTGTCGGTAGTGTAGAAAAAACCAGTACCAGCAGTTGAAACTAAACGGATCTTATCGCGCATAATTCAGTTCCTTAAACTTTTTCGCCACGAGCACGGATTTCTGTAAGAACCGTGTCAATGCCTTTTTTATCGATAATACGCATACCTTTTGTAGTAGTGCGTAATGTTACAAAACGTTTTTCACTTTCAACCCAAAAACGGTGTGTTTGTAGGTTAGGTAGGAAACGACGTTTAGTCGCGTTTCTCGCGTGTGAACGGTGGTTTCCAACCGCTGGACGCTTACCTGTAACTTGACATACTTTAGCCATGTCTATATATCTCCAATAACTTAGCTCGAGCTTAATTTTCCCTAAGGCCATGTATTCGTGCCCTAGAGATAAATCGAAGGGCGCTCTTTATACAGCTTTTACAGGTAGAGATCAAATTACTGATCTCATCCAATCAGCTCATGTGCAAATTTGATAGCGGCTAATTATAAAGATCGAATGCCGTTAGGGAAAGTAAAAACTGCATTTAAATTAAACTAATTTGCGAAAAACTACGAAACAGCTCATTTTTAGTACACTTCTGCAAAAGTAAAGCTAAATAAGCCCCCTTTGCGCAAAAGAAACGCAGTTTTCTCCCCCCACGATAATATGATCAAGCACATTAATATCGACCAATTGCAGTGCCTGTTGCAATTTCGTGGTAATGAGTTTGTCTGCTTGGCTTGGCTCGGCAATACCGCTGGGGTGATTATGCGCTAATATCACTGCCGCTGCATTGTTTTTTAACGCTGCTTTAACCACTTCGCGAGGATAAACACTGGCCGCATTAATGGTGCCGTAAAACAGTATTTCATCTTTTATTAAGTGATTTTGGCTATCGAGATACAACACCATAAACACCTCTTGCTGCAAGCCTCGCATTTGCAACGTTAAATACTCATACACAGCGTTAGGTGAATTAAATACGGTATCGCGCTGACATTGCTCTTGCATATAACGGCGACTCAATTCCAACACCGCCTGTAATTGCACATATTTCGCTACACCTAGCCCCTTTTGAGCACAAAACTCCTCCAGCGTTGCATTGAATAAGCTCTGTAATGTTTGGTTTTCATTAATTAAATGCTGCGCTAATTCAATAACGTTCATGCCGGGCAAGCCGGTACGCAAAAAAATGGCCAGTAACTCGGCATCACTGAGTGCTTGTGCTCCTTTGGCTATGAGCTTTTCACGTGGGCGCTGCGCAGCAGGTAAAGCTGAAAGTTGCATCATTCATCCTTGATTTATTCACTTATTCTCTAACTGTAATGCAAATTTTAGAATTAGCCTGTTATTTCAGCTTAAAAACTTAGCTGTACGAGTCAAGATTTGCTATTTTAGCCACAATATTAAATAACACTGATGAGCAACCATGATTAATTTAACCAACAAAAAAATAGTGCTAGGCATTAGCGGTGGTATTGCAGCGTATAAATGCGCAGAACTCGTTAGGCGCTTAAAAGAGCAGCATTGTGATGTTAAAGTGGTCATGACCGAATCAGCGAAACACTTTATTACACCATTAACGATGCAAGCGGTGAGCGGCGAAATAGTCTCAGATTCATTACTAGATCCCGCAGCAGAAGCCGCCATGGGACATATTGAATTTGCTAAATGGGCCGATTTAATTTTAGTGGCTCCCGCCACCAGCAATATTATCGCCAAAATGGCCGCCGGTATTGCCGATGACTTACTCACTACGCTATTGCTGGCTACCCCTGCACAAGTGGCTATTGCGCCTGCAATGAATCAACAAATGTATGCCCACCCGGCCACCCAAGCTAATTTAGCCACGCTAAAAGCACGCAACGTTCTTATTTGGGGACCCGGCAAGGGCGAGCAAGCGTGTGGTGATGTGGGCGCAGGGCGTATGTTAGAGCCACAGCAATTGGTTGAGCTATGTACTGCCCAACCACAGCCGCAGTTATTGGCCGGTAAAACCATAACCATTACCGCCGGACCAACGCGTGAAGCTATTGATCCGGTACGCTTTATTTCTAACCACAGCTCAGGAAAAATGGGTTACGCACTGGCACACGCCGCATTACAACTGGGCGCAAAGGTTAATTTGATTTCGGGTCCAGTTACCCTGGCCCCTCCTGCCGGCGCCAAGTTGATCAGCATAGAAAGCGCAGAGCAGCTATTAGCTGAATCACTGCACTATGCTCCGCAGTCAGATGCATTTATTGGCTGTGCAGCCGTGGCCGATTACCGCGCCGCCAATGTAGCAACGCAAAAAATGAAGAAACAAGGCGATGAGTTAACCCTGAGTTTAGTTAAAAACCCGGATGTGGTGGCCACGGTTGCCAACCTCACGAAAAACCGCCCTTATACGGTC
>NZ_JBFJHD010000158.1:0-7135 GCF_041613455.1 Pseudoalteromonas sp. | reverse complement strand
TAATAACAATAATAATAAAGACTAAAAAGTCGAAGGGAGAAGTGTCCAGATAATGGCGCTCAGATTAGTAGGCGGTAGAGATGTTTTCTCTACCGCCTTTTTATTTGTCCTGTTACAATGGTGACCGTTTAAAATCAGCCATAAGCTGATTTAGCCGCTAAAGTAGAGCAACCCAAGCTTTATAGTGCAAACTGAATTCTTCTGGCTAGGCCAGCATTGCGATGCCGATTGATTTGCGCCTCGCCCAAAACCTCTTAAGTGAGACGATCAAGATTATGAGTAGAAAGAAAAAATCACGTAAAATTCCATCAAATGGACCGGTTCGTTTAAGCCAAGATAAGCTTAAAGAAATGCGTGCATTAAAAGAGCAGCGCGTAAAAAAAACCAAAGGCGCTAAGCCGGGTTCACGTAACGCGCCTGAGTTATTAACTGAGCAACAAAGTAAGGCAAATACTGGTGCGAAAGATAAGCGCATCGGCAGTAAAAAAGCGGTGCCGTTAGTGGCGGTTGCTGCTGAGCCGAAAGTAGAAATGAAGCGTAACTTAAAGCCAACCGCTGAACTTAAAAAGTCGCAACAGCCGGAACTAACACCTGAGCAAGAGTTAGCAGCACTTGAAAACGATGAGCGCTTACTAAAATTAGTGGAGCGCCATGAACAAGGTGAAATGCTGACGGGCAAAGATGCTAAATACTTTAATAGCCGCATTGCACGTCATCAAGCATTGTGCGAGCTGTTAGGCATTGAAGATGAAGACGAGTTTGAAGACGACTTTAGTGAAGAGGCTAATTCAGACTTTGATCAGTACTTATCAAATGATTTAGCCAATGAATGGCTAGATGACGACGATGAAAAGTAATAAGGGTCAGTAATGAGCACAGCGATGATCTTAGCCTTTTTAGTAGGTGGTGCGATTATAGCGGGCTTGGCTTTTTATGCGGGCCAGTTGCTTTATAAACTAAATGCGCAAAACAAATTAATTGCTAAAAAGCAGGCAGAGCAACAGCAAAAGCTAAAGCAATCGCGCTTAAAGCGTAATGCCAAATTAGCCGATAGCATTCACTTAATAGCACGTGCTATGCACGAGCAGCAATGTGAATTTTCAGAAGGCTGTTTACGTATTTGGGTGCTTATGTCGCAGTATGGGTTTGAATCGGAACTAGATTTAACACAAGCATATCCGGGCATTTATAAAATGTACCAAGTGGTTAAAGAAATGCCGACTCACGATGCACGTAAAAAATACAGCAAAAAAGAGATTTTTAAGCAAGATACTACGCGGTGGCGAGCAGAAGA
Organism: Pseudoalteromonas sp.; assembly: GCF_041613455.1. Taxonomy (GTDB): domain Bacteria; phylum Pseudomonadota; class Gammaproteobacteria; order Enterobacterales; family Alteromonadaceae; genus Pseudoalteromonas. The sequence goes on along the minus strand of NZ_JBFJHD010000158.1, from coordinate 5,841 downwards.
AACGCACAAAGATGAAATTTTAGCTGACTGTGCAAAAATTATTACCGAGTTTAAAGCGGCCCCAGGCAGCGAAAATGTGGTATTTAATTAGCTCGATAAGTACTGGTGACTGACGTTTAAATGTTAAAAAACAAAAAAGCAGACCTTGGTCTGCTTTTTTGTTTTTATCTGTTAGTGGATGGCCAGTGGCTAAATCACCCGCGAAAAGCGAGTGCTATTTAGGGGCTGTTGTAAGTACGCATCAAAGCACATACAAATAATACGAATAAATAGCTTACCACGCGCAGTCACACGCAGCATATTATCCGCAATAGTCACCATGCCATCGGCTATTAACGGCTTAATCGCCGTGAGTGCATCTGCAAAGTAGTGGTTAAAGTTAACGCCATGGTGCTGACTAAACGCCCGCATATCTAACTCAAACTGGCAGATAAGCGTTTTAATTGCTGCTGCGCGTATTACATCATCGCTGTTTAAATGTACGCCTTTGTTAATCGCACTGCCGTGTGTGGTATTTAGCGCGTGGTAGTAGCTTTTCAAGTCTTTATGGTTTTGTAATAGGGTGTGGCCAATTAGCGAAATTGACGAGACCCCTAAGCCTAATAAATCACAGTGTTGATGGGTGGTATAGCCCTGAAAGTTACGATGTAGCTCGGCCTTATTTTGCGCTATTGCTAACTCATTGTCGGCTTTAGCAAAATGATCCATACCAATAAATTGATAGCCTGCGTCTAACATTTGCTCAAGAGTATTTTTAAACATAGTCAACTTATCGTGCGCACTGGGTAAATCAGCGTTTTTAATTTTCCGCTGTGCGGCAAAGCGCTCAGGCAAGTGAGCGTAATTAAATACTGAAACACGGTCGGGGTTGAGTGCAATCAATTGCGCTATGCTGTGCTTAAAGCTACTAGGGGTTTGTAACGGTAAGCCATAAATCATATCAGCATTAATTGATGTAAAGCCCAGCTGCCGTGCTTGGGTTATTAATTGTTTAAGCTTGTCTGCATGTTGTGGGCGGTTCACCGCTAATTGCACCGCATCGTTAAAGTCTTGAATACCAAATGACACGCGATTAAAGCCTAAGTCCCTTAAATTAACCAGCATATTATCGGCCAGCGAACGGGGATCGATTTCAATACCGCGCTCAGTATGGGCGCTAAAGTTAAAGTGTTGCTCTAATAACTTAACTAAGCGGGTCATTTGTGTACTGGTTAAAAAAGTTGGCGTACCGCCGCCTAAGTGTAGCTGCTCTACCGTATAGTGCTTAAATAGCGGTGCTTGAGCGATAATTTCTGTTGCAAGAAAATCAAGGTAGCTATCGGCTTTAGCTTGATGGCGGGTAATGACTTTATTACAGCCGCAGTAGTAGCAAAGTTGGCTGCAAAAGGGAATATGAATGTACAGCGATAACGAGCGGCTAGTTGCTGACGCCATGGCACTGAGCAAGTCTTGCTGTTGAAAACCCTCTGTGAGTGATAAAGCGGTTGGGTATGAGGTATAGCGAGGGCCAGCCACATTGTATTTTTCGATTAGGGTTTGATCCCAGATTGGCAGTTCTTTCATCACGGACACCTAAATAATTATTCAGCTGCGGATTATAAAAAAGTCGTGCGCAAGCGGTGTTGATCTACAACAAAAAAAGGTGCCGTAGCACCTTTTTAATTATGTTAGCGTGAGGCTAATTATTGCATAATCGCATCTTTTAAATACTGAAATAACTCTTTGTGCGCTTTGCCTACTTTTTCGGCTTTTGCTTCTTTGGCTGCATTGCGGACTAATTGACGCATTTTTTGGCGCTCAAGCATCGGGTATTGCTCAATAGTGGGGTTAATTAGCTCATCGCCTTGAACAATTAAATCACTACGCAGTTGCTCAATTTTTTTAATTAATACTTCTGCTTGGTTATTTTTATTCAGCATAATATCGATAATCGCTTTGATTTCTTCGATATTTTCTACGGTGCGTAATGTTTTAGCGATGTAATTTAAATGGCGACGATAGGCATCACTTTTATTACTAATTTTGTCAGCAACTACCATGGCTTCTTTTAAATCATCATTGAGCGGCAAACGTTCACGTTGCTTTTTACCCATTTTAGCGATTTCAGCTCCTAACTGATGTAGCTCTTGCGCGTCGCGCTTCAGCTCAGTTTTAGAGACATATATAATTTCTTCTTCAATTTCAGCAGACTTGCTCTTTTTCTTCGCCATGGGGTGCTCTTCTAAATAAATAACTTTTACCATTATACATGATTATATTAATTGGGTATGTGGATATTTTATGGTTAAATTTACTGCAGTGCGTGGCACTGTTAGCTAAAATTAACCCAGTATATCAATTTGCCAGTTATAAGTAGGCAATAACCACCTCGCTGCCGTGATACCCAGTAGGGTAAGCGAAATCCAGCAGTACAAACTGCACGCCGCCATAGCAATAGTAGCTGATGTGCTGCATTGAGTGTGTTAGCATTTGCATATAAGAATAGCGTGCAATATTGCCTTTAAGGCTCAGGATTATATTTATGACAAGCCCACAACACGATCCAATTTATTCTCAACTCTCTGAAGTAAAAGAGGCGGTAGCAGCCGTGCTCGAACATGCAAAAAAATTAGGCGCCACGGCCGCAGAAGCCGCGATGTCGAGCACTTCGGGTTTATCGGTGAGTACTCGTATGGGCGAGGTAGAAACCATAGAGTTTAACCAAGATGGTGGTTTAGGCATTAGTGTTTATGTGGGTAACAATAAAGGCTCGGCGTCTACCGCCGATTTAAGCCCAAAAACATTACGTGCTGTGGTTGAAAAAGCGATAGATATTGCCAAATTTACCTCAGACGATCCGTGTAATGGCATTGCTGATAAGGCGCTGCTTGAATTTGCACCAAAAGATCTTGATTTATATCACCCCTGGGACGTCACTCCGGAGCAAGGAATTGAGCTATGTCATGCTGCCGAACAAGCGGCATTGAATGCTGATGCGCGTATTGTTAATTCGGATGGCGCCAGTTTTTCATCGCATCAAGGGCTGCGAGTTTATGGTAATAGCCATGGCTTAATCGCGGGTTTTCCTCGTACTCGTCACAGTATTAGTACTATGGTGATAGGCAAAGAAGGCGAACACATGCAACGTGACTCGGCGTATACCGTGGCACGCGATCAAGCCGGTTTAACCGATGCGGCAGCAGTAGGGCGAGAAGCCGCTGCGGAAACACTGGCTAAACTAAACAGCCAAAAGCTAGGCACCATGAAGGTGCCGGTTATTTTTAGGGCTGACATTGCTAATTCATTGTTTGGTCATTTAGTGTCGGCTATTGGTGGTGGTGCTTTGTATCGCAAGTCGAGCTTTTTGCTGGACAGCTTAGGCAAACCAATTTTTAGTGATTGTGTCAATATTGCCGAGCGCCCACACATTCTTAAAGGGCTAGCCTCGTCACCGTTTGATAGCGAAGGGGTAAAAACCTTTGATCGTGAAATCATTCAAGGTGGCGAATTACAAACCTATTTATTAGCCAGCTACGCAGCGCGCAAAATGAATATGACGCCTACCGGCCACGCCGGTGGCATTCATAATTGGTTGGTAGAGCACACTCATAATGATTTAACCGCACTGTTAAAAACCATGGGCACCGGCTTGCTGGTAACTGAATTGATGGGGCAGGGCGTTAACACCGTCACCGGCGATTACTCGCGTGGCGCTGCGGGTTTTTGGGTGGAAAATGGCGAAATTCAATACCCTGTAAGCGAAATTACCATTGCCGGTAATTTAGCCGAGATGTTTAAAGGCATTGTGGCGCTTGGCGGCGATATAGAAAAGCGCGGTGGTATTCAAACTGGCTCAGTGTTAATAGAGCAAATGCAGATAGCAGGCGCTTAGTCGCACAGCGCAGTGTATACTCAAGTTGAGCGATGCTTGACTTGAGCCATCGCAGCAACACGTTTTACGAGGTGTAATATGGCGAAAGATAGATATGCGCCAAAACCATTAACCGATATTATGGCAGGGCTTAACAACCGCTTGTCGGCGTATGCGGGTAAAAGCCAAGCCCTCGATCAACAACAAACCTTACTACGTGACTTTTTAGGTACTAAATTAGCGGATAAATGCCGAGTGAGTAATTATCGCGACGGTACCTTAATGATAGAAGCGGTGTCGGCACCGATTGCGCTGCGGCTAAATTATTTAAAAATGGACATGTTGTCTCACTTCAGGGCTGCCGGTATGGCAGAGCTTGGGCAAATTAAAATTACGGCTAACCCGCAAGCCACTCAGCGTTTAAGTACGGTGAGTAAAACGAGCGGCACGGCAACGACGAACTCGCGCAAAATGAGTTTGCAAACGGCTGAATACTTAACGGCCCTTGCTGCTTCGGCCCCGCCTTCATTAAAAGAAAAGCTCGAGCGCCTGGCTCGTCATGGCAGCAATAAAAAGTAATCAACGCAATTCATTTTGTCGCTTAACCGCTTATCTAAGCGGTTATTTTTATGCGTAATAAATTGAAAATACTTTGTTACACATTCTATTTTATTGTTGTTCGCATCAGGTTTATGATGGTGATATTGATGCTTATTTTATTAAACACTTCCAATCACAGCACGCAATGATTACAGCTGTTGCCGCTAACTTTTAATGAAATAGCTATTTGTGTTCACTAATCAGTAGGATCCTTATGAAAAAAATAACTATCACCGCCGCTGCTATTGCCATGGCCCTTGGATTAATAGGGTGCGGTGAAAAGCAGCCTGCAACGCAAGTAACCAAAACGGCAACAATTAAGACGCCAGTCGCTGCGTTGGGATCGGGCATCGAGCTGGAAAATATCGATCAGTCGGTGCGTGCGCAAGATGACTTTTATTACCATGTAAATGGTCAATGGTTAGCTAACACCGAAATTCCCGCTGATAAGTCTAATTATGGTTCGTTTTCACAATTATATGATGAGTCGCAAAAAGCGATGAAAACCGTGCTTGAAAACGCGGTTGCGAACAGCGCGGCTGCAGCGGGTAGTGATGAAGCTAAGCTCGCGGCATTTTATCAAAGCTATATGGCAGAAGAGGCACGTGAAGAGCTTGGCATGTTGCCATTAGAGCCCGCACTAGCAAGTGTTGATGCAATAACAGATAAACAACAGCTGGTTACATTAATGGCGCAGTTGCAACTACAAGGGGGGACGTTACCCTTTGGCTGGTATGTTAATAACGATGCTAAAAACTCCAGTGCATATGCCTTGTATGCTTATCAATCTGGCTTAGGTTTACCGGATCGTGATTATTATTTAAAAAATGATGAAAAATTTAGCAAAATTCGCGCTACCTACCAAACCTACATGAGTGCTATTTTAGCGCATGCTGGGGTTGCCAATGCTGATGCCGCAGCAAGCAATGTTTTTGCTCTTGAAGCAACACTGGCCGATGCGCAGTGGAGCCGAGTAGAAAGCCGTGATGCGACTAAATCGTATAATAAAATGAGTATGGATGAAGCGAATACGCTGCTGGGCGACTTTGATCTTGCTGCGTATTTTAATGCCCTAGGTATTAATAGTGCCGAGCTCATTGTGAGTCAGCCGAGCTACTTTGCAAAGCTCGCCAGTATTTATAACAACACCGATTTAGCCACATGGCAAAACTACCTTAAATTTCACTTTGTTAGTAATTATGCTCAGCTACTCAATAAAGAGTTGGTCGATCTAAAGTTTGATTTTTACGGCAGCACGTTACGCGGCGTAGAACAACAAGCTCCGCTTTGGAAGCAAGCCGTTGATGCATCAAATAGTGTGTTAGGGGAGATTTTAGGTAAGGTCTACGTTAAAGAGCACTTTCCGCCAGCAGCCAAAGCGCGTATGGAAC
>NZ_JBFJHD010000157.1:0-7146 GCF_041613455.1 Pseudoalteromonas sp. | reverse complement strand
CGCTGAATGAGCTGTTAGTCAGTAAACATATCGCGATTTAATTGGTATTTGTGCATTTTATCGTAAAGCGTTTTGCGGGCAATTTGCAGTGTGGCCATGGTGTTTTTAATACTGCCCTGGTTGCGCTGCAGTGCTTCTTCTAACAAAGACTGTTCATAATAACTGACTTTTTCGGCCAAGCTTAAATCTTGCGCTAACGCCTGCTGATCGTTTGCGGGATTATCAGTAAACGCCAGTTCGGGTCCTAGTAACACCGCGCGCTCGGCTTGATTTCTCAGCTCTCGCACATTACCAGGCCAATCATAGGCTAATAAACGTTGCTCTAATTCCACATTTAATGCCCCCAGCGGTTTATAAAATCGGGTCGCAGCGATGGAGCTAAAGTGCTTAAACAGTAACGGGATATCTGCTTTTCGCTCTCTTAATGGCGGAATATTAACCTTTACTAAACTCAAGCGATAGTACAGATCTGCTCTAAAAGTGCCCTCATCAACTAATGCCAGCAAATCAACCTTAGTGGCTGCAACAATACGAATGTCTAAATCAATAATATGATTGCCGCCCACTGGGGTCACTTTACGCTCTTCAAGCACGCGCAATAACTTTACTTGTAACGACAGCGGAGTACTTTCAATTTCATCCAAAAACACCGTGCCACCTTGAGCAAATTCAAATTTGCCTTTTCTATCTTTGGTGGCCCCGGTATACGCGCCGCTCACCGCGCCAAATAATTCACTTTCAATCAGTTGCTCAGGCACTGCTGCGCAATTAATTGCCACAAACTGACAACTAGAACGAGTACTATGGTCGTGTAAATAGCGCGCTACCAACTCTTTACCGGTGCCGGTTTCGCCCTCGATGAGTATATCTGCAGGCGTGTCGATAACCGTATTAAGTAGCTTCATCATATGCTGCATTTTGGCGGTTTCGCCCAAAATGCGCACGCCAGGCGCTGAGGTTTTTTCTACCGCACGTTTCAGTGCTCTATTTTCCATCACTAAACTGCGTTTATCGCACGCTCGTGCAATGCAGTCTAACAAATGTTCGTTTAACGGCTTTTCAAATAAGTCGTACGCACCTAACTGCATCGCCTTAACCGCCACCGCAACGTCGGCGTAACCGGTTAAAAAAATCACCGGGAGTTCACTGTCAAACGCGGTTATTTGCTCTAACAGTTGTAGCCCATCCATCGTCGGCATATTAATGTCACTCAGTACCACGCCCATAAAGGTGCGGCTGATGCGACTCAGTGCAGTGCTGGCATCACTAAAACAGTGTACTTCGTACCCTTCTAAAGACAGTAGTTGGTTTAATGAATCGCGGATCATTGCTTCATCGTCTATGACAATAACCTGTTTACAGGTTAATTGTTCAACCATGCTATGGCTCCTGTTTACTCGAAAGGCTAATGATAAACTGCGCGCCCCCTGTAGGGCAATTATGAGCGCTAAGCGAGCCATTAAACGACTCAATAATTTGTTTTGAAATCGATAAACCCAGCCCTAAGCCATTACTGGACTTAGTACTATAAAAAGGTTCAAAAATAGCGCCTAAGGCATGGTGTTCTATGCCTGGACCGCTATCTATAATGGAAAGTTTCACCCGCTCATCAAAGCATTCCACCTCAAAGTGTAATTGCCGCGTTGCTGCGTCCTGCATCGCTTGTGACGCATTGGTGATCACATTAACTAATACCTGCTCAAACTTAAGCGCATCCACCCACACCACAATATTTTCATCAAAGCTGGGCGGCTGCACTGTGACATCGTCTTGCTTTAATTGTGATTGGGTGATCATCAATGCATTATTTAATAATGCCGACAATGGGTGCGGTCTGAGTTGCATTTCTGAGGGTTTACTAAAGTGTTTAAGCTGCGCCACTATTTTATGAACACGTTCTACTAAGCCTTCAATAATGACTAAGTTTTCATGTAACGCTTTGTGCTTGCCTTTTTTCAGCAATATTTTTGCACTGGCTAAATAGGCATTCATGGCACACAATGGCTGGTTGATTTCGTGATTAATGCCCGCACTTAATTGCCCTATGGTGGCCAACTTTGCCGATTGCACTAAGGCGGTTTGCGCTTGTTCAAGTGCTTGAGTACGCTCAATCACCTCAAGCTCTAGGCTATGGCGCGAGTAAAGCAGTTTTTTATAGCCGGCAAAACGAGCCAGTAAGCTATAGCCAATAAAAATAAACACGCTATAAAACACCATCAGCCATAACAACCGCGGTAACTGCATGGCTGCCACGTTAGACACATCCACTAACACGGTCATTTTACTATTAAAATGGCGTAACGGTTGAGAGGCCCCCACATATAAACGTTGGGCAATTTTAAACTGCTCAATATCGTGGCTTTCAAAATGCTGGTGCGCAATGATCCCCGGTTGATAGTCTAAATACGCACGGCGCTGTTTAATGTCTCGGCGCGCGGTGATATCAAGTTCAACAAAGCTATTTAACCGCCAACTTGGCTCATCGGACATGGCAATAACATTGTCCGGTAATTGTAAATAAAAATGGCTCCCTTTTGCCGTATTGAGCAATGAACGGTCGTTTTCAAATTTAGCCACATTCACTTTTAGTGCCACCACACCAATGGCTTTACCCTGATGATATATTGCTTGCGAAAAGTAAATACCGCGCTCTTTAGAACGCTGTCCCAGTGCAAAGTAGGCAACCTTTTCACCGGCAAAGGCTTGTTTAAAATACGGCCGAAAAGAAAAGTTATTGCCTAAAAATGTATAATCTGTTTGCCAATTACTACTGGCAATCACATCGCCTTGGGTATCGAGTATATAAATATCTGATGCGCCGCTGGCTTTTTGTACATCCGCTAAATAATTATTAATCGAGCTAAAATGCTGCTCTTCACTGTTAGTAAAACGGATCAGCAATTCATTATTTGTTAATAATTGGGGAATGGCAGCAAAACGCGACAGTTCATTGTCAATGTAGTTATTCAGTTGACTGACCTGCAGATCGGCTTGTGCTTTTGCCTGTTCTAAGTCGTGGATGCGGCCAAACCAAAAGGTGACCACCAGCAAGAAAAGCAGTAAAAGCACTGCGAAAATAATTTTTTTAGGAATAAAAAACATAAACGCCTATAAAACGGGTAATGTTAGCTGTTAATAATAGGCGGTAGTTTATCGACTTAATACCAATAGTGATAGAAACTTTATGTTAACAATTGTATTAAAAATATAAAACCGTGAAATTAGGCAACTTCACGGTACAAAAAATAGCTTTATGCCTTCGCTTGGCGCGATTTATCTTTAACGTAATTATATAAACCGATTAAAGAGGCGGCAATCCAAAATATTTCTATTACAAAACTGGCTAAGTTAAAATTATAACAAAGGCTGATCAGCAATAAGATAGCACCGCTTAAGTTCATCATGTTATACACTAAACTGGTGGGCGCCACTTTATTTAGCTGTAATAAAAAAAATGAACCAACTACTAAAAAAGTACCCGTCATACCTATAATATCAAATAAAAGTGCAATCACACGTCTATCCTTTTCCATTTTAAAAACCCAACTAACTGGCCCAATCCATGGGGAGGGTATTTTTCAATCATTGAAACAGCAAAACCGGGTAAGTGTACCAGCCTAGCTATGACAAACAAGGCCTTATGTCCGCTAAGTGACCTCCTATTACCGATAAACACAGCGCGGACAACAAGCCGTTGTTAGCTTACTAATGGCTACATGATTAAGGTTTCAAATGCTCAATAAAGAATTTCCAACGCTTTTCAACAAAGTACGGACTGGTATCTAACACATGTCCCATTTTGGGCATAATCAGTAAGTCAAAATCTTTATTCGCATTAATCAATTTATCAACCAAGCGCAGCGTCGCTGATGGATGAACATTACTGTCTAATTCTCCATGCGCGAGGAGTAACTTGCCTTTCAGCCTAGTTACATCGGTATAATTTGATTGTTGTTGCCAATGTGCAGTGACCGGCCACCCCATCCAAATTTCATTCCAGCCAGCTTTATCGACACGAAAATCATGATTGCCCGATGCACTGACACCCGCTTTAAAAAACGTATTATGGCGCAGCATAGCTTGTACGGTATCGTAACCGCCGGCACTAAATCCAAAAATCCCTACCCGCGTTAAATCAAAGTAGTCATGCTTTTTAGCCAATTGCTTAATTGCCCATACATGATCATCGGTTCCCGCGGCTAAATTTTTATAGCTATGACGCTGAAAGGCTTTACCGCGTTTACTAGTACCTCGGCCATCCATTTTTATCACAATGAACCCCAGCTCGGCTAATGCAGGCCGTTGATTGCTAAAGGTATCAAATGATTTAGGAGTAAAAAAATTATGCGGTCCGGTGTAGCTGTCATCTATGATTGGGTACAGCTTGTTTGAATCAAAATGACTGGGTTTATAAATTAACCCGTAGAGCGGTGTTTTGCCATCTGGCGCCAATACTGTAAAGGGCTCTGGCGCGCGCCAACCCAGTGCAGTCAATGCGCTGGCATCGGCTTGATCGAGTAATGTTATTTTTTCGCCACTGTAAGCATCACGTAGCCAAGACTGAGTAGGCGTGTGCGCATCTGAATAGTTGTCTATCACATACTTAAAGCCAGGGGATAAATAACTATGATGTTCATGTGGCTCAGGGGTAAGCAAAGTGAGGTTCGAGCCGTCTAAATTAACTCGATAAAGGTGGCGAAAATATGCATCCACATTCGCTTCTTTGCCGGATGCCTCAAAATACACAATCCCTCGCTGCTCATCAATGCCTTTGATGCTTCTAACTGTGAAGTCACCTTGGGTTATTGGGTTTATTAACGCGCCTGATACGGTATCGTATAAATATAAATGTTGATAACCACTGCGCTGTGAACTCCATATTAAGCGGTTAGTTTGCTGTAAATTGTCGAACGTTTGCACCCAAGGATCAATAAACTCGTCATCGGTTTCTGTGATTAAGGTGCGTACGCGCTTATCTTTAGGCAGCACTTGCATTAAATTATATTCACGATTACCACGGCGACGATCGTGATAATAAAATGCGTCGTTATGCCATTTCCCCCAAATAGCGCCGCCATAATAGGTTTGCATTATTTTCGGGGCGTCTAATAGATCGGCGCGCTGTGCTGCCACATCAACTAACAATAGCTGCGCCATCGGCAACACGTCATCACCGGCTTGTGGGTAATAGTAACTAACGGTACTGACACTAAAATCATTGTCTGCTGTACTGTCGGTTAACGTCAGTTTATTAACGCCTTCTCTAAATAGCTTGTAGCTGATTAAATAGTTACTATCGCTTGACCAATACACTTGGAGTTGTTTTTGCTCTGCAAAATGCGCATCGTTTAGCATATCTTCCGGATACGGGTGTGCCACTGCGTACGGTTCGCTGGGTGAACCATCATGGGTGAGTTGTTTACAACGCTTATCAACACTGCTGCATAAATGAATATTATACTTTTCTAGCTTTACATAATGCTGTTTATTGGGCGATAAATAGCGCGCTTCATTCGCTGTGGTGCTCTGCACGGTATGGCACTGATACGCGTTTTCCGTTAGTTGGCAGCGGTAACTTTGCTGCGCAAAATTAAACGTCAGTGTGGTGCCATCAAAAGCAAGTTGCTGCAACGGCTTTGCCTGCCAATCTATCTTCACGTCGCTGCCAAGCGCTTGTTGTAGCCTCAGTTTGTCAAATAACGGCTGCGGGCGCTGCTGCTCAACAAGCACAAACTCTTGACCGTTCAGTGCAGAATAACGCTCAAACCAAAATTGTTCATCGCTATTATTTATCCACTGCGGTGTCAGCGATAAATTATGCACTTTAGTGGCTAAGTTGGTTGCAGAAAACAACTTAGCGCGCTGCAAATTAGCTGATTTATTAACACCACTGGCTGGCACAGATTGGCAGCCTATAAAAAATAAACTGCCGCATAATATTAGTAACTTTTTCATTTTTTCCCTCATATAACACAGTTTCACCTGCGAACGTCGATTGCTAGTTATTTTGTTTAATATCCGCAAACGATAATTAACTATTTTATCTATCAATAGGTTAACCAACAAAAACCCGTTAAATAAATACCGCTACAACAGGTTACATATAATTAACCGCTTGTTTACGATTTGGGTATAGGATATTGTATATTATATATTCATTACCAACAATGATCTATTGTGTTAACTAGTTTGGGGTGAATATTGACAACAATCATAACAACAAATATTTCCAGGAGAAGAAATGACCACATGTCGTTCTAAAAATCGGGCAATTGCACGTAAAAGCATAGTGTCACTGGCGGTTTTAACTGCTTTAACGGCTGCACCCAGCTATGCAGCCGACAGCGATAAAAAGCTTAATGAAGCACTAGAAAAGATAGAAGTGACCGGCTCGCGCTTAACTCGTTCTACTTTTGATGCGCCCAGCCCAACGACTATCATTAGCGCTGAGTCAATAAAAATGACCGGCTCGCTGAATATGAATGACGTACTGTCAACCATGCCCCAGTTTGGTAAAGGGTTTGATGCCACCGACGGTAATTACTCATTTGGTAATTCAGGAATAAACGCGCCGGACCTGCGCGATTTAGGCGCCACACGTACCCTTAACCTAGTTAATGGTAAACGCCCTATTTCGATTACCAACGACAGTAATATTATGCTCACCGATATTGGGATTATTCCCTCTGAGCTGGTTGAGCGCGTTGAAGTGTTAACTGGGGGCGGCTCGGCGGTGTATGGCTCGGATGCGGTCGCGGGGGTGGTCAACTTTATCTTAAAAAAAGATTTTTCTGGCACCGCCATTCGCAGTCAAGTGGGGGGCACCGAAGGCGGTGGCGCAAGTAGTCGCTCAGTCACGGTTACTCACGGTTTAAATTTTAATGATGATCGGGGTAACTTTTCCATGTCATTGGATTACTTTGATCAAGCGGCATTGTATTATAAAGACCGCCCAGGCTCTGCCAATACCAAACGTTATATCCCTAACCCTGACAATACCGGACCGAATGACGGCATTGCCGATCAAATCATAGCCAGCGATTTAACCTACCCTTCTTTTGGTGCCGATAAAAATGTATTTGGCGTGTGGAATACCGCAACTGGCGGCGCCGATTGGTTTCAATTAGATAACGGTATCGCGAGCCT
>NZ_JBFJHD010000156.1:0-7195 GCF_041613455.1 Pseudoalteromonas sp. | reverse complement strand
GCAGCTTGGATCTCAGGGATCTCAACTTGAAAAGCGCTACCTGCGTACGCATCTTTCATGCCTTCAAACACTGAATTTAGGTTTAAGCCTTCAAAAGGATTAGACTTAAGTTGCTCACCCATTTGTAAGCCAATACCGTAACTTGCTTTTTCAGCATCTGTAGTAAAATTATCTGACATAATGTGTATTTCACGTTTTGTTAGTTAAAAGACGCGACTATGCTAACATAAAATAAACCGTGTTTGGGGCTAGTTTTCACTGTGTTTTACTTTTATTAGCCCGACTATATAGGTACACAGTGGTAAAGTGCATAAAATTCCAGCAACTAGTGGCAAACTCAATAAACCACTGGCGCCAAACAGCAATACCGGTATCACTACTAAGCCTACAATTGCCATAAAAGCCGCGGCAATAAGCGGCCAATATTTATCGTATTTAGTGATTAAATGGGCTGTTAACAGATTAAAGCCAACAGCATAAATAAACGCGGTGAGCTGAGCATGATCTGGTTGCGCATCTAATGCCATGGCAACCAACACACTAATCGCATTTTGGTAACAATAGGCAAATACCAGCCATAATAAACTATGTTTTATAAGGCGCTGAGCGGTGGATAACTGAGGGGTTGCAGACATTATAAAGCTCCAGATAGCAAAAAACCGCCATTAAGGCGGTTTTTTAAATAATGGTGGAGAGATAGGGATTTGAACCCTAGATAGGCTACAAACCTATGCCGGTTTTCAAGACCGGTGCATTCGACCACTCTGCCATCTCTCCGTACGGCGCGAATAATATGACTAAACAGTTAACTTGTAAAGAGTTAATATAAAAAAGTCGCTAAAAAACTTATTTCTGCTTAAAAGATAAACGTTTCACACTAATTACACAGCACTCAGACTAAATTGCGCTGTTTAGTAATATTGTTTTGGCCTGCGCGCTATCCACGAACAGATTAAACACATCACTAGGCTGAGGGTTAAAAATACCGCACTTTGAAAAATCAAATCAAAACGGTTTAAGTTGTCGCTGGGCAACACCACAAACAAAAAGGCTGGCAACACGGTTAACAGTAATACAAAACAGCATATTTTAAATGCACGACCAAAATCAAAGCGTTTCGATTGCTGCATCCACCAGGTCAAAATAACCAACACCGAGATGGCTGAAGCGATAATAAAATGCGCTGCGTGAGTCGTTGCGGCAATATACAAGGTGATAAAAGCCCCTATCACGCCCCAAAATGACCACGCTAGCCAGTTTTCTTTTTCACGTAAAAATAAATTTCCCATGGTATGTGTCTTCTTTATCGTTATTTTTATTAAGAACATCCATACTTTATCAAAAAACAACCGATTAAAAAACAAACTGCAGAAGAATTCTTATGTATCATGCCTCCATGCACTTCTCACAGCTAAGAGTCTAACCAAGCTACTTTAACATAGTAACTCGGTTAATAAACTAAGAGTCTGTCGTTGCACAAAAGTTCAGCTCGTGATTATAAATAGCTGAAATAATCATCAACCTTGTGACGTGTCGGTTTTTTACACTCTACTGCGGGTGTGCCTAAATATAAATAGCCTACTATTTCGTCAACTTCATCTAACTTGAGTGCTTTTTTAACCGCCGAACTTTGGGCAAAAAAGCCAGTACGCCAAATACCACCCAGTCCTTGAGCAAACGCCGCTTGTTGCATGGCAAATAAACTACACCCAGCGCTTTGTACCTGCTCAATATGCGGCACTTTTGGATGCGCTTGATATTTAGCAATAGCGATAATTATCATGGGTGCACGCAACGGGTGGTCTTTGGTACGCTCAATCATTTTTTCTGCTTGTTGCTCTGCAATGGCACTTTGCTGAAAAATTTCACCTAACTTATGACGCGCATCCCCTTCAACAATAATAAACTGCCAAGGCGCAATGCCACCGTGATCGGGCACACGTAATGCAGCTTGTTTGATCACCGCGAGCTGCTCCTCGCTTGGGCCTGGGGCTACTAATTTGGCGTCAGATTGACGGGTCAATAATAATTCAATTGCGTTCATAACCACCTCTAAAAATAAAAAGCTAGCATAGCATTGATTTAGTGAAGAAAAAATGTGGAAAACAGCTAGTCAGCGAAAACACTGGCTAGCTGTAACAAAGTGTTGATAGTAACAAGCAAGGCTGTTAATAGCTGCTATCGTGCGTTAGATTTTTCTGGCAACCTGTAGCGCTTCAAAAATGGCCCGTTTAGCATCGATGGCCGTCGCTAATTTAGCGCCGCCGATCACGTGGACCTTGGCATTGTCACTGTGATTGGCCAACAGCTCATTATTTGACACTTGGCCTATACACGCAATGACCGTGTCTACCGGTAACACTTGCTGCTCGCCCGCCACTTTAATCGTTAAGCCTTTATCATCAAAGCGAATATACTGACACTCTGCTATTTGTTTTACCTTATGCTGCTTTGCTACTTGACGGTGGATCCAACCGGTGGTTTTACCCAGCTCACTCCCAAAGCGGCCCGCACTGCGTTTCAGCATATAGAGTTGGCGGTCATGAGTATGCGGCTGTGCCTCACATTCAATCCCCCACTGGGTTTTAAAGTCAGCAATGCTTTGCCCTGGTTGCTCGCTTATAAAGGCCACCATATCAAAACCAATGCCACCGGCGCCTAATATAGCAACCGATTTACCTAAGGTGACTTCACCGCGGATCACTTCATCGTAAGCAAATATGCGTTTGCCATCAGCGCACTCAATATTGGCTTCACGCGGGCGTACCCCGGTTGCAAATACAATATCATCATAGTGCGCTAACATGCTGTCATCGTAGGCTTCACCAAGCTTTACCGTAACATTTAAGCGCGCTAACTCATTAGTGTAATAAGCTAAGGTATGATTAAAATCTTCTTTGCCCGGAATACGCATCGCCAAATTAAATTGTCCGCCCATTTGGCTGTTTTTATCAATCAACGTCACCGTATGGCCTTTTTCAGCCAAGTAACAGCTGGAAGATAACCCCGCGGGACCGGCCCCCACCACTAAAACGTTTTTAGCTTGGCTGGCTTTCTCTAATGGGTAATCAAGTTCATACGCCGCTTGAGGATTAACTAAACAGGTAGCGCGTTTGTTTTTAAATACATGATCTAAGCAACCTTGGTTACAGCCAATACAAATATTAATATGCTGTGTTTGCTGCGCGTTATATTTATTAAAGAATTCTGGATCGGCTAATAATGGTCGCGCCATAGAAATTAAGTCGGCATCCCCGGCGGTTAAAATTTCATTCGCAATAGCAGGGGTATTAATACGGTTTACCGCTATCACCGGTGCACTGATCACGTCTTTTAAACGTTTAGACGCTTCTTTAAAGGCGCCCGGCGGTACCATACTGGCAATGGTCGGCACGCGCGCTTCATGCCAGCCTATGCCAGTATTAAAAATATCCACACCGGCTTTTTCAAGTGCAATGGCTTGGCGTGTCACTTCATCTGGGGTAGAGCCGTTAGGGATCAGATCCATCACCGATAAACGAAAAATAATTAAAAATTGCGCTGACACTTTTGCTCTCACGGCCTTAACTATCTCTACAGCTAACCGCATTCTGTTTTCTAAGCTGCCGCCAAATTCATCCTCGCGTTTATTAGTATGTGGCGCCATAAACTCGTTAATTAAGTAGCCTTCTGAGCCCATGATCTCCACCCCATCGTAACCCGCTTTTTCTGCCATACGAGCAGAGTGAGCAAAGTCTTTAATGGTTTTTTTAATAGCGCCTAATGACATTGCTTTAGGGGTATAGGGGGTGATCGGCGCTTTAATGGCACTCGGTGCTTGATTAAAAGGATGATAGGCGTAGCGACCGGCGTGCAATAATTGCAAACAAATCTTCCCCCCATGTTTATGTACGGCATCGGTATAAGCACGGTGCTTGAAAACGTCGTAGTAACTATTAAATGAGGATGAAATTGGCGTTAATTTACCCCGCAAATTAGGGCTATAGCCGCCGGTTATTAACAGTGCTGTGCCCCCTTTGGCACGGGCTTCATAAAAGGCGCGCAAACGCTTACGGTTATGCCAGCCCTCTTCGAGGCCGGTGTGCATTGAGCCCATCACTAAGCGGTTACGTAATTGTGTGTGTTTTAATTGTAATTGTTGTTCTAACATCCTGTGCCCCGTTAACTGGTCTAACCTGTATACATAACTCGATTCTGCGTTAATGCTAAACAATAAGCAATATCTGCACTAATAATTTTCTTCCTACCGCCTATAAATTCACTCATTTTGTCATAATCGCTTTATATTGAGACGCGCACCACGTCAATTATTTGTTGTAATCACTTGCTGACTATCATTTTTTTGCTGTTTTAGTGGCCAAAAGCACCATTAGCGCTGTGTTTACAGCCGTTATAAATACTTCGTTACGATTTAGCAGTTAAATTAATTATTATTCTAAGCTAAGATGCAAGTAATGTATTAGCTGTACCAAATTAAGGAGCTATTTTGATAGCAAAGGTATTTAAAGGTATTTGGGCTGGAATTAACTTTTCACGCCGTTTAATACTAAACATAGTGTTTTTATTGCTGGTTATTGTTTTTATTGTATCGCTTTCAAGTGATGGCGATAAAATAATGGTTGAGGACGGCTCAGTACTTAGACTTAATCTTAACGGCCCGATTGTAGAAGAAAAAACCTACATCGACCCCATTGAAGCGGCCATCAGTGATGCCACATCAAACACCGAATCGCCAGGCGAGATTTTACTCGACGATATTATTGAAGTGATCAACGAGGCGACTAACGATAGTCGCATTAGTATGATTTTACTTGATTTACAACAAATGCCTGCCGTTCATTTAAATAAGCTTAAACAAATCACCAAAGCATTAGTGCAATTTAAGCAAAGCGGCAAAAAAGTCATTGCAACCGGTTATTACTATACTCAAGCGCAATATTATATTGCAGCCCATGCCGATGAAGTGACTATGCACCCCTACGGTAGTGTTGCGATTGAAGGTTATGGCGTCTACCCACTGTACTTTAAAGAGGCGCTGGATAAGTTAAAAGTAACGCAGCATATATTTCGCGTCGGCACCTTTAAATCGGCAGTTGAGCCATTTATCCGTAACGATATGTCTGACGAGGCAAAACAAGCTAATCGCGTTTGGCTCAGTGCACTGTGGAATGAATACAAACAGGATATTGCGGCGGTACGCCCGTTTGATGAAAGCAACTTTGATGAAACAATGGCTGACTTTTTAGCTAAAATGACCGCTGTAAACGGTGATGCAGGCAAGTATGCGTTAGAGCATCAATGGGTTGATTCATTAAAAACTAATCAGCAAATTCGTCAACAGCTTATCGATTTAGTGGGCGCTGATGCCAAAGGTAAAAGCTTCAAACAAGTGTCATTTCGTGAATACCTCAGCTTAGTTAAACCCCCAGTGGTATTTGATAACCCGATGACAGAAAAAGTCGCGGTGGTGGTTGCAAGAGGCACCATAGTTGATGGCGAGCGTAAAGCCGGCGAAATCGGCGGCGATTCAACCGCGGCACTGTTACGTAAAGCGCGTTTAGATGACAAGGTGAAAGCCGTAGTACTGCGGATTGATTCCGGTGGCGGTAGCATGTTTGCCTCTGAAGTCATTCGTGCTGAAGTGTTAGCACTGAAAGCCGCAGGTAAACCGGTTATTGCGTCTATGAGCTCAGTGGCTGCATCAGGGGGCTATTGGATTGCCTCGGCTGCGAATGAAATTTGGGCGGCGCCAAGTACCATCACCGGCTCAATTGGTGTATTTGGTGCTTTCATGACCTTTGAAGACACCTTAGCTAATTTAGGCGTGTATTCTGATGGTGTAGCTACCACCGAAATGGCGGGCTTATCACTTACACGTCCATTAAGCGATAAAATGGCACAAGTCATACAAATGAGTGTGGAAGATGCCTACCAGCGCTTTTTAAATGTGGTTGCCGAAGCACGTAATATGACCCCAGCGCAAGTAGACAACATTGCCCAAGGTCGCGTATGGATCGCCGCTCAAGCACAGCAATTAGGCCTGATTGATAAACTCGGTGATAAGCAAGATGCTATTAAAGCTGCGGCGGCATTGGCTAAGCTTAACCATTATGAAGTTAAAACAATTAAACACAGCCTGACGCCACAACAAAAAATGATCCAAGACATTTTAGGAACTGCGGCGGTTAAATCTATGCTAGGCAGCAATACTGCCACAACACACGTATTAGCGAGTCAAGCAAACCTGCAAAATGTGGTTAAACAGTTAACGGGCGAAATCGACAAGCTGAAAGATTATAACGACCCACAAGGCGTCTATGCGCGCTGTTTAGTGTGTAAGGTGGCACAATAAAAGCGCCCCCTGCCTTTATAAGCAGTTGTATTTAAAGTTATACTAAGCCCAGTTAATTCACTGGGCTTTTTTTATGAAACGTAAACGCATTTATATCGCTTATACTGGCGGTACTATTGGGATGAAAAAATCGAGTCGTGGCTATATTCCTGCCGAGGGCTTTTTAACCGAGACGGTGGTTAATAACGCCGAGTTTAACCGCGAAGAAATGCCGTTATTTGATATTCATGAATACTGCCCACTGATAGATTCATCGGATATGACCCCTGCCCATTGGCAGCTGATTGCCGATGATATCAAAAGCAAATACCAAGATTACGATGGTTTTGTGGTATTACATGGCACTGACACTATGGCGTATACCGCATCAGCGCTGTCATTTATGTTTGAAAATTTAACCAAACCGATTATTGTTACCGGCTCACAAATACCACTGTCGCAATTGCGCTCTGATGGCCAAGTTAATTTACTTAATGCCATGTATTTAGCAGCCAACTACCCAATCGCTGAAGTAAGTTTATTTTTTAATAATCAGTTGTTTCGCGGTAACCGCGCGATCAAAGCTCATGCCGATGGTTTCGATGCCTTTGCCTCTCCTAACTTAGAGCCATTAGCGCTTTCAGGAATTAATATTCAGCTACTCAAAGGGCAGCTCAGTCCGTATGTAGACAATGAATTACAAGTCACTAATATTACCGCGCAGCCTATTGGTGTGCTGCATTTATACCCAGGTATTTGTAAAGACGTGGTGCAAAGCTTAGTCACTGGTAATATCAAAGCACTGGTATTATTAAGTTTTGGTGTGGGTAACGCGCCACAAGATCCGGCGTTTTTAGCTATTTT
>NZ_JBFJHD010000155.1:0-7285 GCF_041613455.1 Pseudoalteromonas sp. | reverse complement strand
CATTTACTAAATTGCAGGAGAATCATAACAAAAATAACACAATTTATAAGGGGCGTTGCCATTTAGTTGTTTTATGGCGACTTTACTAGCGTAAAAAGGACAGTACTAGCATGGCCCCTTACCAATATATAGCTAGGGGGCATAAAGTGACTGCTGTTTAGCAGCTGAATTCGCGCAAAGCGTTATGTTGTGTAATTAAAGTGTAACTAACTTGGTTTGAATTGTATCAACCTTGAGTTAGCTGTCGATTTTTCAGCTGCCGCGGCTTATTCTGCGGGTTGTCAAATAACAATAGGGAAGATGATGAAAAAACTACTTTTAGCGTCGCTACTTAGTGCGGTAAGTTTTGCCAGCTCGGCAACGATTGTCGAAATTAAAACCAGCCAAGGTATTATTAAAGTCAATTTATTTGATCAGCAAACACCACACACGGTGCGTAATTTTTTAAGTTATATTGAAGAGGCGGCGTATAACCAAACCGTCATTCATCGCTCGATAGATGACTTTATTATACAAGGCGGCGGGTATACCTTTTCGGATGACTTTGATGCTATCGCCACTAAAGCGGCGGTGATCAATGAACCGGTATTTTCTAATGTTAAAGGCACCATTGCGATGGCGAAAGTGGGCGGTAAGCCCAATAGTGCAACTAGCCAGTGGTTTTTTAATTTAAAAGACAATAGTCAAAATTTAGATGTGCAAAATAACGGCTTTACCGTGTTTGGCCAAATCATGGAGGGTAGCCAAGCAACCCTAGATAAAATAGCCGCGTTACTGCATTGTGGTGAGGTTCCGGTCGTGAATCTAACGAAAGAGCAATGCGCTAGCAAAAGCCATGTAAATTTGGTTAGCATTGAGAATATGTACGTGCTGGATGACGATCCCAACTCGGCGCAGGCGTTATCACCGACTAAAAATACCTTGCTTGAAAAAAATGCAGAATCAAGCGGCAGTATGGCATGGTTATTAGCGGCAGCATTATTGGTATTGCCTCGCTTAAAGCGCAAGCAATAACCACAAGCAAAAACATACCCGCTAACAATATCACCTAGCGGGTAGTTTAATATTAGTGTTAAAACATGATTACCCGCGATATTAATAGCAGCCACATTACAAACACACTACCACAACCCAGTAAAAAGAGGTTAAAGCGTACTCTTAACTTATTATTGGTTAAATGAATCACACTGTGTAACACTCGCGACAACACAAATAACCACGCTAACCCAGTTACTAACCCTGTAGCACTATGCAATTGCATCGCTAATAAACACGCGGCGTAAAACAATACCGGAATTTCGAATTGGTTACTAAAGTTTCTGTCGGCCACTCGTACATGATCACCGGCGTTGTCTAAGCGCATGGTGGCAAAATCGGCAAGCTGTATTTGCTTATTTTTCGCCGCCGCAAAGCGCCTTCTGCCCATTATAATCATCACCACCAACGACAAAGTGACTTGAGCGAACATCGCTAATATGATTAGCTTTTCCATGACGTTTCCTTATTATTTGTAAGCGTATGAGCAGTATGCATTTGTTTTTCACAATGTGTTACATAATTTAATGTTATTTAGTAGCAATACATAAAGTGAAAGTGTTAATTTAGCCAAGTTACGTTGCTGCAAATAAGCGCCTGTTGCGCCTCAAGATACTAACAATGGATACATAACAATGAAAAAAATGATTGGCTTAAGTGCCCTGGCCCTCGCTGTTTTAAGTGGTTGTACAAATACGTCTTCGCTTTCATCTTCGCCACACACATCGTTACTCGCTGACAGCTTAATTGTTAGCCCAAATGATACGCGCGAGTACAAAACATTAACCTTGGCGAATCAAATCGAGGTGATCTTAGTATCTGATCCCAGCGCCGAAAAATCGGCGGCGGCATTAAGTGTTGGTGTGGGGTTATTACATGATCCTATGAGCCAACAAGGAATGGCGCATTATTTAGAGCACATGCTATTTTTAGGCACCGAGCGTTACCCCGACACCAAAGGGTATTCTGACTTTATGACCAAAAATGGCGGCGCGCACAACGCGTATACCTGGCTCGATATCACGAATTATATGTTTAAAATTAATAATGATGCGTTTGATGAAGGGCTAGATCGTTTTGCAGACTTTTTTAAAGCGCCCAAACTATACCCAGAATACACCGAAAAAGAAAAAAATGCGGTTAATGCCGAGTGGTCTATGCGCCGCGAAATGGACTTTTTTGGCCAGTTTAAACTGGCGCGTAAGATGATGGGCGAGCATCCCGCTAATCGCTTTTTAATTGGTAATCTGGAAACGCTCGGCGATAAACCCGACAGCGCATTACATCAACAAACGGTCAATTTTTATAATAAATACTATTCATCTAACATTATGAAAGTGGCGCTAATTTCAAACTTACCACTGGCAGAGATGGAGCAAAAAGCGCAAAAATACTTTGCTGATATCAGCAACAAACATATCGACAAACCCACGGTCACTGCCAAGCTTGATTATACTAATGTCGGCGGTAAACGGGTATTTTATGCCCCAAATGAAGATGTTAAGCAATTACAGCTGGATTTTACTATTGCCAATAATAGCGGCCAATTTGCATTAAAACCAAATCGTTTTGTGGCTTATTTACTCAGCAATGAAATGCCAGGCAGCCCAGCACAAATACTGCGCGATAAAGGTTGGGTAGCACAATTAACGTCGTCAGCCGTCCCCAGCCATTACGGCAATTACGGCACGTTAAACGTTAATATGGAATTGACCGATGAAGGGATGAAAAACCGTGCAGCCATAGTAGCAACGGTGATGCAATATATAGAGTTAATTAAACAACAAGGCGTAGACAGTAAATATTTTAATGAAATTCGTACTTCGTTAAATAATCAATTCAAATTTTTAGAAAAAGGCGATGAGTTTAACTATGTCAGTCAGCTGACGCAAAGCATGCAAGATTATCCGCTAAACCATGCGATTAATGCGCCGTACTATTATGCCAAATTTGATGCCGCAGCCATTAATAAAGTGCTGGCGCAACTGAATGCCGACACGTTACGTATTTGGTATATATCACAGCAAGAAGAAACCGATTCACAGCTGCATTTTTACGATGGAAAATACCGTATTGCCGATATCAGCGCCGCAGAAATAGCCAGTTGGCGCCAGCCCAGCCCATTTCCATTGGCGCTGCCAAGTGTTAATAATTTACTGCCAGAAAGCTTTGCGATTAAAACGCAAGGGTTCAAACAGCAACAACACCCTGAGCTTGCTTATGACAAAAATGGCATAAAAATTTGGCGCCAAGCAAGTCAAAACTTTGCTGAGCAACCAAAAGGGTTGGTCGAAGTGTATCTCAATACCCAAGCCGGTTTAACAGACATAAAAGCGGAAATTTTATACTCGGTGTGGGCCGACTTATTTAATTTACAGCACAGTCAGCTTAGCACCGAGGCTGCGGTGGCCGGCATGAGTATAAACCTGGCGCCGAGTAATGGTTTAGTGTTATCGATGAGCGGTTTTACCGATAAACAGCAGGTATTGCTCAAGCAAGCACTGAATGGCTTAAATAATTCAGTCACAGCGCAAGCCTTTACTCAAGCGGTCGATCGTTTTAAACGCAATTTACTCAATCAGCAGAAGCAGTTCCCTTATGCGCAAGCCTTTGCGGCGTATTCACAACTAACCCGTACAGGTGGTTTTGATACCGACCAGCTAATAATGACCGCGGATTCACTGACGTTAGCTGACTTTAATACGCTACAGCAACACACCTTGGCTAATAATAACCTTCGCGTGTTTAGCTATGGTAATTATGCGCAGCAAGATATAGAAGCTATTGCCACTGAGCTTGCGGCTATATTACCAAGCGAGCATACATCTACCGCGTTTGCTCGCAGTAAAGCCTGGTTACCGCAACGAGGAGAAAGCTGGGTATTACAAAAAGACATTGAGGTTGCCGATGTAGCGGTGGTTGATATGACCGTTCACCCCATTGCGGGCTATAAGCAAAAAGCGCAAGCAGCTGTTTTACAAGGGCACTTCAGAACCGTGGCATTTGATAAACTGCGCACCGAAGAGCAATTGGCTTATGCTGTGGGCGCATTAGCCCGCCCAATTGAAGCGTATTCGGCATTGGGGCTTTATATTCAAACGCCGGTTTTAGGACCTAAAGAAGTGCAAGCGCGATTTGATAAGTTTAAAAAAGAGTATGCCGTTGAGCTTGAAAATATGAGCGAGGAAACCTTTGCCCAGCTGAAAAATGCGACGCTGGTAGCACTTAAAGAGCAACCTAAAAATTTAACCGACGAAATGAGCCCACTAATTAATGATTGGTATCGAGAAAACTTTAACTTTGATTCAAAGCAGCAGCTAATTGCGGAAGTTGAACAAGTCACGCTAAGTGATATTAAAGACTATTACCAACAAACGCTGCTAAACCCTAATGCGGCACGTTTAAATGTGCAGCTGCGCGGAACTAAGTTTAAAAACAGTGACTTTGCAGACTTACCTAAGCAAAACAAAGTGACCGATTTAGCGACTTACTATAACGGCATAAAACTACAAAAATAGCTTTTGTTAATTTGCCCGTTAAAACAAAACCCAGTGTTTATAACACTGGGTTTTTTATTATTTCACTGCACTATTAGCGCTTATGCCATGACTAAAAAGCCTATTATAGTCAGCGCTGCCGCAATCAAAGTATAAGGCAGCTGGGTTACCGCATGGCTGATCAAATTGCAGCCAGCCCCTTGCGCTGCAAGTACTGTTGAGTCTGAATAGAAACACGCCTGACTGCCAAATGACGAAGCCGATAACAACGCGCCAATCACCAAGGGAATATTGGCATCCACGGCGCTCGCCAGCGGCATCACAATTGGAATAGATACTGCAAATATTCCCCAGCTCGACCCCGTGGCAAATGCCAAAATAGACATCGCAATAAACACCACAGCCGGTAAATACCCCGCGGTCATGTAGGGGCTTAGGCTATTAATAACGTATTGTGGCAAACCCACTAGGTCACACACATCTTTAAATATAAATGCCGCAATCACGGTGCCAATGGCAGGCAACATACTTTTAAAGCCATCTAACATGCGCTCAATCATTTCACTGAACGACATTAATTTTTGCAGCAAGTAAAAGGGCAGGGTAATTGCTAGGGTGGCCAGCAGGCCTTTATACACGTCAATATCAAAATAAACGGTAAAGCCAACCAGCAACAAAAGCGGTAATAAAAAGTTATGTAATTTACCTTTAGGATCGGCGTCTTCAAAGCTTTGTTCCACGGCTTTTACCGCGTATTCATCCGTGGTTTGCACTTCGTTGTACTGCGCCAGATCAACCTGAGCTTGCTCGATTTGCGCCCGTTGCTCGGCTTTTTTCATTGGCCCAAACGCCGGAATAATACCAAGCACCACTAAAATAACCACCAGTACTGCAAACCAGGCATAAAACATGTAAGGAATTGCTTGAATATACACCGCAATCCCTTTGCCTTGTGCAGCAATGCCGTTATCAACCAGCAGGCCACCAAAAAATACCGCCCATGTTGATAGCGGCACCAGCACACAGATAGGGGCGGCAGTTGAATCCACCACATAGGCAAGCATTTCGCGGCTTACTTTAAACTTATCGGTAATGCGTTTCATGGTTTCACCCACGGTGAGGGCATTTAAATAGTCATCAATAAAAATCACCACGCCTAAGCAAAAGGTCATAAATAATGATGAGCGTTTGCCTTGGGTGTATTTAAGTGCCAATTTACCAAACGCAGACGCGCCGCCGGTACGCACTAATAGGGCTATTAAAGCACCAAAGCCACCGCACACTAATATTAACCAGCCAATGGTTTCGTCGGTCATCACTTTCAAAGAAGTGGTGGCAAAGTTAGTCAGTAGCTGCGCAGGATCGGCCATAAGCAGCCCCACTAAGGCACCAATAAGTAAAGATAAAATAGGACGGCGTGAGATCACAGCCAAAATAACCACCACTAGAGGCGGCACTAAGCTTAACGCGGAAGGTTCAAGCATTTAAACGATTCACAAAATAAAAAGCAGATTTAAAAATTAAATTGCTTAACAAAAACAAAGAAGATGATAGTTTAGTTGTCGTATCATTTTCCAAGTCACTGCTTTTGCACGCGAGATCACTGGGGAGCCATTACGTCCAATGCGTAATCAGCTGTGAGCTGCGTTGGCTTGGCGCCAGACGGTGCAAGGACTGCAAGCCGCTATTGTTATGCCGATAAAAACATCGGCGCAAAAGTAATCTGCTTTACAGTTACAGTCAACAACTAAATGGTTTAACAGGCTTATTTTTATAGTTCACGTTAAATAAGTTAGCAATCTTGAGGTAAACAGCTGTGAAAACACCCCTTACTACCGAACGCTTAATTATTCGCCATGCTTGTTATGACGATGCAAGCAGCTTATTAGCGCTGCTTAATCAAGCGAGTTTTATAAAAAACATCGGCGATAAACACGTCCATAATTTGCAAGATGCCATGCGTTTTATTGATCAGGCATTTGTTGGTGCACATCAAACGCAAGGGTTTGGCCCCTATGTGATCACCTTAAAAAACAAGCAATGTATCGGGGTGATTGGCTTTTATCAGCGGACTATGCTGCAGTGCCCTGATTTAGGTTTTGCGTTATTAACGGCCTATGAAAAACAGGGTTATATAGCCGAAGCGGGCAACGCATTAATCGCTAACAAAAGCTGTATGGGTATTGCTAAATTAAGCGCTATTACCGCAGTGGATAATAGCGCCTCAAAAAATGTGCTGCTTAAACTTGGCTTTACGCCTCTAGGCAAGGCGATTATTGAGCAAACAACGCAGCGCCCAGTGATGCTTTATGTATACGGTAAATAGACGTGTTGCTCGATTATTTAAATCGTGTTTGCTCAATTTTTTTTGCGACCGTTAAATTGATCTGTTGCCAGCTTTTTTCAAGCGTGGCGACCAGTGCATCATAACCATCACCCTCAAGTGCAGTGATATTGGCAAAGTTATGCACGCTTACTAAGCGGCGGCCCGTTTCGGGGTGGGTGTAATATAAGCGCCATAACCCTGATATATCAGCGTTACCTTGCATATCGCCATTAAAGTGATGCAACTCGTACTCTAGCTCATAAAAGGTTTGCTGATCTAACTCAGTGATCACTGGCAGTCCTTTAATCACCATCCAGTTTGGTAATGCTTTAAACAGTGTTTGTTGCGCACTAAAGGTTAACATGGAGTCTGGCGACTCGCCCCATAAATGATAATTGGCTTCATTCATTTGGTTGTTGGCTATTTT
>NZ_JBFJHD010000154.1:0-7392 GCF_041613455.1 Pseudoalteromonas sp. | reverse complement strand
GGCGCGCCGTTTCAGTATAAACATTTGCCGTGTTTATATTGATAGAGGGGAACGGCGTGACAATATTCATCGTGCTTACACGTTTATATCAATTAATGTACCGAGTACATCGTCGGCGGTTTGTATCGATTTAGCGTTCGCCTTCGCGTTAAACTCTTCTACTTTTAAGTTTACCAACGCTTCATCTACACGCGCAGGCTGTGCCACCGGTGCGGTTATCGCTTCTGCTGAACGCGCAGCGGTCAGTTGGCGTTGCTGTGCTAATTGCGCATCATCTTGTTGCTCGATACTGGCACGGTTAATTTCTGCGCTGGCTTTTTCAATACCTTGGCTGGCGCGGTTAAACCCTTCCATGCCACTATTAAAGGCTGATCCTATGGGCATACTTTACCTCCGTAACTAACTAATAGCTAATTATCGTTCATCTTTTGTACAAAATAAAGCTTTCCGCGATGCTATTCATAGCTCTATTTTAAAGCATTGATTTAACAGCAGTTAAAAATTCATTTTTATGTGAAATAAACGGCGCATGCGATGCTTTATCTATTACCTCGTACTCAAATGCTGAATTGAGTGCCGCCATTTTTGCAATCGCTTTGTAAGGCACTAACGCATCTAAACGACCAAATATAGCGCGTACAGGCACCGGGCACTGTGCAAATAGCGGGCGTAAGTCTTGCTGTTGTAAAATGTCTAACCCCGCCGTCAGTGCTGCTTCTTGTGGGGCATTATAGTGATTAAGTAATTGCTTCAGCTGTTTGATATCATCGCGCGCCGACGCGCTACCCATAGCTTGGATCGCTAAAAAGCGCTCAATGGTTTTTTCACGCTGATTAACCAATTGCTGTTTAAATTGCGCTAGTACATTGTCTTTAATACCTGGCCATTGCGCTTGCTCTGCAAACAACGGCGACGCAGCCACTAAAATCACTTTGGCTACTTTTTCTGGCCAATGCTGCGCAATATATAGCGCAAATAAGCCGCCTAAAGACCAGCCCATTAAAATTGATTGCGGCTTTAATTGCTCACTCAACAGCGCCGCAGCAGCGTGCAATGTATAAGGGTGAGGGCAAGCACTACTATTGCCATAGCCGGGCAAATCGACGCTACGTACTTCATCTGCGTGCAAAAACTCCAGTTCTGCTTGTACTAACTGCCACACTCCTTGGTTCATGCCCCAACCATGTAATAACACTAATTCATTTTGCATATTTGCCCAACCTTAACCAAACTTACTATTATCATAGCGTTTCAACCGCTAATTGTAATGAGTAGATTACCCCTATGGCGCATGCATTTATAAATTGGTTGTTTCCTGCGCACTGTGTGCTGTGCCAAAGCCCTGTTACGCCAGCACTCGGCTTGTGCCCATGTTGCTTAGCTGATTTACCACTGTTGGATTTAACTGAGCAAAAAAACTTATTACATCGCCCTGATATTATCGACATGTTTGCGCACTGTGAGTTTGATTTATTGTTTGCCTGTGCATTTTATCAACCACCATTTGAGCGCTGGCTGACACAGCTTAAATTTAATAATCAACTCCATTACAAAAGAGCGCTGCAGCAAGTGATCTCTCAACAGCTAGCGCATTTTTTTAGTGCCGATATGCCGCTGCCCGATCATTTTATTATTTTACCACTACACAAAAGTCGCTTTTTAACACGGGGCTTTAATCAGGTATCACAAGTATGGCACCCGTGCTTAACGCCATTTAAGCGGTTAAGCGATTGCTTACAGCGCAGTAAAAAAACCGCGGCGCAGTCTACCCTAAGCAAGGCTAAACGGGCAGAAAACCTGAACAATGCGTTTTTATGCACTGCCGATATGAGTGGCAAAACCGTGGCAATTGTTGATGACATAATGACCACGGGCGCCACACTCAATGCCGCCACCCGTGCCTTAAAACAAGCGGGTGCTAAACAGGTGTGGGCGTTTACTACCTGTTTAACCCCTATTTAACTTGTTAGTTGCCGCTGGCTCTAAAGGTATGACCAAAAAATAACGCATTGCTTAATAAACGACTGGTGCCGTACCAATATCCTCTGAATACTGGGTTATCGGTCATGGCAATAACACTGCCACGGCCATAAGAGTGCGCAATTAACCCTGCACCACCCGCTACTTGCTCCACATTTATCGCATCGGTAAACCCGGCTAACAGTGGCGCTTTAGTATAGGTAAGCACATTTACAAACGGCGCAGTTGAGGCTTCAAGTAACCAAGTGCTATTTTTAAATACCGGCAGAGTATTACGCTGCAGTGAAAAAGTAAGTGGATGCGTTAAATCAACATGGGTATTAAATATAGCCCCCGCAATACGCTGACGCCCAGCAAGGTGATCTTTATCGGCGTAGCTTAAGCCCTCGGTGTTAAACGCACTGGCTACATCTTCGCGTGATAAGTAACTGGCTTTTAATAGTTGCTGGTCAGCTAAAAATTTCGCGCCCCCTTTATGCCCCCAAATAACACCGCCTTTTCTAACCCAGCTTTTTATCGCTACTTTAGCGGCATCAGATAAGGCGCTGTAATTACCGTGCGCTAATACAATATGGCTGTAATTACTCAACTCAATTGCGTCTAAACGCGCTAGCTCAACAATGGTTGGCGCAACGCCAACAAAGCGGTCTAGGTAATACCACACTTCGCCCGCTTCATATTGGCTTACGCCTTTACCGCCAAGCAATAACACCTTAGGTGCAGTTACGACCGCCATGGTACGCGAACCTAAATCGGCCCCTTTACTGGTTAAACCTGACGTGATCGGCCGAATCGCAATGCCAAACTCATTTTGTGCTTGATTAAGCTGCGCCAGCCAATTGCTGTTGGTTTGCAAGCCCGCGGGAATAATAATACTGCCGGCAGCAAAGTCTTCCTCGGTGTTATTGGCGGTGCGCGCGGTTAACGCATTTAGCGCTACGCGCGCTTTAATACCTTGTTGCAGCAGGCTATTAAGCATTTTTGGCGCTAAACTATCGTCCCAGGCAAACGCAAAAGCATAGCCTGCGTTTAAAGGTTGGTGTTGAGTCGTTGGCATTGCTTGCCATGCGTCATCGGCAATATCTAAGCCCCAGTTACTTGTCACTTTAGCAAATGCTAAATTATACGCATGTGCCAGTGTCCAACCCGATACATCGTAAAAGGTATTATCGGCGAAGTTTTTTTGCTCGCTAAAAATGGCTTTTATTAAACGGTATTGCGGCTGTGCTAACGGCACATAATAACTATTGGCAGCAAACGTTTGGCCGGCAACGGTTAGCTCTTTATTCATCGCATATGCGTTAATTTGGTGCTGCTTTAATACGCTTAAAAAGTCGCTTACACGGCGGTTATCTCGCCCCCCTGCTATCACATACCCCTGAAAATTTTCATCTTTCGCTAACTCTATGGCTTGATTATAAAACTCAGCTTGGTAATCCAGTAACGCGGTTCGGTTTTCCAGCGCTGCCTTAAATGTAGATAAACTAGTGAGTAACTGATTCTTAATGGTAAACGCAAAGCTAAGTGGCCCATTGATGGTATCTTGAAGGTGGCCACGTGAGCTGGCTTGCTCAAACAAAATACCTATTCCGCCGTTTACATCTGGATAGGTTGAGCCCTTGCCATAATAAAAGTCGTCAAAGCTTTCCTCGGTAAAGTACAAGGCATTATTGTCATCTAACGTTTGCGCATGATAGTTAGCAATAGCCTTCGTTAAACTGACATTTTCATCTGGGGTGATGGGGTGTTTTCGCGATGGAATACCCGGCTGAAAAAAGTAGCTGCTATTGGGTCCCATTTCATGAAAGTCGGTTAAAATATTAGGTTTCCAGTGATGAAATTTAGCAATCCGAGCACGCGACTCAGGGTGCTGTAATAGCAACCAATCACGGTTGAGATCAAACCAATAATGGTTAGTACGACTACTCGGCCAACTTTCAACATGCTCACGCGTGACCGGATCTGACGATAGGGTCATACCACGGTTGCTATTGGCCCAATTAGCAAAGCGCGCTAAGCCATCGGGGTTTAATGAAGGGTCGAGTAAAATAACGGTGTTATTTAATAAGCGGTTAATTTCATCGCCTTGCGCGGCGGCTAAGTAATAAGCCACCAGCAACGCTGCGTTGCTGCCCGATGATTCATTACCATGTACGCTGTAGCCCATCCATACAACGGCAGGCGCCGTGGCCGACGGCGGCTTTTTTGTGGTTAAACGCGCTAAGTGTGCTTTTCTCAGCTGTTCAATATTGTTTAATTTATCAGGCGCAGTAATAGTTAACATGACCAACGGGCGCTGCTGATGGGTGCGTCCAATTACTTCATAATTAATACGGTCACTTGTTTGCGCCAGTATTTCCATATAACGCACCAACTGATCATGCCTTACATGCCAGTCACCGACTTGATAACCAAGCACTTGCTCTGGGGTGGGGATATTGGGATCAAATGCCACATCCGACTCAAAATAGTAAGACAATGGCTTAGCACCACTTGAAAAACTGAGCATCGCCACCATTATTGTTATTATCCAGCGCATATAATTCATCCAAAAAATGTTCGTTGTTTGCACGCTACCACTGCTTAAAATAGATGCCAACTTTTTACGCTCAACACTAGCCGCAACACGATGAGCGGAGTATGATATGCAGTATCCGAGTAATTTAGTCAGGTATAAAGCCGTTTTTTATGATTTCAATTTCCGAAACAGCACAAGCACATTTTGCTAAACTTTTAGCAGATCAAGCACAACAAACCAACATTCGTGTGTTTGTTGTCAACCCTGGTACATCACAAGCGGAGTGTGGTGTTTCTTATTGTCCAGAAGACGCCGTAGAAGCCAGCGACATTCGTTTAAACTTTAATGGTTTTGACGCCGTTGTTGATACCGAAAGCGCGCCCTTTTTAGAAGACGCTGAAATTGATTTTGTTACCGACAAAATGGGAACTCAGTTAACCCTAAAAGCACCCAATGCCAAAGCGCGTAAAATTGGTGATGATGCGTCGTTAAACGAGCGTGTACAACACATGCTAGAAACCGAAGTAAACCCACAATTAGCTAACCATGGCGGTCAAGTTAGTTTGGTAGAAATTACCGAAGCCGGTATTGCGGTACTGCAATTTGGTGGTGGGTGTAACGGTTGTTCTATGATCGATGTCACGTTAAAAGAAGGCATTGAAAAAGAGATGATTGCAAAGTTTGACGAAATCACCGGTGTGGCCGATATTACCGAGCACCAAGCGGGCGATCATTCGTACTATTAAGCTATGCTAAAGCCGCTTATTTATCGCTTAGGCAGTACGCCTAAGCTGAGCTTAAAGCGCTTTTTTCGCGGCGTAGCACTGTTTGTGCTCGCCGTGATATTTATTACCCTCGGTTACTACAGTCATTACAGCTTGCAAATTATTGGACTGATTATACTACTGCCTGCGTTATTTTTAGCTGCTTGGGGCTATGCCGGTATTTTTGCTAACCGCTTCTCGCAAGTACTAAAAAACATCGAGCCAACACATGACGACCCCGAGTTATGGAAATAACTGAGCTAATCTAATAATTGCTTCGTCGCTTTTAGCTGCAAGTATTTGACTATTAAGGTCACACCACGCAGCAACATAAAGCAACTCATTGCTAACCATAACGCATTATTACCCCATTGCTGAAACAGCAAAAACACCCCAAAAAAGCCCACACTGGCCGATAGCAACATGCTATTA
The DNA here is from genome assembly GCF_041613455.1 of Pseudoalteromonas sp. Taxonomy (GTDB): domain Bacteria; phylum Pseudomonadota; class Gammaproteobacteria; order Enterobacterales; family Alteromonadaceae; genus Pseudoalteromonas. The sequence goes on along the minus strand of NZ_JBFJHD010000154.1, from coordinate 1,698 downwards.
CGCATCGCTTTTGCCCGTGTTAAACCAACAAATACACCATCAAATAAAAAACAGCTCATAGAAAGTAACGGTAACGCAATAACCCAAGGTAAGTAATAGCTTGCGCTGCTGATCACCTCTGGAACATTGGTGAGTAAGGTAATAATATAGCCGCCAAACGCAGCAAAAAATAGGCTATAGGCTAAACCAAATAGCATGCCCCAAAACACGCTAATTTTAACCCACAGCTCAATCATGCGCACGCTTTGTTGCCCTTTAGCATGGCCTACTTTTGCTTCTGTAGCATAGGCTATGCCATCTAGGGCAAAGCTTACCAGCATTAAAAAGTTTAGTAATACCGCATTAGCCGCTAAGGTGGTTTCGCCAATACGCGCCGCGTAAAAGGTCATAAAACTAAAGCACAGTTGTAATATTAGCGAACGAATAAAAATATCGCGGTTTAGGCTGAGTAAATTAGCCATTTTTTTAATGCTAAACCAATGTGGTACCGCCAATTCTATGGTATGTTTTTTTGCGAGTTTAATAACTAACAGCAAGGCAAAAAGTAACGCCGTATAGTCGGCAATTAATGACGCCCACGCAGCACCCGCCACCGCCCAATCAAGCACCACAACAAAATAAATATCTAGCACTATATTGGTAATATTTGTCACTAATAATAAATAAAATGGGCCACGACCATAATGCATGCCTAGCATCCAGCCAAGTAACACTAAATTACATAATGCAGCGGGCGCACTAAAAATACGGATGCTAAAATACTCATAGGCTTGAGTGAGCACCGCGCTATTAGCTGCCGATAAATAAGCAATGGCGTGTTTTATCAAGGGCGACAGGGCTATTAGCAACAGAGCAACTAAGGTTGCCAATAAGAGGCTGCGCTTCAACAATGCGGCCAATTGGGTTACATCGTTTTGTCCGTATGCTTGGGCAACGAGGCCGGTGGTGCTCATTCTTAAAAAACCCGCCAGCCAAAATAATATCGAAATAACGGTGGAACCCAGCGCAATACCCGCTAAATAATGGGCGCTGCCTAAATGGCCAATCACAGCGGTATCAACAATTCCTAACAGTGGTACGGTAATATTTGATAATATCATCGGGCCTGCTAACAACAACAAGCTTTTATGGTGTGCTTTATTATGTATAAGAAATTGTTTCATTTAGTCTTATTTATCCTCATTAGTCTCTCACTGCGTGCCCACGCGGCGGTTATTTTACAGTATCATCACGTAAGTGAAACCTTGCCTGCCGTTACCAGTGTTAGTGCCGATACCTTTAATGAACACTTAAGTTATTTAAAACAGCATAACTTTAATGTGATCGCGCTCGATGAATTAATTACGGCGTTGCAGCAACAACAGACTCTACCAGAAAAAACCGTAGCAATTACCTTTGATGATGGTTATAACAATAATTATCAGCAAGCGGCACCCATACTGGAAAAGTTTGGCTACCCCTATACTATTTTTGTCAACCCTAAGCTAATAGACGAAGATAAGGGTTATGTAATGGGTTGGGAGCAACTGCGGGAGCTGGCACAAAAAGGCGCCCTGATTGCGAATCATAGTGCGCAACATGACTACCTACATCGTAAACTGGCAGGCGAAACTCAGACGCAGTGGCAAGCACGTATTAAGCAAGACATTCTGCACTCTCAGCAGCGTATCAAAGCAGAAATAGGCCACGATTATAAGT
>NZ_JBFJHD010000153.1:0-7430 GCF_041613455.1 Pseudoalteromonas sp. | reverse complement strand
GTGAGCCCATTCAACTGAATCTAAATCAATACCTTCTTGATGCATCTCCCAAAGTGGAGACATTTCACGTAGGCGACCGATAGAGTTTTTCATTAATTCGACGGTGTAATCAATCTCTTCTTCGGTGGTAAAACGACCAATACTAAAACGAATTGAGCTATGCGCTAATTCATCGTTACGCCCTAGTGCACGTAAAACATAAGAAGGCTCTAAACTTGCCGATGTACAGGCTGAGCCTGACGATACTGCAATGTCTTTTACTGCCATTAGTAACGACTCACCTTCAACAAAGTTAAAGCTGATATTAACAATACCGGGTACTGACTGGTCTTGCGTGCCGTTAAAGTACACTTCGTCCATGTCACTCATTATGCCGTCGATTAAACGCTTACGTAATGCGCTGATATGTGCATGGTCTTTTTCAAAATCTTGTTTAGCAATTCTAAACGCTGCACCCATACCTACTAACTGGTGAGTAGCAAGTGTACCAGAACGCATACCACGTTCATGGCCGCCACCGTGCATTTGCGCTTCTAAACGGGCACGTGGTTTACGACGTACGTAAAGTGCACCAACCCCTTTAGGGCCATATATTTTGTGGCCAGAGAACGACATAAAATCAACTTTAAGTTGTTGTACGTCGATTAATACTTTACCTGCACTTTGCGCTGCATCAACATGGAACATAATTTTACGTTCGCGACACATTTCACCAATCGTGGCGATATCTTGAATCACACCCAGCTCGTTATTAACATGCATGATGCTTACTAACACGGTATCGTCACGCATTGTGTCTGCTAGTTTTTGCAGGTCAAGTAGGCCGTTTTCTTCCACGTCCATATAAGTTACTTCAAAACCTTGACGCTCTAGCTCACGACAGGTGTCGATAACTGCTTTGTGCTCAGTTTTAGCGGTAATAATGTGCTTACCTTTCTTTTTGTAAAACTGTGCTGCGCCTTTAATTGCTAGGTTGTTTGATTCCGTTGCACCCGAAGTGAAAACAATTTCACGTGGGTCTGCATTAATTAAATCGGCAACATCGGTACGCGCTTGATCAACAACTTCTTCAGCTTGCCAACCAAATCTATGTGAACGTGACGCAGGATTACCAAAATTACCGTCCATTGTCAGGCATTGCATCATTTCTTTGGCAACACGATCGTCAACAGGCGTGGTTGCTGCGTAATCTAAATAAATCGGTAACTTCATTTCTCTCTCCGCTGCAGGTCAACCTTAAAGTTGACAGCTTACTTGAATGTTTTCCAACTGCTTAATTGCATCATTAATACTGTTATCTTGGCGCAATGCGATTTCTTTCACATCGCTTTTTTCCACCAATTCAGCAAGGGTAATATTATTTAAAAATTCTTCAATTCGTACGCTTAACTCTGACCATAAGTTATGAGTTAAGCAACGCATACCGCTTTGGCAACCTATGTCGCTTCTTTGGCAACGTGTAGCATCTACTGATTCATCCACGGCATTAATAACATCGCCAACAGAAATAGCGTCCGCTTCACGCCCTAATAAATAACCACCGCCAGGGCCGCGAACTGAGCTTACCAAGCCATTTTTCCGTAATCGGGCAAACAACTGTTCGAGGTAAGACAAAGAGATTTCTTGTCGTTGTGAAATATCAGCAAGGGCTACAGGACCTACACCTGTGTGTAGCGCAACATCCAGCATCGCTGTAACGGCGTATCTGCCTTTCGATGTTAACTTCATAACGCCCTCCGCACAAAAGAGTGCAAATTTTAATTACCAGAGTAAATTAGTCAAGTATTATCACTAAAATCAGCTTCAGCTAGACCTTTAATACTTGAGTATTTTACTCAGGTATTGAGTCCATTGTAATTACTTGAGTAATTTAGTCAAGTATTAGCGCACAATATAATCATTCGGCTAATATAACTTAACGCTATTTAATAGACTTATTTATTGAGGTAAGAATACCGCGCAAAATATTCATCTCTGCGTCTTCCGGGCGCGCGCGGTTAAATAAACGACGCAACTTAGTCATCACCATGCCTGGGTGCTGCTTAATGATAAACCCAGTGTTAAACAGCGTTTCTTCAAGGTGACCATAAAACAATTCGGTTTGTTTAGAACTTGGGTAGAGCGTGTCATCTTGTTCAGCGGGTTTAGGTTGCTGATTTAAAAACGCCATACGTGTTTCGTAACACAGTGTTTGCACTGCCATAGCTAAATTAAGCGAACTGTATTCCGGATTGGCAGGAATACACACATGGTAATTACACAACTGTAACTCTTCATTAGTTAGGCCACTGTTTTCACGACCAAATACCAAGGCAACTGGGCCATTAACCGCTTCATTCACCAGCTTTTCACCGCATTCGCGCGGCTCCACCATAGGCCAAGACAGCGTACGTGAACGCGCACTGGTACCAATTGTTAATGCGCAATCAGCAATTGCATCGGCAACGCTATCTACAATCACCGCATTACCTAAAACATCACTCGCTCCAGCCGCTAATGCGCTGGCATGACTGTCGATTTCACACGCCGGATCAACTAAATAAAGCTTTGATAAGCCCATGGTTTTCATGGCGCGTGCCGCTGAGCCAATATTTCCTGAGTGTGAGGTATTTACTAAAACAATGCGAATATCATCTAAGATCATAGCTGTGCTACTTATTCGGTCCTAAAAAATTGCGCAAATTCTAGCATGAAAACGCGCTGAGATCCTATATTCAATGCAGTAGATGTTATAATCAACAGCTAAAAGATCAGCTTAATGTTCGGGGTGAGCAAATATTTTTAATGACGACGATTAACCGAGCAAAATTTTTTCACCAAGCGCAGTGAATGAGGAATAAATCAGAACACATAAAAGCTAAGGGCATCCACATTCGTTGCGATTTTAACTCGCAGCTTGTAGCCCGTAGCTCATCACCCGCAACCTAAACCATCGCCGCTTTTACATAAACATCAAAGCGATTCTTTTTGGTTTTGATTTGCATGCTGGGAGTTTTATCGTTTAAAAACGGGGCGTAATCGGGACGTTTAACCACCACGCGCTTGCTGGCTAATGGGTAGGCAAATGCCAATAGATCGTCGGCGTCACTATCAGCTCCCACTAAGTCTTGAAACACGCGCATTTCTTTTTTCACGAGTGCTGACTTTTCACGATGTGGAAACATCGGATCTAAATACACCACATCAGGGATGCTTTCGCACTGCTCTAGTAACGTGTGGCTGGAGCCAAACACTAAGCTCATATTTTGCTGCATCCACGGGCCTATTTCAATGTCGCTGTAAGCACGTTGCAAACCATCATAGAGTAACGCTGCCACCACCGGGTGGCGCTCATGTAAAATCACTTTACAGCCAAGCGACGCCAATACAAAACCGTCACGCCCAAGCCCTGCGGTAGCATCAAGCACCACAGGTGTCGCGCCTTTGTTTAACCCTACCGCCTTGGCTATGGCTTGCCCTTTACCACCGCCAAATTTGCGACGGTGCGCAGCGGCGCCTGTAACAAAGTCAACGTTAATTGCACCTAACTTAGGCTCATCGGTTTTAAATAAGCTCAAGCCGGTATCGTCGTAGTGCAACCGAAAACCACTGTTTTGCGCGGCCCATTGAGCTAAACCAAATCGGCTTTCTAGCTCATTTAAATATGGGCGCAACTCTTTAAAAGCACACTGAATAACCACTCTACACTCCGACGAAAAAATACCGTTTCAGTATATCAAGCGCGTTAATGTAACGCACTTAAAAACATAAACGGCCAGTGTCTGACTAACGCCTGAGCACTGACCGTTATACGTCGCTAAACAGCGTGTTTAGCGTGCTGGGTTAAGCGGCAATGCCACTGTGGCGCAATAGTGCATCCACATTAGGCTCGCGACCACGGAAGTTTTTAAACAACTCCATCGGCTCTTCACTGCCGCCTTTTTCTAGGATGTGTTGCATAAAGGCTTGCCCCGTTTGTGGGTTGAAAATACCGTCTTCTTCAAACTTAGAGTACGCATCAGCCGACAGCACTTCCGCCCATTTATATGAGTAATAACCGGCACTATAGCCACCAGCAAAAATGTGGCTAAAGCCATGCTGAAAACGATTAAACTCAGGGACTTTAACAACCGAGGTGCGGCTACGCACGTCGTTAAGTACCGCTTGAATATTACATTGCTCACCGGCTACATAGTCGTGATGTATTTTAAAGTCGAATAACGAAAACTCTAACTGACGCAGCATTTGCATGCCTGAGTTATAGTTTTTCGCGGCCAGTAATTTATCCAGTAACTCTTTTGGTAGTGGTTCACCGCTTTCATAATGCCCCGAAATAAAGCTCAGCGCTTCTTCTTCGTAACACCAGTTTTCTAAAAATTGGCTCGGCAGCTCAACGGCATCCCATGCCACCCCGTTAATGCCGGCTACAGGCGCAGCATCGACTTGGGTGAGCATATGGTGAATACCATGGCCAAATTCATGGAATAAAGTGGTCACTTCGTTATGGGTAAATAACGCTGGCTTATCGCCAACCGCTTTATTAAAGTTACAAACTAGGTACGCCACCGGTGTTTGTAACTCACCGTTTGCGCGTACTTTGCGGCCCATACAATCGTCCATCCACGCGCCACCACGTTTATGATCACGTGCGTATAAATCAAGGTAAAAGCGGCCACGCAACGTGTTGCTGCTGTCGTAAATTTCAAAAAAGCGTACATCTTTATGGTAGCTATCGAAGTCGCTGATTTCTTTTACACTAATGCCAAATAAACGCTTTACCGTTTCAAACAAACCACTGAGTACTTTATCGGCCGGAAAGTACGGACGCAGTACTTCATCTGAAATAGCGTACTTTTCTTGCTTAAGTTTTTCGCCATAATAACCATAATCCCACGCGGCAAGCTCAGTAATACCGTGCTTTTGCTCGGCGTAGGCTTTTAGTTCAGCCAGCTCTTGCTCTGCTTGCGGTTTAGACTTAGCCGCTAAGTCTTCTAAAAAGGAGAATACTTGCGCCGGAGACTCTGCCATTTTAGTGGCGAGTGACTTTTCAGCGTAGTTATTAAAACCTAATAGTTGCGCCAGCTCATGACGTAGCGCCAGCTCTTCGCTCATAATCGCTGAGTTATCAAATTCACCCGCGTTAGGACCTTGATCAGAGGCACGAGTTGAAAATGCCGTATAAGTTTCTTCACGTAGCTTACGGTTATCGGCATAAGTCATAATCGGCAAGTATGACGGAAAATCAAGGGTGAAAACCCAACCGTCTAGCTGTTTGCTTTTTGCCGTGTCGGCAGCCAGTGCTAATGCAGATTCGGGCAAACCAGCCAACTCAGTTTCGTCGGTAATATGCTTTTGCCACGCTAATGTTGCGTCCATCACATTGTTACCAAATTTTGCCGCCAGCTCAGATAAGCGGGCACTTATTTCACCGTAGCGCTTTTGCTGCGCAGGCTCAAGTGCAATACCCGACAGTTTAAAATCACGTAATGCATTGCTAATCGACTTTTGTTGCGCGGTCGTTAGCGTATTAAATTCGTCACTGTTATACAGCGCGTTATAGGCGGCGTATAAGCCTTGATGTTGGCCAACAAAAGTTGAATATTCAGAAATGAGCGGCAAACATTGCTCATAGGCGGCACGTAACTCGTCGTTGTTCATAACCGAGTTTAAATGCGAAACCGGTGAAAACATGCGCGATAATTTGTCGTCTGCTTCTTCTAGTGGCAATACTAGGTCATGCCAAGTATATGACTGTTTTGCTAGCACATCGTCAATCGCTTTGCGGCACTGCTCGATGCCGTGCTTAAGTGCTGGCACCACGTGCTCTGGTTTTATTTTAGAAAATGGCGGTAGGCCTTCCAGCCCGATTAATGGGTTGCTGTGTGCGTCGGTCATATTTTTCTCAATGTTATGCAATATAAAATTAAAGTTGGGGCAAAGTAGTTAAATACAAGAGTAACATCGTAGCAGATCATCCAGGTCGTTTTACTCGCTGCGCTGCGTCGGCTGTTTTTTCGTTTCTAGAGCACATTGGGTGACTTGCAGATGGCATATGATATCATCTGCAAAACACTGTTAAATATTTTTTGAGGATTAAACATGGCTCAGCATTTTGATTATATTGCAATTGGTGGTGGTAGTGGCGGTATTGCGTCGGCTAACCGTGCAGCAATGCGTGGCGCTAAGGTTGCGCTGATTGAAGCCCAACACATGGGTGGCACTTGTGTAAACGTAGGCTGCGTACCCAAAAAAGTAATGTGGCACGGTGCTCAAGTTGCTGAAGCAATTAATTTATACGCCCCTGATTATGGCTTTAATGTTGAAATGAAAAGCTTTGACTGGAGCAAGCTAGTCGAGAGCCGTGAAGCCTATATTGGCCGTATTCATAAAGGTTACGATAACGGTCTGGCCAACAACGGCGTAACGGTTATTAACGGCTTTGCAAAATTCGTTGATAGTAACACCGTTGAAGTAAATGGCGAACTGTATAGCGCCGATCATATCCTCATTGCAGTTGGTGGCCGCCCGAGCATTCCAAATATTGAAGGCGCTGAACACGGTATCGATTCAAATGGCTTTTTTGAGCTTAAACAGCAGCCAAAACGCGTGGCCGTGATTGGCGCAGGTTACATCGCAGTTGAGCTGGCGGGTGTGCTACACAGCTTAGGCACTGAAACACATTTATTTGTTCGCAAACATGCTCCATTGCGTAATTTTGACCCTTACATTGTTGATACACTCGTTGAAGTTATGGCCAAAGAAGGGCCGACTTTACACACCCATTCGGTACCAGAGAAACTGGTTAAAGAAGAGGATGGCACGGTGACGCTGCATTTAGGCAATGGCAAGAGCCATAACGTCGATCAGGTTATTTGGGCCATTGGCCGTGAGCCAACCACAGATGCCATTAACGTTGCAGCCGCCGGCGTCGAAGTTAACAGCAAAGGCTTTGTTAAAGTAGATGAGTACCAAAACACCAGCGCAAAAAATGTGTACGCTGTGGGCGATATTATCGAAAACGGCATAGAGCTAACGCCTGTTGCAGTAAAAGCGGGGCGTACTTTATCTGAGCGCTTGTTTAATAAAGCACTCCCTGATGACTTAAAAATGGATTACAGCTTAGTGCCTACCGTGGTGTTTAGTCACCCGCCTATTGGTACTATTGGCTTAACGGAGCAAGAAGCGATTTCGCAATACGGTGCAGAAAATATCAAAGTATATCAGTCGGCATTTGCCGCTATGTATACCGCTGTTACTCAGCACCGCCAACCATGTAAAATGAAACTGGTTTGTGCCGGTGCCGATGAAAAAGTAGTGGGTCTGCACGGTATTGGTTTTACTGTTGATGAAATGATCCAAGGATTTGCCGTCGCCATGAAAATGGGCGCCACTAAAGCTGATTTTGATGCGGTAGTGGCTATTCACCCTACCGGCTCGGAAGAGTTTGTTAC
>NZ_JBFJHD010000152.1:0-7457 GCF_041613455.1 Pseudoalteromonas sp. | reverse complement strand
TCTCTGATTTTCTCAAGCATTTGTTTATCTCTTTTTGATCAAGGTATTTTACCTTGTCATATGTAAAAAAAGCGTATCTTACCAGATACGCTTTTTTACTTGAAGTAACTGGCGGTGAAGTTACTTAATTGCTCAACTTAGTGGGCTAAGCATAGTTATCTTCACCACAACTAATGTGTTTAAAACAGTGATTAGTTTACTGCGTCTTTAAGCGCTTTACCGGCTTTAAAAGCTGGAATAGTGGCAGCAGCAATTTGAATCGTTTCGCCTGTTTGTGGGTTACGGCCAGAGCGTGCAGCACGCTCACGTACTGAGAAAGTACCAAAACCAACAAGGGCAACTGAATCGCCATCTTTAAGCGCGCCAGTAACTGATTCGATGAATGAATCTAGTGCACGACCCGCAGCCGCTTTAGAAATGTCAGCATCAGCTGCGATTTGATCGATTAATTGAGATTTATTCACAATATCATCCTCTTTCATTGTTGTTATCAAGAGCGATTGTTTTTTTAACTAACATCACTGTTTTGAAATTTTAGAGCAAACTTTTATGCTCACATGATTATATTTTTCTTAAGCCTAGGCCCCATAAGGGCTAGGCTTGAAAACCAGTGCTTAACTTATCATACCGTTTAGATTTGAAAAGCCCCTAAAAGCACTTTTTTAACGTTTTTTACGCGTTTTTAGCTGTTTCGATTGAAAAACTATCAACAGGGTGCGCTAAAGCCAGTTTTAAAACTTCATCAATCCAAGTAACGGGGTGAATATCTAAGCCTGCCAGCACATTGTCTGGGATCTCTTTTAAGTCACGTTCGTTAATTTTTGGAATAATAACGGTTTTAATTCCGCCACGATGCGCCGCTAATAACTTCTCTTTTAAGCCACCAATAGGCAGTACTTCACCACGTAGGGTAATTTCGCCCGTCATCGCCACATCGGCGCGCACTGGGTTACCAGTTAAGCTCGACACTAAACAGGTAACCATGGCAATACCGGCACTCGGGCCATCTTTAGGAGTGGCGCCTTCGGGTACGTGCACGTGAATATCACGTTTTTCGTAAAAGTCACTGTTGATGCGCAGTTCATCGGCGCGGTTACGCACCACCGTCATCGCTGCCTGAATCGACTCTTGCATCACATCGCCCAATGAGCCGGTGTAGCTTAGCTTACCTTTACCTGGCACTGCGGCACATTCAATGGTGAGTAAATCGCCGCCCACTTCGGTCCACGCAAGACCAGTTACTTGGCCGATACGGTCGCCGTCTTCGGCTTTGCCATAATCAAAGCGTTGCACACCTAAAAACGTTTCTAGGTTGTCGGCATCGATAGTGACTGTTTTCGTGTCTTTGTTCAGCAAAATATTTTTCACTGCTTTGCGACACAATTTAGAAATTTCACGCTCTAGGTTACGCACCCCTGCTTCACGGGTGTAGTAACGAATAATGCCAATAATAGCGCTATCGGTAATGTCTATTTCCTGCGCTTTTAAGCCGTTACGCTTCACTTGCTTGGTAATTAAATGCTGTTTAGCAATGTTAAGTTTTTCGTCTTCGGTGTAACCCGACAAACGGATCACTTCCATTCTATCTAATAACGGACCCGGAATGTTAAAGCTGTTAGAAGTCGCCACAAACATTACGTCAGATAAGTCGTAGTCTACTTCAAGGTAGTGATCGGCAAAGTGACTGTTTTGTTCTGGGTCAAGCACTTCTAATAACGCCGATGCCGGATCGCCACGCATGTCTGATGACATTTTGTCGATTTCATCTAATAAGAATAACGGGTTTTTAACGCCCACTTTACTCATATTCTGAATCAACTTACCTGGCATTGAACCAATGTAAGTACGACGATGGCCGCGAATTTCGGCTTCATCTCGTACACCACCCAGTGCCATACGAATGTATTTACGACCAGTTGAACGCGCAATTGACTGCCCCAGCGAGGTTTTACCCACACCTGGCGGCCCGACTAAACACAAAATCGGCCCTTTGAGTTTATTGGTACGCTGTTGCACCGCTAAATACTCAATAATGCGCTCTTTCACTTTATCCAAGCCATAGTGATCGCTATCGAGCACTTTTTGCGCATTGGCGAGGTCTTTCTTCACTTTTGAGCGTTTTTTCCATGGCACATTAATTAACGTATCGATGTAAGAGCGCACCACGCTTGCTTCGGCTGACATCGGCGACATCATCTTCAGCTTATTAAGCTCAGCAGTGGCTTTTTCGGTCGCTTCGTCTGGCATGCCCGACTCGGCGATACGCTTTTTCAGCGCTTCAAATTCATCTGGTACATCATCCAGCTCACCCAGCTCTTTTTGAATCGCTTTCATTTGTTCGTTGAGGTAATACTCACGCTGCGATTTTTCCATTTGCTTTTTAACACGGGTGCGAATTTTTTTCTCAACTTGTAATAAGTCGATTTCGCCTTCCATTAGTGCCATTAAGTACTCTAAACGCTCGGTAACACTGGAGGTTTCTAGCACTTTTTGTTTTTCGGGCACTTTTAGCGGCATGTGCGCCGCCATGGTATCGGCAAGACGCGCCGGATCATCAATCCCCGACACTGAAGTAAGCACCTCAGGTGGAATTTTTTTATTAAGCTTTACATAGCCTTCAAACTGGCTGATCGCGCTGCGAATAAACACGTCTTGTTCTTGTTCATCAATTGAGTCTGACTCGATAAACTGTGCGTTCGCCACAAAGAACTCATCGCTGTCGATAAACTCTTCAATTTTAGCGCGCTGCGTGCCTTCTACTAATACTTTTACTGTACCGTCGGGTAATTTTAATAACTGAAGTACAGTGGCAATAGTACCAACACGATAAATATCATCTTGCTCAGGCTCATCAACAGTTGCATCTTTTTGTGCAACTAAGAAAATTTGTTTGTCTTTTTCCATAGCCGCTTCTAGGCATTTTATTGATTTTTCACGGCCTACAAAAAGCGGGATCACCATGTGTGGGTACACCACTACATCGCGCAGTGCTAATACTGGGATTTCGACTCGATCGGTTCTCTCAAGCGTCATTATATTTTCTCTTTGCACTTCATTTATTTTAAAGATTACTCAAGTATATGGGGATAACCTAATTAAAGTTCAACAATTTTCCCGCACTCGATTAAATTAATTATAAAAAAAGGAGCCTTAGGCTCCTTTTTAAATCAAATAGCTTAAAAACTACTCAGATGCTGCTTTATCTTGCTCATTATTTTCATAGATCAAGATTGGGTCTGATTCACCTTTAATCACGGTTTCATCAATCACCACTTTGCTAACGTTATCCATCGAAGGTAACTCATACATAGTATCAAGTAATACTCCTTCAACAATTGAACGCAGACCACGTGCACCTGTTTTACGCTCCATTGCTTTGTGGGCAATGGCGGCGAGTGCGTCGTCGCGAAACTCAAGTTCCACATCTTCCATACCAAACAAGACTGAGAATTGCTTAGTAATGGCGTTTTTAGGCTCACTTAAAATTTGCACTAAAGCCGCTTCATCAAGTTCAGTTAATGTAGCAACCACAGGTAAACGACCAATAAACTCTGGGATAAGGCCGTATTTAACTAAGTCTTCTGGCTCAACATCTTTAAATGTTTCGCTTAAAGAACGGCTTGCTGCCGACGCTTTAACTTCGGCGCCAAAACCAATACCGGTGTTTTTATGACTGCGCTGCTCAATCACTTTATCTAAGCCCGAGAAAGCACCACCACAAATAAACAGTATCTTCGAGGTGTCTACTTGTAAAAACTCTTGTTGTGGGTGCTTACGACCACCTTGCGGTGGCACTGAGGCAACGGTGCCTTCAATCAGTTTCAGTAGCGCTTGTTGCACGCCCTCGCCCGACACATCACGGGTAATTGATGGGTTGTCTGATTTACGTGAAATTTTATCAATTTCATCAATGTAAACAATACCACGTTGTGCTTTTTCTACATCGTAGTCGCACTTTTGCAATAGCTTTTGAATGATGTTTTCAACATCTTCACCCACATAACCGGCTTCGGTTAAGGTGGTGGCATCGGCCATAGTGAACGGCACGTCTAATAAGCGCGCTAACGTTTCTGCCAATAATGTTTTACCACTACCGGTTGGACCGATTAACAAAATATTACTTTTACTTAGTTCAACATTTTGTTTATTTGATTGATTGCGCAGGCGCTTGTAATGGTTATAAACCGCTACCGACAACACTTTTTTAGCATGGTCTTGACCAATAACGTAGTCGTCTAGGTGACTACGAATTTCTTTTGGTACTGGCAGTTTATCAGAGGCATCATGCTTTGGCGCAATGTCTTTGATTTCTTCTCTGATAATATCGTTACACAACTCTACACATTCATCACAAACATATACTGAAGGACCTGCAATTAACTTGCGAACTTCATGTTGGCTTTTGCCACAAAAAGAGCAGTATAACAATTTATTACTTTTGTCGCCGTCTGTAGGAGTGTCAGACATTCAGCTACCTCATTTTATTACGTTGGCCACCAAGATATCTGGTGACTATTTCAATACGCTTTAACTATACCAAAATTTATTGGTTTTCGCATAGCAACTCAAAGAGGCAAGCCGCTTTTGGCTTGCCTAGTGCTTACTTTTGACCACGATTTGCGAACACTGAGTCAACTAAGCCGTAATCTACAGCCTGCTCAGCAGTCATAAAGTTATCACGATCAGTATCTTTTGAAATCACCTCTAATGGTTGGCCGGTGTGCTCAGCCATTAAACGGTTTAGTTTGTCTTTAATAGACAGGATTTCTTTAGCATGTATTTCAAAGTCTGATGCTTGACCTTGGAAACCACCTAAGGGTTGGTGGATCATCACGCGTGAGTTCGGTAAACAAAAACGCTTACCTTTGGCACCCGCGGTAAGTAAAAAGGCACCCATGCTCGCCGCTTGGCCTACACAAATAGTGCTTACATCTGGCTTGATGAAGTTCATTGTATCATAAATAGCCATACCCGCAGTGACTGAGCCACCTGGCGAGTTAATGTATAAGAAAATATCTTTTTCTGGGTTTTCTGATTCTAAAAATAGCATTTGCGCTAAAATTAGGTTGGCCATGTTGTCTTCAACTTGACCCGTTAAAAAGATAATACGCTCTTTTAATAATCTCGAATAAATATCATACGAGCGCTCGCCTTTAGGTGTTTGTTCAACAACCATAGGGATCAATGCATTGAGAGGATCTGTAATACCAGTGTTCATACTTATTTAATTCCTTATGCGCTAATACTTGTTCTTATTAATAAAAGAAAAGCATCGTTATCATTTTTCGCAACTTAACAGCCATAAACTAAAATGGCCCGAGCACACTGCATAAACAGAGTAACACGAGCCATTTAATCGTTAGCGAGAGCTTAAGTCAATGACTTATTAAGCACCTTGCTGTGGATTCATGATGTCGTCAAATGCTTTTTCAACGTCAGTCACAGTTGCTTTAGCTAAAATAGCTTCAACCGCTTGCTCTTCCATTGCTACATTACGCATTTGCTGCATAAGTTGATCATTCGCTTTGTAGTATTCTACTACTTCAGTTGGATCTTCGTATGCAGAAGCAACCGTTGCAATTAAAGCTTCAACTTTAGCGTCGTCAACTTTAATTTCGTTTGCTTTAATCACTTCACCTAGTAATAGGCCAGTTTTAACACGTGTTACTGCTTGCTCGTGGAACAATTCAGCTGGAAGCTCAGGCATGTTTTGCGCGTCGCCGCCAAAACGCTGCGCAGCTTGCTGACGCAGTGCATCAACTTCTTGATCTACAAGTGCTTTAGGCACTTCAATCTCGTTGTGCTCTAAAAGACCTTTAATTGCTTGGTCTTTAACGTTCGCTTTAACCGCTTGGTCAAGTTCACGTGTCATGTTCTTTTTAACTTCAACTTTAAGCGCATCTACACCACCTTCGGTAACACCGAATTTAGTTGCAAACTCGTCGCTTAATTCTGGTAATTCTTGCGTTTCAACTTTTTTCACTGTGATAGTGAATTGAGCCGCTTTACCTTTTAAGTTTTCAGCGTGGTAATCTTCAGGGAAAGTTACATCTGCAACCGCTTCTTCGCCTGCTTTTTTACCTACGATGTTATCTTCAAAACCTGGGATCATACGACCTTGACCAAGTTCTAGTGGGAAATCTTCAGCTTTGCCGCCTTCAAATTCTTCACCGTCGATAGTACCAACAAAGTCAACCGTTACACGGTCGTTTTCGCCAGCAGCTGTGTCAACTTCAACCCAATCTGCGTGTTGCTTGCGAAGTGTTTCTAGCATGTTAGCTAGATCTTCGTCAGTTACTTCTACAGCTGGTTTTTCTACGCTGATTTTATCTAAACCTTGAACTTCAATTTCAGGGTAAACTTCAAATGTCGCTGAAAACTCTAAATCTTTACCCGCTTCAAGTGCTTTTGGAGCAAATGTTGGTGCGCCAGCTGGGTTAATTTTTTCTGCAACGATTGCTTCGTAAAAATTACGTTGCATTACTTCGCCAGCAACTTCTTGACGAACTGCAGGTCCAAAACGCTTGTTAATTACAGAAACCGGTACTTTACCAGCACGGAAGCCATCAATACGCTGCGTTTTTGACAGTTGTTGTAAGCGTTTTTTTACTTCGGTCTCAACGTTCTCTGCAGGAACGGTGATCGTTAGACGGCGCTCAAGGCCTTGGGTCGTCTCAACAGAAACTTGCATGATTTACCTCAATCTTCAATTTTGGCGACTGTTCGCCTTCTTTACACACAAAGTCATCTTTAGGAGTCTTGATAAAATTTAAACCTTTGTGGCTTAAAAACATTCGTCGCTACCACCAGATACCATTGCTGCTCTGCCCTGCGGGCACTATATTAAAATAATAGACGCGGCATTATAACGTAATATTGATGATAGTCGAGTGTAGGAAACAATTTTTTGAAGCACAATTGTGTTATTAGTAATCAAGCGAATAAAAAACAGGCTAATTTAGCAGCTAATCAAAAGTATAAAGTTATAGTTTATAAGTTCTAAAATAGTTTATTAGTGAGTTTTTATTATTTATTTTCGAATATTAACAATCTCTGCTTTAACAAAGTGCTCGATAATACTGATTTTGAAGTGAGTAGTGCGTGTAATATCAAAACCATTTTCATTTATTATTGTTAATAAAGAAAATGGTCGGCGATGCAGGATTTGAACCTGCGACCCCTTGGACCCAAACCAAGTGCGCTACCAAACTGCGCTAATCGCCGATATATTTTTTATACTTAACTTTTGAATACTTAAACTTTGTATTTAAGACCATTTATAAGAAAATGGTCGGCGATGCAGGATTTGAACCTGCGACCCCTTGGACCCAAACCAAGTGCGCTACCAAACTGCGCTAATCGCCGATACTCTTTGTAAATTGGGGTGACTGATGGGGCTCGAACCCACGACAACCGGAATCACAATCCGGGGCTCTACCAACTGAGCTACAATCACC
>NZ_JBFJHD010000151.1:0-7480 GCF_041613455.1 Pseudoalteromonas sp. | reverse complement strand
CTCTTTGGCGTTTAATGCCACCCCTTGCCATTTGGCAAGATTCTTTACCGAGTCACCACTGACCGATAAACGACCTTTAATATCTTCGCCTTGCTCGGCAATTGTGCCGCTAAAATTCATATCAACTAAACGTGAATCTAGGCTTTGTTTAACGTCAAAAGGGCGCCCCTCAATGGCTTTTGCAGGAGTATCTAGTGTGATATCAATTTCAAAGCGCTCTTGCATATAGGTGATTGCCCCTTTCACCTCTAGTGATTTACGCAGTGATGGCAATAAAATTGCCAGCTCTAAATCACTTATTTGCTGTTTTGCGCCCGTTTTGCCATCGAGGTAAGTAAATGACCCGCCATAAATAGCCACTTCGCCAAGTTCAATATCAAAGTTCTCCGGTAATTTAACCGGCTCACCGCTCGTTTTTTGCTTCGGTTGCTCTGTAACGCCAGTAAATAACTGCCAGTTGGCGCGACCGCTGTTATCGGTTTCTAATAAGATATCCGGTTCATTTATCACAAACTTTTCTAATTTAAACTCGCCATCTAATAACGACAACCACGGAATATGCACCACAAGCTGTTGCATACTTGCCATATCGGCTCGTGAGCCCGATTTCATGTTGGCAAAGTGCACATCATTCAGCTCTAACTTTAAAGCAGGAAACACACTCAAGCTTTTTTCACCTTTGATAGTGAGTGTCCGCCCGGTCGTTTGCTCAACCTGCTGTGAGACTTTATTAAAAATAGCGTCGCTAGGAATTAAAAATGGCGCAGCAACAATCACTGCAATACAGAGCAGCAGTATTACGCCAATAATTTTAAATAAAGTTTTCATGATGATCCTTTCAAATGTGCAAATAATATTCATATCATAGCGAGAGTTAGCGTTAAAATCATGGTCGCTTGCAAAAAAAGCCTGATTCTATTAATTTATTTTTTCCATCATCAACGGGTGCGCCACTTTAATAATCAACTAATTATACTGTACAGTAGCTCACTGAACCTTGTTGTCTTAATGCAAATCATTACTTTTCAATGCATTAACCTTTCATAACAGCCACCCTAGCAGAGCAATACACTCTATTTATTTGCTGCAATACCACGATTTTATAATTTTAATAAGCTAATAATTAGCGCCAATACAGTCGCTCTATTAATCACGCGGCTATATCGCTCTGTTGTTATTGTTAGATTTGCGCTAAAATAGACCAGCTAAAAAATGCATTTAACTCGAGGTTCTACAAGGCATGAAAAAACTGCTAATTTCACCGTCAAAAATGGCGCTAGGCGAGCAAGAAAACCAAATTTATCAAAACATTCTGAAGCAATCCTCAGAACTCAGCCTAAATCTAATGGCGGTGAAAGTAGAAAACCACCCTGATGATTTTTTACTCTGGTGCTACGAACTACTGAGCGCAAGTAGAGATCGTATGAACTACGATTTATTAGAACCACAGCAACTTCCGGTACTTAAAAAGTTACACGATCTGCTTATTTCTGCGATTAGCTTTTTACAAGTTAAAACATTACGTGTAGCTCCTTGGCCGGTAGTGACGGGCTTTATTGAGCAGCACCAAGAACTAATTGCCCTTGATGAGCAACTTCGCTTAACAAATTACATTGCCAGCATTCGTGAACAGTCACTGAAAGAGATGATCCCAGAAGACTTACTAGCATTTAGCGGTAAGCACATGGCATCTCTCGATCCAAGCACCTATAACTTTGATGTGGAATGGTTTGCGTCAACTAAAAGCGCGAAAGGCTTCCATCAACTATTGGCTGATATGCCAGGCGCGTTTGACGATGCGCTTAGCCATATTCCGCTGGAAGGCAATATTACCCATTATGAATACCAACAGTTTGTTGCTGCTTACTTAAAACTGTTTAGCGAAGGTAATGAAAAGCCAACGCTTGCTCCAGCTACACGCTTATTAGCAATGCGTCGCCCAGACATATTTACGCCTATCAGTAATAATAGATTAGATGCACTATGTGGTGCGCTGGGTATTAGCAAGCTGAAGAACACTGATTTTGAGCGTTACTGGCAAGATGTAGTACAAAAAATTCATACCCTGTCTTGGTTTAAAATGGCCAAAGCGGGTAACGAATTAGAACAGCAATTAGTCAGTATTAAAGCGCTGATCCCGTGTTTCTTTTACTACGCAGACACAACGACCGCCGATAACTCTAACTACATAAAGCTACTTAATAAACCTAAACGCAGCACCACTAGCACAGGTAAAGCAAAACGTAGAGGTAAAGAGTCTGCAGAAATTTTAGTCGACCGCGCGCTCGCTGCTGACGATATTCCTGAACATATTCGCAGTAAGCGTGATTCTATTATTAGTGAAGTACAAAAAGGCCGTGGCGTTAACGAAACGATTAGTTTAATGCGCACTATTTTTGGTTAATCATTAATAGCTAACCTAGCCGCGCCGCCTTGGTGCAGCTAGGTTGATTTATGCACCTTTGATGTGAAAACAGCCCCCTCTACAATATTCTACGCCGTCAATAAAAACCCTTAAATTACTGTAATTAAACTAATAATAATTTTTAATTAGTACTTTTACCAAGCTGGTACACACAGTGCAACCCCCTTTCCAGTTAAATAACATACGCCGCCAAAAATGCTCATTGCAATACTCTTTAGCGTTGGTGTGCCTCTCATATAACAGGAAATGTACATGCAAATACTAAAAAAAATCATCGTTATCAGCACCTTTACCTTACTGACAAGCACAGCAACAACTGCCTATGCCGAAGTTACTGCCAATGCGGCTGCCACATCTAATTACTTATGGCGTGGCCAACAACAAACGGGGGGGGATGCCGCCATATCCGGCGGTATTGATTACAGTAGCGAGTCGGGCTTTTATGCCGGGAGCTGGGTTTCTAATGCCTCCTGGGCTGATGAAATGACCTACGAGTTAGACTTATACGCAGGTTTTGGCGGTGCCATTAATGACAGCGTTAGTTACGATGTTGGTTATATTTATTATGCCTACCCAGATGCAGCGTCTGCAGCTGATGCCGACTTTTCTGAAGTTTACGCCAGCATCAGTGCTGCGGGATTTACCTTTGGCGCCGCACTACTGGCAACGTCTGCGGCAAGCGGTGACGGCAGCGACTTTGCTGACTCACTGTACCTAAGCGCTGACTACGGGTTTGCCGTTGGTAGCAGTGGTACACAAGTCGCCCTGCACTTAGGTCATTACTCTGGTGATTTTATTGGTGATGACAATATTGTTGATTATGGCGTATCAATCACTAAAGACGGTTTCACCTTGGGTTTATCTGATAACGATCTCGATGGCTCAGACATAAAAGCCTATGTTGCTTATTCCGTCGACTTTACCTTATAACAAATGACACTGTAATTGCTGCAACCCAAGGGCCGTAAGGCCCTTTTTTATATATAAACCACCCAGTAAAAATAAGTATTTACAAAAAAACAATAAGATAACATTTAAATTCTAAATCACGATTAAGGATTATTATGAATTTATCAAAAAAAGTGACCACTATTTTAGCACTTACGCTAATTACAATGAGCTCATTAAGTTATGCAACCATGACATGCAGTTGCTCATCAGGTAGCATGACTGTTGTACATGATGGCGACACTGTGAGTTACTCTTGCTCTGATGGTGGTCGCATTACTTGCATGATAAAGTAAAAATTAAGCGTTACTTAGAAAGGCGTACGCCTTTCTTTTCTAAGGATAGTAAAATGAAATACATATTTGTAATTGCACTTGTTATTGCCGCCGCCATGGGCATTAGAATTTTAAACACAGGACAGCCCTCAAAACCTCCGCTAACCCACACACAACCTGCTGCTGAAACCACCCTTAGTACTGGAAACGCTAAACAGCCGATTGAGCCCAAAGCTCTATTAAATAAAGCTGCTGAAGCATCAGTCAAACAGCACAACATTGCAGAGCAAAAAGTGGCGTCGATATCTAAATTGCCTATTTCAAGCCCTCACGCTTTCTCTGAAGAGTTTGTTTCAACTGAGGATGGAAAAGAATTTGTATCAAAAAAAGCATTAGACAACGTATTTCAAACGGATACTTCACAACTACTCGCACGCATGTCAGAAATTGATTATTCAGAACAAGCGCAATTACGCAAAGAACAGCTGCATAGCTTTATTCTGGCTGAGTTGAAAGATGTGCATATTTTACAGCAAGAACTTGATTGTGCGGGGAAAGTTTGTGCAGTAGAACTCACTTACACCCAAAACAGTAATCAAGCATCGATTGATACACTATCTAACTTTGCAACAAACTACTCTTTTCAGCAGTTTACAGAAACAGAAAATGGCGATAAAAAATTAAAGGCCCTTTATATAGCTACAGATAATCCAAGCGGATTAACACTTTCCCACGACTAGCTAAATTTCATACTTGGGTTACATTTTGCATGTAACCCGACTAAAAATAAAACCATCTAATTACAGTAAACCTTGAGTAGCGCTCTCGCCACGTTAACAAACCGTTACAATAAATTCATCACCCTCCCCTCATTTTGTCTTATGCTATAAGCCGTTCACCCTCCACATAATTAGGTTATTAAGGAATAATAATGAAATCACCTAACGCGTTCAGTGCGCTAATCGACATTTATATCAGCCCTAGCAAAGCATTTAATGGCGTAGAACACGCCAAGGGCTGGTCGTGGCTGGCACTTTTTTGCATTGCAGCGGCCACCGCCGCCAGTATGTACATTTTTTATACTAACGTTGATTTACAGTTTTTGATCAATGAACAAGTAACAGCCGCCAGTGTGGATGCCACCATTGGCGAGCAAAAAATGATCCGCCAAGCGATAGAACAAAATGCTGCCAATCAAATATGGTTTGGCATGCTTGGCGGAGTTTTTGGCCTGATTATCATGAACGCGTTAATGGCGCTTTATTATATGCTGATTGCCAAACTCGATCCTAACTCACAACACGGCTATGGTGCCTGGTATGGTTTTTCGTTATGGACCATGATGCCAGTGGTTATTTCAAGCCTAGGGACTATCGCATTAGTGATGTTGGCCAATAGCGATGAAATTTCGCAACAAGCGGTATTTAATTACGCTTCTATTAACCAACTTATTGTTGGCCTTGATGTAAGCAGCCCATTTTATACCCTACTTGAATCGATTAACGTGTTTACCTTCTGGAGCATTGCCTTAGCTATGGTTGGGCTTAAATGCTGGACCAATTTTTCCACTAATAAAGCACTGCTATTTGCGGCACTGCCGAGCATTATCATTTTTGCTATTTGGGCGCTCATTGCGGCACTTTAATTACTGCGCAGAGGCTGTATTGCCTCTGCACATTTCACCCACGGACCGATTAAAATGAAAAAAGCGATTATCATCACGCTCGCTATTGCTGCATTTATAGCACTTATTGTATCAAAACAAATTTCTGGTGATAAAAAACAGCCCGAAGTAAATATTGCTAAAGTTGAGCTTGGCAACATTGCCGACTCTATCATGGCCTCGGGTAACTTAGTGTTTAATACACAAGTACAGCTGCGTTCAGAGGTCACTGGTCGGGTCGACAAGGTCTTTGTTGAAGAAGGCCAAAGTGTCAAGCAAGGCGATATTTTAATGCGCCTTGATACCACCGCGTTTGAATCTGAGGTAACCCGCAACCAAGCGCTATTGCGTGCCAGCGAAATTGAAATAAAGCACAGCCAAATTCGTTTAGCAAACCTAGAGCGCCAGCTAAAAAGGCAAAAAGAGTTATACGACGTGGGGTTAGGTAACCAAGAAGTTTACGAAAACCTAGCAAGCGCCCGCGACTTAGCCAAAATAGAGATTGAGTCTCGCAAAGAAGCATACAACCAAGCCCATGCCTCGTTGCAAATTGCCCAAGATCGGCTAAATAAAAGTGTCTTTAAAGCCCCGATGAGTGGCTTATTAGCCTCGGTTAATATTAAAGAAGGCGAAACCGTGATTGCTGGTACCACTAATATTATCGGCTCGGATTTAATGCTGGTTGCCGACCCGAGTGCTATTTTAGCTGAGTTACGTGTTGATGAAACCGATATAGCCAGCATTAAACTCAACCAGCAGGCCAATATTTATGCCGCTGCGTATCCAAACAACCCCTTTACTGGCACCGTAATAAACATTGGCACCTCGGCTAAAAACCAGCCTGGCTTCCAAGGGTTATCATTTAAAGTAAAAGTGTTGCTTGATGCCACCGATCGCCAGCTGTATGCCGGAATGAGCTGCAGAGCAGAAATAGCCACCAGCATAGCCGAAAACGGTTTAAAGTTACCCATAGAAGCAATTCAAAAAGAGGGCGATGACAGCTTTGTGTGGCGTCTCAATAACGACAACACCGTGAGCAAGGTCACTGTAAAGCTCGGCATTTCGTCTGACATTGAGCAAGCTATTACCGAGGGCCTGAATGAAGGTGACAACATAGTGATTGGCCCGGCTCGCCCGCTCAGCACCTTAACAGCAGGCGACACAGTAAAAGTAAAAACCGCCGCGAAGGAAAACAACACATGACGGCGGTAATTAAACTTGCGCAGATTAACAAGCAATACCACATGGGCAGCGAGGTATTTAAAGCACTTGATGATGTAAACGTGGTTATTAACGAAAATCAGTATGTGGCCATTATTGGCCCTTCGGGATCAGGCAAGTCGACGCTAATGAACTTGTTAGGCTGCTTAGATACCCCCACCAGCGGCGAGTATTATTTAAAGGATAAGTTAGTAAAAAGCATGACCGAAACCGAACTAGCGCATCAACGCAACGAAAGCGTCGGGTTTATTTTTCAAAGCTTTAATTTATTACCGCGCGCCTCAGCACTCGAAAATGTAATGCAGCCGTTAGTATACCGTTTCACCCCCAGCAAACAGCGCAAACAGCAAGCCCTTGAGGCGCTCAAGCGGGTGGGTTTAGCCGATAAAGTAAATCACTTATCAAACCAGTTGTCGGGCGGACAACGGCAACGCGTCGCGATTGCTCGCGCATTAGTGACTAAACCCCATATTTTATTAGGGGATGAGCCCACAGGTAATCTAGATAGCAAAACCACGCGCGAAATTATGGCCTTATTCGATGAACTGCATAACGAAGGGCACACCATTATTTTAGTGACCCATGAGCAAGAAATTGCCGACCATTGCCAGCGAGTTATTCGTCTAGTGGATGGCAAGGTTGTCAGCGATGTGAGTAAAGGCCAAGGAGAAAAACCATATGTTTAAGTTTGCTCTGGCTACGATGGAAGGCAGCAAAGCCGCATTTTCAGCAATTAAAGCCAATGCCATGCGCTCAGCCCTTACCTGTTTAGGGATTATTATTGGTGTGGCTGCGGTGGTGACTGTGGTCGCCGTGATGCAAGGATTTACCAAGCAAATAAACGATCAACTCGCCGATATGTCGCCAGACGTCACCACTATAAAACCTTATACCAGTATTGAGCTGGAAATGGTGGGTAAAAATGCCAAGCTCAGCTACGACGATTTT
>NZ_JBFJHD010000150.1:0-7537 GCF_041613455.1 Pseudoalteromonas sp. | reverse complement strand
AGCACCCGAGCCAATGCCTCTGGTGCCATGGTTGGGCTATTTTTTGGTGTAATAACTATGCTACTCGCCTGGGTATTTGAACTAGTAGAAGGCTACCTATTTGGCTCCATTGGCATCTTAAGC
The DNA here is from genome assembly GCF_041613455.1 of Pseudoalteromonas sp. Taxonomy (GTDB): domain Bacteria; phylum Pseudomonadota; class Gammaproteobacteria; order Enterobacterales; family Alteromonadaceae; genus Pseudoalteromonas. The sequence continues at coordinate 7,414 of NZ_JBFJHD010000150.1, read as the reverse complement.
TGTATTTTGGTGGGCTACCTTGCCAGTGCCTTATTTAGCAATAAACCGGCTAATAGCTTAAACGGCTTAACCATTCATACCATGAAGTGAACGGCTAGCTGCAGCCGTTTTAAATCACTGTTATTAAACCTTAGCAACCGAGGAGTTTGAAATGAGTACAGGGCAATCTTCACTGCCAAATAGCACCATGATCAGCACTATTTTTGAGGCGGAAACAGAAGGCTTTGGGAGTTATCGTATTCCAGCATTACTCCCATTGCCAGACGGCAAATTACTGGCATTTTGTGAAGCGCGTGCCATTTTGTCAGATCACGCCCACAATAAAATAGTGCTAAAAACCAGCCAAGATAACGGCATAAGCTGGAGCGAGCAAATTCTAGTAGCCGATGCCGGTGAAAATGCCTTAAACAACCCCTTGGTGGTACGTGATGCAAGCACCGGAGATATTGTTTTAATGTATCAGGAGTATCCCTATACCACAGCCGATGCCGTGGAAGATCCCACAGCATGGGTGTCGCATGCTGGGCAAAACTTTCCGTCTAATGTACACGAAGGTGCAGTAGAAACGGGCTACCAAGGGCGCATCTGCCGCACCTTTGTGCAGCGCAGCAGCGATGGCGGGCTCAATTGGTCAGCAGCCGTCGAAGTCACACGGCAAGTTAAGCGCCCTACTGAGGTAACTTGCTACGCTGGGGGGCCTGGAATTGGTATTCAACTACGCACAGGGCAGTATAAAAACCGTATTATTATGCCCTTCACACAAGGCCCTTGGGACAATATGAAAGTGTACGCGGTATACAGTGACGATGGCGGCTATCAATGGCAATACGGCGAGGTAGCGCCTGCTGCAGTTAATGAGCATGCCAATGAAACACAAATGGCGGAACTATCCGATAGCCGAGTGATCCTCAATGCCCGCAGTTACCACGGTAACTACCTGCGCAAAACCGCCTTTAGTGACGATGGCGGTATCAGTTGGTCTGCACTGCACGACACCCCCGATTTACCCGAACCCGAGTGCCAAGGCAGCATTATTAGTTTACAGCACGACGCCAAACATAACGGCTTAGCATATTGTGGCCCTGCCAACACACTACAACGCAGTGAAGGGGTACTAAAAATAAGTCAAGATGATGGAAACAGCTGGCAACATGCGGCTTCGGTGTATCCTGGTTCGTTTGGCTATTCATCTATTTGCCAGTTAAGCAATAACGAGATAGGCGTGATGTTTGAACGCGATAACTATAGCGCTATTTCATTTGCGCGCGTGAGCTTACACAACCATACAGCGTAAATCAGCCTTTCCCCCATAATCAATCCCCTAGGCTAGCTTTGTGCTAGCCGTATTAACCTCGTTGTTAGCCGCAGTTAATAAATAACCTAAATAAAATTAATAATGTAGCGACTTTCATGTAAATAAATGGTTAAAAAATAGATTTTAACTTTGACAATTTAAACCGCCAAATGGTATGTTGGTATAACAGGTTGATGGCATACTTGTAGCTGCAGTGCTTTGTTGTACTTTTTGTAATCACGCGACAAAGCTAGTTATGAATAAACATCTAAAAATAAGTATAATTTTGGGGATATCATGATGAAATCAAAAACGTTCGTTAAGTCACTACTAGCGATAAGTATTGCTTCGCTAGCCACCTCTTCACTTGCTGCTGATGAACAAGACATCAAAGTAAATGCAAAAGTAGAAAAAATTATTGTTACCGGCTCACACATCAGTAAAGGCGATTTTGAGTCTGCTTCTCCGGTAAAAATACTGGACGCTGATGATATTGAAGGCGTTGGTGCAGTTAATGTTGGTGATTTACTGGCTAAAATGCCATCAGTGGTTGGCGATACTACTTCTGCAAGCTCTAATATCAGCGAACAAGATTCTGGTTTAAATACCGTTGCGTTACGCAACTTGGGCTCTTCACGGACTTTAGTATTAGTTGATGGCAAACGTTACGTTTCGGGTATGTCTGTAGGCTCTGGCTACGGCGTTGATTTAAACACGATTCCCACCACTATGATTCAAAGCATTGAAGTACTTACCGGGGGGCAATCTGCTGCCTATGGTTCTGATGCGGTTGCTGGTGTTGTTAATATTATTTTAAAGAAAAACTTTGATGGTGTGGCATTTAAAGCGCAAGCTGGCCGCAGCGGCGAAGGTGATAAAGACACCACAGATATCGAATTTTCAATTGGTAAAAACTTTGCCGACGGTAACGCGTGGTTGTCAGTGGGTTACTCTGAAGATGACGGCTTAATGGCGCGTGATCGTGATTACTCGCGCGTTCATAAAGATGCGGTAGACACCGATGGTGACGGTATCAGAGACACCTCTGCCTATGTCGGTTCGTCGCATGTTTATGGTGGCCGAATCGATAAATACAATGGCGATGGCAGCTTATTTACCCGTACTGATGACCCTGCAACATCAGATGCATTTAACTTTCATGATTTCCGCTCAATGATAGCCCCTCTTACGCGACACTTTATTGCCAGTGGTTTATCGCTCGATTTAAATGAAAGATCACGCATGAACTTTACGGCTAACTACGCCCGTGTCGACTCGCGTGCACGTTATGAGCCGATTCCGCTTGATACTCGAAACGATATCTTTAAATTATCTAAAGGTGGCACAACCGGCATCGATATCGCAACCCACCCATGGTTTGCAGGAACGACGCTTGGAAATAACTTACTTAACGACGGTATCACTAACCTTGACGATGCCAGTTTAACATTCAGACGCCTCTATGAGTTTGGTGATCGTGGTGCAGAAAACACCCGCAGCACATTTAGAGTTGCCGGTGAATATGAGTATGATATTTCAAATGATATTTACTTGAAATTAAGCGGTACTTACGGTGTTACTGACCAAAAACAAACCAACCACGGTGACATTAACTTAGACCGCGCTCGCTATGCATTAAATGTTGAAGACAATGGCGCAGGCGGCTATCAATGTGCCGACGATATTGCGCGCATTAATGGCTGTGTGGTATTTAACCCGTTTGCACTTGATGGTATTTCTCCTGAAGCCGTTGATTATTTAGCTGCTGATACCAACTTAGAAGGCAGTATTGAACAAGTTGTGGTTACTGCTGTTGTTGCTGGTGCGTTAGACTTTGCTGTTAGTAATGACGTTGACAATATTGGTTTTGCAGCTGGGGTTGAGTACCGTGAAGAAAAAGGCCATGAAACTCCCGATCCATTACGCCAAGCCGGCATTGTACGTGGTGCAGCTATTGCGAAAACCAAAGGCTCATTTGACGTTGTTGACGTGTTTGGTGAGTTGCATATTCCACTACATGAAAAATTAAGCTTATCTGCCGCGGTACGCTTTGGTGATTACTCATCGGTAGGTAGCACCACAAACTGGACATTAGGGTTAGATGCACCAATTACAGACAGCATTCGTTTACGTGGTGCGGTAGCAACGGCAGTACGTGCACCTAACGTAAGCGACTTATACGCAGGTGGTACTGCAACTGCAGCACTGGTTACCGATCCCTGTGATGGCCTAACCAATGCAGACACAGGTAATATTGCGGTAAACTGTCGCTCGGTTGCCGCTATTCAAGACCGTATCGATAGCGACGGCGCATTTAACTTAACGCAAGTAGAACGTCAAAATACCGCAGGTTTATTAAGCGGCTCTACCGACGTTAAAGAAGAAAAAGCCGATACCTTCACTGCCGGTATCGTGTTTACGCCCGAGTCAATTTCTGGCTTACAAATGTCACTTGATTATTACGACATTAAGATTGATGATGCCATCGCTAAAACAGACCGTACCGTTATCTTAAACCGTTGTTACTCTGCAGATCCAAGTAACTTTGATGCAAACTGTAATGGCCTAGTACGCCGTGATGGTCGCTCGGGTGCTGCACTGGACGTGAACGCTGCATCTGGAAACGAAAACCTAATTGAAACTAAAGGTCTTGATATTGATTTGTCATATATGACCGATTTAGGTGATGGCGACTTGTACGTTGGTTTTGCTGCAAATATTTTAGATACTTACAGCATTACTGGCCTTGAAACTGGCGACAAACAAGAACTTGCCGGTGAAGTATTGTTCCCTGAACTGCGTTTTAACATTAATGCCTCTTACACAATTAATGACTTCAATATGTATTGGCAATTACGTTACTGGGATGAAACAAAAGACCGTAACGATAACACCGTGTTGACTGAAGAGCTTAACGCTATTGACTCACAAGTTTATAATGATGTGCGCTTTAGCTATAACTTCACCAACCAAATTAATGCTTACTTTGGTATCACTAACTTATTTGACGAGCAACCGCCACATTTAACAGCGGGTCATAAGTATCAACAACAAGGTACATTAACTAACGGCACTGCATACGATTTAACCGGGCGCGCCTATTACGCTGGTGTTAAATTAAACTTTTAGTCATCCAACTCGCTTAAGTAAGCCGTTTGATATCTTAAGTATTAAATGCAAGGTGGGCTGAACTTTCAGTCCACCTCTTTCCACTGCAGCACAAACCGAGAAGACTTTCATGATCACCACATTAATCGCCGATCAACTGTTTGATGGCAAAACACTGCACGTTAACCGCCCTATCAGTATTGAAGATGGCAAAATCATTGCGTTCGATACCGTCAAAGGTGCCACTGAAACAAAAGTAAGTGGTTTATTAACCGCCGGATTTATTGATACACAAGTTAATGGCGGCGGCGGTTATTTACTTAATCAAGATACCAATTTACATACCTTAAAAGCGATGAGCACGGCACACGCTAAATTTGGTAGTAGCAGCTTGCTACCCACACTTATCACCAGCAACGTGCAAAAAATAGCGCAAACAGCCGACGTGATCAGTAACGCTATTGCACAACATACCCCAGGGATTATTGGGGTACATTTTGAAGGGCCGCACATTAGCGAGCCTAAAAAAGGCATTCATAGCAGTGAACAAATTCGCAGCTTATCTCAGCAAGAGCTAGATATATATTGTCGTGACGATTTGGGCATAAAAATAGTCACACTCGCCCCTGAAAATGTCAGCTGTGAAATCATTAAAACCTTAGTCGCTCACAATGTGCATGTCTGTTTAGGGCACTCAAATGCTACCTTTGAGCAAGCACAAGCAGCCTTAGCTGCGGGCGCTACAGGGTTTACCCATTTATTTAATGCGATGTCAGCACTTGAGTCGCGCGCACCGAATATGGTAGGCGCCGCGTTACTCGATGAACACAGCTGGTGCGGGCTTATTTTAGATGGTCATCATGTGCACCCAAGCTCAGCTAAGTTAGCGTATAGAGCCAAAGCAGCGCATAAAATGATGTTGGTTACCGACTCAATGTCGACCATAGGCAGTGAGCAAAGCAAATTCCATTTCGATGGTCATGACATTAATTTAATTGGCGACAAACTAACCAGTAATAGTGGTCAATTAGCAGGTTCAGCATTAGATATGATCACGGCGGTGAATAACGCCACACAAATGTTAGCTATTCCATTAACCGATGCCCTTAATATGGCCAGTTTATATCCCGCAGAGTTTTTAGGCATTGCAGATACGCGTGGACAATTAAGCATTGGTGCTAACGCCGATTTAACCCTTCTTTCTACAACAAATTCGTCGCCCCGTGTAGTAAATACATGGATTGGCGGCAAAGCACTATTTTAAAATTACAGAGGCTTGAAATGAATAAATTAACTGGACTGATTGCAGCCCCCCATACCCCATTTGATAACAATGGCGATGTTAACTTACCGGTGATTGACCAATTAGCAACATTACTTATCAAACAAGGCGTTAAAGGCGTTTATATTTGTGGTACAACGGGCGAAGGGCTTAATTGCTCGGTTGCCGAGCGTAAAGCGGTTGCTGAACGTTGGGTAGCAGCGGCGCAAGGCAAGCTAAGCATTACGGTACATACCGGTGCATTGTCAATTGTTGATACGCTGGAATTAACTAAACACGCTGAAACACTGGATATTTTCGCAACTTCTATCATTGCACCGTGCTTCTTTAAACCGGGTTCTGTTGATGATTTGGTGGATTACTGTGCGACTGTCGCAGCCGCTGCGCCCACAAAAGCGTTTTATTACTACCATTCAGGTATGTCAGGCGTGATGTTCGATATGGAGCAATTTTTAATTAAAGCTGACAAGGTCATTCCTAACCTTGCGGGTATTAAGTTTAACCATGTTGATCTGTACGAATTCCAACGCTGTAAACGCGTGTGTGACGGTAAGTTTGATATTCCATTTGGTGTTGACGAATTTCTTCCTGGCGGCCTGGCAGTAGGTGCTATTGGCGCTGTGGGCAGTACCTATAACTACGCAGCGCCCCTTTACTTGGATATTATCGAGGCGTTCAATAATGGCGATCAACAAACAGTAACCGCATTAATGGATAAAGTAATTGCGCTTATTCGCCCACTGGTTCAGTACGGTGGGGTCGCTGCTGGCAAAGCTGCAATGCAACTTCATGGTATTGATGTAGGCAATCCTCGTTTGCCAATTCGCGCACTAAGTGATGCAGAAAAGCAAGATGTGGTTGCAAAAATGCAAGCCGCAGGCTTTATCGATCATCAACCTGCGTAATAGCTACTAAGTAGTGCATTGCTTTTAGCGCACTATTGGGGATTAATGTGTTGTTATCCCGTTATTAGCCGCATTTATGCGGCTTTTTTTATGCTTATAATGCTAAATTATCACTAATAATGAGTTGTAACGATTGCCAACTTTGCAAGTTCTCATTAAAACTAGGAAACATCGTAAAATGATCAATACCCGCTAAAACATGGAACACAATATTAGCTTCGTTACTGCTGCTTACAAAACTAATAGCCTGTTTTATACTAACTTCTTTGTCTTTATCGCCATGCATAATTATATATTTTACGCTATTGTCAATTAACTGTGCCGGGTTACAATTTTTTATCCGACTATGCCCATCAGCAAATTCACCACCTAATAATTTTACTATTTGTTGTGGTTGCCCTAAATCACTGCGGCGCCTTAGATCAACTACCCCCGCAATAGCAATAACTGTTTTTATAGCTAAGTAATCGGCTTTATACAACGCTGAGTCTTTATCTATCATACCCCGTGAGGCAGCCCACGTTGCTAAGTGTCCACCTGCTGAATGACCAATAATCATCACATTGCTTAAATCTAATTTATGCTCTGTTGCCAAGGTGGTTAAAAAATCGATGCCTTGTGCAACATCACTAAAAATACTGGGCCAGGGCGCGCTCACATTAGCGCCGACACTATTCATACGGCGATACTCTAAATTCCACACGGCGACATTTTTATCCGCTAAATATTCAACAATTTGCTTAGTTGGATAACTGTCTAAACTATGATTATCTTTCCAATAGCCGCCATGAACCACAATAACAACGGGCAAATACGCATCATTTT
>NZ_JBFJHD010000149.1:0-7554 GCF_041613455.1 Pseudoalteromonas sp. | reverse complement strand
ACGTTGGATTAAAACGACAATGCGGACCTAATAGCGGGCTAATCCACTTTTGATAACCGCGGATAAATAAAACTAAACAACGTGTTGGTAAAGCAGCAAGTGGTTTAAGTAACCTCATGTTGTACATGCCCCTACGTTATGTTTAGTGAATAGATACCATGTATTTAAAGACTCACTATGAGATTTTAAACGCATGATTAAAAGGTGAGCTAAAGATACCTTAATTAACCCTGTAATTCTATTGCTATTGGGTTTGTTTAGTCGATTTAGCTGATTTGTTTGGGCGTTTTTTAAATGGTGGCGGTTTAGGGGCACCAGGTTTGCAGCGTTCATTAATCTTACGCCACAGCTTTGTAAGTTGTTTGGTTAATTCTTCATTAGACTGTTCATCAATGCCACTTTTAACCATCAACACAATATCAATATTATCGAGCGTGTGTTGGTTTAAACGAAAACTTTCGCGAGCAAGACGTTTAATACGGTTTCGTTGACATGCCTTTTTTACACGTTTTTTAGCAACAGTAAGGCCTAACCTAGGTTTTGAATGGTCACTTGGTTTTGCTAATAAAGTAAAGAAAGGAGTTGCAGCCCGAGCGGGTTCGTTAAATATGCGAGAGTAATGCGAGGGAGTTAACAGACGTAACTCCCTGCCAAAGCTAAAGTCTTCCACTTATAAATTAAGCAGAAAGAACTTTGCGGCCTTTAGCACGGCGACGAGCTAATACTTTACGGCCATTTACAGTTGCCATACGAGCACGGAAACCGTGTGTACGTTTGCGTTTTAAAACGCTAGGTTGAAAAGTTCTTTTCATAACAATCTCTTCCGATCGGTTAAAGTTAAAACATCCTATGCAGGTCGCGATCCTGGCACAGGTGCCATTGCGAGCGCGAGATATTATAGATGATGTGGACGAAAGTCAATCATAATTAGCGGCTAGCGCTCGTGTTTAAGCGGAATAAAATAGTGATCAATACAGGCGATCAGCTAGGATCATCATTAATATGGAGTTTTCCACAGTGCCTGTATAAAAAGTGAATAAAAGCGGGGGAAAACTAAATTAGATCGCAGATATTGTTCGCGATCCGCAGTCGCTTTTGATATGATCTGCTCTCAGTCTTTAAAATAAAAGTTGTTTAGTATCATGCTGTTAGTTATTTTATACAGCGATATCAACAATTTTATAAAAATCAATCTTTTACTTGTGGATAAAGTGCCTTCATAATACTCGGTCTTGGGTCGCATACTGGGCCATTTGCACGCAATACAAAGGTGATTTTTTTATCATTAATGATGTGCGGGAATAAAAATTATATCTTTGGGAGTTTTACTGTGTATCTGTCGGTTTGGCAAAGTTGTTTATATGTATTGCAAGATGAATTGCCTTCGCAGCAATTTAGTATGTGGGTTAGGCCACTACAAGCAGAAAGTACCGAAGATACCTTGACGATTTATGCACCTAATCGCTTTGTGCTTGATTGGGTAAGAGAAAAATACTTAAACAGAATTAATGAGTTATTGGTTGAGATTTGTGGCGTTGAAGCGCCAGAGCTACGCTTTGATGTAGGTAGTAAACCATTGTTAAATGCACAGCCTGTTGCTGTAGCCGAAACGCAATCAGCGCCAAGCACACAAGCAAAACAACAAACGCGGCAACCAAAACCTGTGGTTGAACCGGCGCCAAAATCTGAATATAAATCGAATATAAAAGATAACTATACTTTCGATAGTTTTGTCGAAGGTAAATCTAACCAGTTAGCTAAAGCGGCGGCAACACAAGTGGCCGACAACCCGGGGGCAGCGTTTAACCCGGTGTTTATATACGGCGGTACTGGTTTAGGTAAAACGCATTTATTACACGCTGTGGGCAATGGCATTTTAGCCAATAAGCCCGATGCTAAAATAGTGTATATGCACTCAGAGCGCTTTGTGCAAGACATGGTTAAAGCGTTACAAAATAATGCTATTGAAGAGTTTAAGCGTTACTACCGTAGTGTTGATGCGCTGATGATAGACGACATTCAATTTTTTGCTAATAAAGAGCGTTCACAAGAAGAGTTCTTTCATACCTTTAATGCGTTACTAGAAGGTAACCAGCAAATAATTCTAACTTCTGATCGGTATCCAAAAGAGATAGAAGGTGTTGAAGATCGGCTTAAATCACGCTTTGGCTGGGGATTAACCATAGCCATTGAGCCACCAGAGCTTGAAACGCGTGTTGCTATATTGATGAAAAAAGCGCAGCAAAGTAAAATTAATTTACCGCACGAAGTGGCTTTTTTTATCGCTAAAAAATTACGTTCCAATGTACGTGAGCTCGAAGGGGCACTTAACCGCGTTATTGCTAATGCCAATTTTACTGGTCGGCCAATTTCTATCGACTTTGTAAAAGAAGCGCTGCGGGACTTACTTGCTTTGCAAGATAAGCTGGTGACCATAGATAACATACAGCGTACCGTCGCTGAGTATTACAGAATACGTATTTCAGATCTGTTGTCTAAGCGTCGTAGTCGCTCTATAGCACGGCCTCGCCAAGTGGCCATGGCACTCTCTAAAGAGCTCACTAATCACAGTTTACCTGAGATTGGCGACGCCTTTGGTGGACGCGACCACACCACTGTATTACATGCGTGCCGTAAGGTTAAATCACTCCGTGATGAAAGCCACGAAATTAAAGAAGATTACCAAAACCTAATAAGAACATTGTCATCTTAAGGCTGACTTTATTATGCAAATAACAATATCAAGAGAACAGTTTTTAAAGCCATTAGTGCAAGTGTCGGGTGCAATAGAGCGCAAACACACGTTGCCTATATTATCTAACGTATTGCTAGCAGTAGAAAACGGGCAGCTTTCAATGACCGGTACCGATCTTGAAATTGAGCTTGTCGCTAGCGTGATGGTGGGTGACGATGTTGCCGATACTAAATTAACCTTACCAGCTAAAAAATTACTCGATATTTGTAAAAGCTTGCCAGATGGTGCTGATCTTACCTTAAGCTTACAAGAGCATCAGTTATTACTGACTAGTGGTAAAAGTCGTTTTTCATTAACGACCTTAGCCGCCGAAGACTTTCCTAATTTAGAGCAGTGGGACGGTGAGGTTGAATTTCAACTTACTCGTTTAGAATTACGTAAACTGCTTGAAAGCACTCATTTTTCGATGGCGAATCAAGACGTGCGTTATTACTTAAATGGTATGTCATTTGAAGTTGATAATAGCGATATAAAAACGGTCGCCACCGATGGCCACCGTTTAGCCATTGCTCAAAAGCAGTTACCACAATCGCTGAATACTCAACGTCAGTTAATAATACCGCGTAAGGGTGTACAAGAAATTATGCGCTTGATGGTTGCTGACGAAGAACTTGTTACCATTCAGTTCGGTGCAAACCATATTCGTATTATTGATATTGAATTCACCTTTACTAGCAAGTTAGTTGATGGCCGTTTTCCTGATTATCGCCGTGTACTGCCGCGTGGTGGTGATAAAGTAGTAACCGCTAATCGCGAATGGTTACGGAGTGCGTTTCAGCGTGTGTCGATATTATCAAACGAAAAGTTTCGTGGCGTGCGCTTAAACTTAGCGAATGGTTTGCTAAAAATTACCGCTAATAACCCTGAGCAAGAGCAAGCCGAAGAAGTGGTTGAAGTGAGTTACCAAGGTGATGAATTAGAGATTGGTTTTAACGTATCTTATGTGCTTGATGTACTCAATACTTTAAAAACTGAAGATGTGGTATTTACTTTGGCTGATTCAAACAGCAGTGCATTAATAGAAGGTGCCGGCGACGAAGAAGCTATGTACGTTGTTATGCCTATGCGTTTGTAAGTTTAAAATACCCAATGAGCTTAAGTCATTTGAGCCTCAAATATTTTCGTAATATTGAGGCACTGACGCTAGAACCAGTTAATGGCGTTAATATAATTTATGGTGAAAACGGCAGTGGAAAAACCAGCCTTTTAGAAGCTATTTATTTCCTTTCCCACGGCAAATCTTTTCGAACAGCAAAGCACAAAAGTATTATTTCGCATCAGCAAGACCAATTTGTCATTCATGGTCGTAAGGCGCTGCATGATTTGTCGATCCCAATAGGTATCAGCAAAACTCAAGCCGGTGAAACCAGTTTAAAAATTCAAGGCAAAGCGAGCCGTAAAGTTTCCGAGTTAGCGCAACTGATGCCAGTGCAAATAATTACGCCAGAGAGTTATTCGTTATTTTTTGGCGGACCCAAAGAGCGCAGAAAGTTTTTAGACTTAGGCTTGTTCCACGTGGAACATGAATTCTTTTATTTATGGCAATCGTTTAATAAAGTATTAAAGCAACGTAATGCACTGTTAAAGACCAAGCCAAAGAATTATTTTGACCAAATTAAGTTTTGGGACAAAGAATTTGTTAGACTGGCTGAACAAATAAATAAACTAAGAATGGCGTATATAAGTAGGTTTAAACAGCAATTTTTTGATAAAATGTGTGCAGAATTAACGCTAATACGCGATTTAGAAATCAGCTTTAATGCCGGCTGGAAAGAGAGTGAATCTCTTAGTGATGCATTAGAGTTAAACTTTGAGCGAGATGCTCGCCAAGGGTTTACAAGTAAAGGGCCGCACAAGGCCGATTTTAGTTTTAGTGTCGCTGGCAACAGTGTGGAGAATACCTTCTCACGCGGTCAATTAAAGCTATTGTTGTATGCGTTAAAAGTAACGCAAAATAGCTTAATTGAGTCAGAGACAGATAAGCAATCAATATTGCTAATAGATGATTTACCTTCAGAGTTAGGCGAAGATACAAAAGAGAAAGTAGGCCAGTTATTAGCCCACTGCAGTTCTCAGATTTTTATATCAACAATTTTTTCTGAAAGTATTTCTGCTGTGGTGGAACCGATGCAGCGAGAGCTGAAAATGTTCCACGTGAAACATGGCAACCTAATAACAAGATAAGTGGGATTAACCATGTCTGAGAATTATGACTCGTCGAGTATTAAAGTACTTAAAGGATTAGACGCAGTAAGAAAGCGTCCTGGAATGTATATAGGGGACACCGATGATGGCACAGGCTTACACCACATGGTGTTTGAGGTCGTTGATAACTCTATCGATGAAGCCTTAGCAGGCCATTGTGATGATATTTATGTAACGATTCACTTAGACGGTTCGGTATCTGTAAGAGATAACGGTCGCGGTATCCCAACTTCAATTCATGAAGAAGAAGGCGTATCGGCAGCTGAAGTAATCATGACAGTACTGCATGCGGGTGGTAAGTTTGATGACAACTCTTATAAAGTGTCTGGTGGCTTACACGGTGTGGGTGTATCGGTTGTTAATGCATTATCAGAAAAGCTAAAATTAACAATCCGTCGTGAAGGTAAACTACACGAGCAAACATACTCACATGGTGTGCCTGATGCACCATTAGCGATAATTGGTGACTCTGAAACTACGGGGACTGAATTACGTTTTTGGCCAAGCGATGAAACCTTTACTAACTTAGATTTTCATTACGATATCTTAGCGAAGCGTTTACGCGAGCTTTCATTCTTAAACTCGGGTGTAAGTATCATCTTAACTGATGAACGCGAAGAAAATAAATCTGACCACTTCAAATATGAAGGGGGTATCAGAGCTTTCGTTGAGTACTTAAACCGCAATAAAACGCCGGTACATAAAGGTGTGTTCCACTTTAGCCATACCCGTGAAGAAGATGGTATTAGTGTAGAAGTATCAATGCAATGGAATGATGCATACCAAGAAAATATCTTCTGTTTTACTAATAATATTCCACAACGTGATGGTGGTACCCACTTAGCGGGCTTTAGATCGGCGCTAACGCGTACGCTAAATAACTACATGGAAAAAGAAGGCTTTAACAAAAAAGCGAAAACGACTAGCAATGCCACGGGCGATGATGCACGTGAAGGCTTAACTGCCGTAGTGAGTGTTAAAGTACCTGATCCTAAGTTTTCTTCACAAACCAAAGATAAGCTAGTTTCAAGCGAAGTGAAATCTGCGGTTGAGCAGGCCATGGCTGAAAAATTCACTGAATTTTTATTAGAAAACCCAGTCGATGCTAAAATTGTAGTTGGCAAAATTATTGATGCTTCACGTGCACGTGAAGCCGCACGTAAAGCACGTGAAATGACACGTCGTAAAGGTGCCATGGATTTAGCGGGCTTACCGGGTAAGTTAGCCGATTGCCAAGAAAAAGATCCTGCACTCTCTGAACTATACATAGTGGAAGGGGACTCTGCTGGCGGGTCAGCCAAGCAGGGGCGTAATCGTAAAAACCAAGCAATTTTGCCGCTTAAAGGTAAAATCTTAAACGTAGAGAAAGCACGATTTGATAAAATGCTTTCTTCACAAGAGGTTGCTACTTTAATCACAGCGCTAGGCTGTGGTATTGGTCGTGATGAATATAATCCTGAAAAATTACGTTATCACCGCATCATTATCATGACGGATGCTGACGTGGATGGTTCACATATTCGTACTTTATTGCTGACATTCTTTTATCGTCAAATGCCTGAAATAGTCGAGCGTGGTTATATTTACATTGCGCAACCGCCACTTTATAAAGTGAAAAAAGGCAAGCAAGAACGTTACATTAAAGACGATCCTGCGTTAGTCGATTACTTAACATCATTAGCATTAAACAATGCTTCGCTTTATACCAGTGCGGCTTCTACCACGCCACTGACGGGTGATGCGTTAGAAAAGGTTGTGCACGACTATCAAAATACCGTTAAGGTAATTGAGCGTTTAAAACGTAAGTTCCCTAACACGGTAATGAATCGCTTAATTTACCAAAGCGAACTGAAAAAAGAACACCTAGCAGATGAAGCTAAAGTTATTGCCTGGACCAAAGAGTTGGTTGATGATTTAGTGTCTAATGATGAAGATGCGACGATTTTCCAAGCCGCAACCGAGCATGATACAGAGCGTAACTTATATTACCCTGTGGTGAAAATTCGCCAACACGGTGTTGATAAGGCGCATGTACTAAGCTATGACTTCATCACCTCACGTGATTATCAGCGTATAGCTGCCACCGGTATTAACATTGCCAATGTGCTTGAAGAAGGCGCTTATATTCAGCGTGGTGAGAAAACACTTGCTGTTGATAACTTTGTGGATGCTTTAGAGTGGCTAATCTCAGAATCTAAGCGTGGCCTCTATATACAGCGTTATAAAGGACTTGGTGAGATGAACCCAGATCAGCTGTGGGAAACCACCATGGACCCTTCAGCACGCCGTATGCTGCAAGTAACCATTGAAGATGCGGTCGCTGCCGATCAGTTGTTCGCAACGCTAATGGGTGACCAAGTTGAACCACGTCGTGAGTTTATTGAAAATAACGCATTACGGGTGGTAAACCTAGACGTATAATTAATTATACTAATTACAAAAAAGGAGCCTTGGGCTCCTTTTTTATTTTTTCAATTGCACAAACTGCTTAAAACCTGCGTGTGCACAAGGTATACTGAGGGTAATTTTCACGCTACTTCTCAGATAGTAAAAAGCCAAATATGCAAAAATATGACGTTAAAACCTTTCAAGGT
>NZ_JBFJHD010000148.1:0-7556 GCF_041613455.1 Pseudoalteromonas sp. | reverse complement strand
TGCGTCAGTCAGTAATATAAGCAAATCGCGTTAACGTATTGGGAAATCATTGTGCGACTTAAACTAGTTAGTCTATTAATTATATTGTCAGGGTTATCGGCGTGTAGCACAACCGAAAAACCAACTAAAAACAGCGATAACTACAGCAGCAGTGTAAATGCACTTGAAAATAGCGCGAACAGTGCACAATCTATTTACCAATTAGCTAAAAATCGCCAAGGTGCCGATAAAATCCAGCTGCTTTATAGCGCCCGCGATGCGGCTGTGTCAGAGCAAAGCTGGCAGCTGCTAGAGCTCGTATGCGCTGAGCTGGAATTAACGCCCAGTGTTGATCAAATTCAAAATAACCTCTATTTAGCCTATGCACTAAAGCAGCAAAATAAAAACGATAAAGCACTGGTGATTTTACAAGCGTTAGATGGCCAACTAAAACAGCCTGAACACTTTGCATGGCACCAGTTTTTAACGGCCAGTGTGTACGCTTCGCAAAACTTTGCTAAACGCGCAGTTCCCTACTTTTTTGCCGCCACTGAGTCAGCAACTAAAAATAACATTGATATTCCACAACTTAACCAACAGTTATGGGATAACTTAAATAAACTGTCTTCTTATGCGCTTGAGCGCTTTAATCGCGGCTCGGTCATTCAACAAGGGTGGGTTAATCTTGCCTTGTATCATCATGTTTATGGCGGCAGCAGCGTTGAACTCGATCAGGCGATTAATAATTGGCGTCGGCGTTACCCGGGTCACCCAGCAAGCAATATACTCGCCAAGAAAAATGAATTAGTAGCCGATTTAGCCCCAGTAACCATTAATCGCTTAGTTGTGCTATTACCCCAATCGGGAGCCAATAAACGCTTAGGCGATGCACTTAAAGCGGGTGCTTTAGCCGCACTCGATCAACATGTAATCGATGAGACAATTTTTATTGATGAAAATAACAGCGTGCAGGAAATTAGCGAGCAACTCAGCACTCTAAAACCTGACTTTGTTATTGGGCCACTGCTTAAAACAAATATAGATAAATTGGCCGAAGCTAACGCACTACTCGACATCCCTACATTACATTTAAATACTTTTGAAGGTGAGCGACTGTCTTTGCAGCACTACTTTTTTGCGCTTAGTCCTGAACATGAAGTACAACAAGCGTTAGAGCACTTTTTAGCCCAAGGCTATCAAAAGCCGATGCTACTAGCTCCTAATAACGCCAACGGCCAACGCTTGGTCGATTATTTTAACCTGCAGTGGCAACGCTATAGTGAAACCAAACCACAAATTGGCTTTTATAATAATAATAAAGATATGCCAGATACCATCACCAGCTTATTAGAGGTAGATCAAAGCAAACAACGCATCACCGCTGTACAAGCATTATTTAAACAACAAGTCGAAAGTGAAACTCGCTCACGTAGCGATATTGATACTATTTATATCTTAGGCGATGCCATTGAAACTCGCTTAATCAAGCCATTTCTCGATGTGAATGTTAGTACCTTTGCAGAGCGGATCCCCGTTTATGCCAGCTCAAAAAGCCATAGCTTACAAATAGACCGCACCGATAAAGGCGACTTAGATGGTTTGTACTTTACCGAGTTGCCTTGGATGCTCGACTCACAAATTAAGCAACATAATCTGCGTCAACAGTATGACACGTTATGGCCCGAGCACACCGACATTAGTCAGCGCTTATTTGCCATGGCATACGATGCGGTGATGATACTGCGTGACATTAGACAGCTTAGCCTAACGCCAGGTAATCAATTTAATGGCTTAACCGGTAAACTCTCGGTGAACAGTAGCGGCTATATAGAGCGTACTCTTGATTGGGCACAATACAGCAACCGTCGAATTAAACCGGTACAGTTAAAAACCCAGCGCCCAGTGCCGTTATTTATGCAATCAGCCAGCGATATTCTCACCATTAACTAAGGGGCCGCTATGTCCTGGTTTAAGCAGCTATGGCAAAATAGTCGTGAAAAAGGCCAGTATTATGAGCGCCAAGCAGAAAAGTATTTAGTCGCTCAAGGCTTAATAGCCATTGAACGAAACTACTACTGCCCCTTTGGTGAGCTGGATGTGATAATGCAAGACGGCGATACGTTAGTGTTTGTGGAAGTTAAATTTAGAAAAAATAATGTCCGAGGCGGTGCTAATTACGCTTTAAGTGCGCAAAAGCAAGCGCGACTAAAACGCAGTATTTATCATTACTTAGCCGCTAAAAACCTAACCAACCAGCCGCTAAGAATTGATTACGTTGCAATAACGGGTGAACCATCACTCCATATTAACTGGCTTAAAAACGTATTTTAATACCCTCTACATTAAATAACTGGCTGTTAGCTTACTACTAACTAGCCCGTTATTAATCATTTTGGTATGAGCTCACACAAAATTAGGTATAAATTGTTGGTATTCTATGCAAGACACAATTAAAGAAATTTTTACAGAAAGTATTCAAGTACAAATAGCCGCGGGCGAAGTTTTACCCAGCGCGCTAGAATCAGCCGCATTTACCATTGCCCAAAGCCTGATCAACGGTAATAAACTCATTTGTTGCGGCACTGCCAACTGTCATATGCTTGCACAACACATGGCTGGGGTACTCGTTAACCATTATGAAACCGAACGCCCTTGCTTGCCGGCTATTGCATTATCGCAAGAAAACATCAATCTAGGACAAAATAGCCAAACTGATGAACATGACACCTTTGCTCGCCAAGTACGTGCGTTTGCGCAACAAGGTGATTTACTGCTGGTGTTGGCAATTAATGGCAACGAAAAACAGATAATTTCGGCTGTTGAAGCGGCACTAACTAAAGACATGAAGGTCATAGTTATGGTGGGTGATGATGGCGGTGAGCTAGTTGGCTTACTGGGCCCTAATGATGTTGAAATTAGGACCCCCTCAAAACGCCCTAGTCGCATTATAGAATCGCATTTAGTGAATCTGCACTGCTTAAGTGAACTCGTTGATTTAACTCTTTTCCCACAGGATGATAATTATGTTTAAACGCTCTGTTTTGGTAGTGGCCACAGTTGTATTGCTTCAAGGATGTGCAGCAGCAGTAGTTGCCGGGACCGCCAGTGCAGTGACAGCTGCTAACGATCGTCGCACCATTGGCTCACAAATTGATGATAATAATATTGAGATCAAAGCCAGCTTTGCCATTAGTGAAGTCACACGGCTGAATAAATTTGCTCGTATTAACGTTATCAGCGTTAATGGCATTGTGTTAATGGTTGGCCAAGTTGCTAACGAAGAAATGAAAAACGAAGCACAGCGCAGCATTGAGGGCGTATCCGGTATTCGTAAAATACACAATCAAATTCGCATTGGCTCAAATGTGGGCGTAACCACGCAAACCCACGATTCTTGGTTAACTTCTAAGGTAAAAGCGCAGCTACTTGCAGCGAAAAACATTAGTAGCAATAACATCAAAGTCGTGACCGAAAATGCCGAAGTATTTTTAATGGGGCTCGTCTCCGATGCCGAAGCAAACCAAGCGGTAAATATAGCCCGTAACGTTTCGGGTGTAGAGCGCGTAATTAAAGCGTTTGAATATTTGTAAAAATATCAGGTTCGAGGTTCGAGGTTCGAGGTTCGAGGTTCGAGGTTCGAGAAATTTACAAACCTTGCGGTTAACATTGCAAGGTTTTTTTAGGCGCGTAACTCGTCGCTCGTAACCCGCCGCCCAAAAATAGAATGCGCGGTATAAAGCCTCGCCTACGTTCAATCCAAACACCGTGCTTGGCTTAATCACTGCCTAATACCTAACACCTTTTCCCTTTAACCTAATATTTTTTTACAAGCATAAAAAAACCGCTTATTAAGCGGTTTTTCGTATCTCAATCACCTATTATTTTATAACACGTAAATGAGAGCCTTTTTTCTTTTCTGGCTTTTCTGGCGCAGGTTTATCATCTACATCAGTAGTCGATAAACTAACAGGGTCTAACTCTTCTGCAAAATCGTCTTCGTCCTCTAAAAACTCATCTGCGGTAAACACTGTCCCTTCACCATTTTCACGCGCATAAATTGCAAGTACCGCCCGTAACGGCACATACACTTGCATTGGCTGTCCGCCAAAGCGCGCATTAAAGCTTAGTTGCTCATTGTCTAACGAAAACTGCGTGACCGCTGAAGGACTAATGTTTAACACAATTTGTCCATCTTGCACAAACTGTGTAGGCACTTGTACTGCAGGGTAATCAGCGTCCACCACTAAATGCGGAGTACACTCGTTATCAACGATCCAATCAAAAAAAGCGCGTAATAAATAAGGACGATTAGGCGTCATTATAAACGGATCTCACGCTCAGCTTCGGTTAAAGAAGCTTGGAATGATTCGCGCTCAAATAAGCGTATCATGTATTCTTTTAGCTCTTTAGAGCCTGCGCCATTTAGCTCAATACCTAACTCAGGTAAACGCCATAACAATGGTGCAAGGTAACAATCTACTAAGCTGAACTCTTCACTCATAAAGTAAGGTGCTTCGCTAAAGATTGGTGCAATTGCCAGTAATGCCTCAGTTAACTCTTTACGAGCCTGAGCTGCATCAGGGGCGTTGCTAGTGATTTTATCAGCAAGGCTGTACCAATCAGTATCAATGCGGTGCATCATTAAACGGCTACGACCACGCATTACCGGGTAAACAGGCATTAGTGGAGGGTGAGGAAAACGTTCATCAAGGTATTCCATGATGATGTTTGCCTGATATAAACCAAGCTCACGGTCAATCAGTGTCGGCACTGTACCGTAAGGGTTAATTTCATGAAGTGCTTCTGGCAGATTATCCTTTTCTGCTAAATGAATATCTACACTTACACCTTTTTCAGCAAGTACAATACGTACCTGATGGCTATACATACAGTTAGCACCAGAAAAAAGGGTCATTACAGGGCGCTTATTGGCTGCTACGGCCATGCCTACCTCCATTAAATAACTAAAACAGCAATAGGGGCTTAAGCCCCTATTGCAAAATTACCTTTAAATATGTTCAAACTTAATGAACATCTCTCCAGTATTCTTTCTTCAGCATAAATGCCAAGATAAATAGGATAATTAAAAATCCAATCACCTTGATACCTAATGCTTCAGACTCTAAACGTGAAGGTTCACCCACGTATTCGAGGAAGTTGGTTAAATCGCGAACCGCTTGATCGTATTCATCGACACTTAACTCACCCGAACCATCAGTTTCAGTTGCAACTATTTTGGTCACAGTATGACCATTTACTTCAACTTCTTCTGTGATTGCTGTTGGTAAGCCTTGTAGTTCTTGCAGTACATGCGGCATACCTACAGATGGAAACAGTGTATTGTTTACGCCAAAAGGACGTGATTCATCTTTGTAAAACGATTTTAGATAAGTATATATCCAATCAGAGCCACGAACACGTGCAACGTTAGTTAAATCTGGTGGCGCAGCACCAAACCACTTTGCCGCATCGTCTTTTTCCATCGCATTGGTAATGTGGCTACCCACTTTTGAACCGTCAAAAATTAACTGTTCAGCACCAATATCTGTTGGAATACCAATATCACGGAAAGTACGTTCATAACGTTGATACTGCATTTGGTGACATGCAACACAGTAATTCATGAACAACTTTGCGCCACGTTGCAACGAAGGCTGATCAGTAAGGTCATTGCCAGCATCTAATAAAGGTACTGAAGGACCCGCAGCCATTGCCGGCAACACATTAATTGATAAAGCAAATAAACCAATAAGTAGCTTCTTCATCATTTCGTTAACCTCTCAGGCAATGGCTTAGTTTTTTCATTCTTACTGTAAATAAATAACAGTACGAAGAACATAAAGTAAGTCACAGTACAGATTTGCGATATTATCGTTTTCATATCAGTTTGAGGAGTTGCACCCACCCAACCTAATAGTACGAAAGTCACCACAAAACCTGCAATGTTCCATTTGTGGAAGCCACAACGGTAGCGAACTGATTTAACGGTTCCGCGGTCAACCCAAGGTAATAACGCAAGTACTACAATCGATGCACCCATAGCTGCAACACCCATTAACTTATCAGGGACTGCACGTAAAATTGCATAGAATGGCGTAAAGTACCAAACAGGGAAAATATGTTCTGGTGTCTTCAGTGGGTTAGCTGCTTCAAAGTTTGGCGCTTCTAAGAAGAAACCATTCATAGCAGGCATAAAGAACACGACCCAACAGAAGAAAATTAAGAAACCAACCACACCCACAATATCTTTTACTGTGTAGTAAGGGTGGAACGGTATCGCATCAACAATGTCTTTTTTGTTAGTGTAATACTCATGGAATTTAAATTTAGGCTTATCTTCTTCGGCAACAGAGCCTTTCTTACGCTTAATTTCAACACCATCTGGGTTGTTTGAACCCACTTCGTGTAAAGCAACAATGTGTAAGAATACTAAGATAACAATGACTAAAGGTAGTGCAATAACGTGTAATGCAAAGAAGCGGTTAAGCGTTGCACCCGATATTACGTAGTCACCACGGATCCACAGTGTGAGGTCATCACCAATAACAGGGATAGCACCAAACAAGGATATGATAACCTGCGCACCCCAGAACGACATTTGACCCCATGGTAATAAGTAACCCATGAACGCTTCTGCCATTAGTGCTAAGAAGATAAACATACCAAACAACCACAGTAATTCGCGTGGTTTTTGATAAGAACCGTAGATCATGCCACGGAACATGTGTAGATAAACAACGATGAAGAACGCTGACGCACCTGTAGAGTGCATATAACGTAACAACCAGCCGTATTCAACATCACGCATGATGTATTCAACCGATGCAAACGCACCTTCCGCTGATGGTACAAAGTTCATCGTCAACCAAATACCGGTAAGGATTTGGTTAACTAGCATTAACATGGCCAATGAGCCAAAGAAGTACCAGAAGTTAAAGTTTTTCGGTGCTGGATACTGTGCAATATGCATGTTCCAAACACGAGTCAACGGAATACGATCGTCAACCCAACCAAGGATCTTACCAAACATTACGCAGCCCCTTGTTCTTCGCCCACTAAAATAGTGGTTTCATCGATAAAGGTATAAGGTGGTATTTCTAAGTTTAATGGTGCAGGTACCGATTGGAATACACGGCCTGCCATATCAAATTTAGAACCATGGCACGGACAATAAAAACCATCATCTGTCCCTTCCACTTTCTCACCAAAGCCACCTTGTAAAAAGCTAGGTGAACAACCTAAGTGTGTACAAATACCTACAGCCACAAAAATTTCCGGGCGTTTAGACCGGTATTCGTTAGTTGCCGATTCAGGTTGTTGAGGCTCTTGCGATGCTGGATCACGAAGTTTATCTTCGTGAGCTTTCATCTGCTCAAGCATTTTTGGGGTACGTGATACAACCCATACAGGTTTACCACGCCACTCGACACGTATTAATTGTCCCGGTTCAAGTTTGCTGATATCTACTTCTACAGGCGCACCCGCAGATTTAGCTCGCTCACTTGGATTCCAAGACGCAATAAAAGGAACAGCAGCCCCAGCCGCACCAACACCACCAACAACAGAGGTAGCTATGG
>NZ_JBFJHD010000147.1:0-7604 GCF_041613455.1 Pseudoalteromonas sp. | reverse complement strand
TGGCATTGGCAAAGCTTCTATTATTTAATTGCCGTTGTGTTAGTGCTACTCGCATGGAGCATTCCTCATACGCAGTTTAAAAGCGCACAGGTTAAGTCAGTGCTATCGCCTTTGGATTATATTAAACAATTACGTGAAGGGGCCGTACTGAAACTGTATGGCGCGGTTTTTTGTATGTTTTTTTGCTTTGCGGCGCTCTTAAATTACCTACCTTTTATTTTGCAAGATAGCTTTTTAATCACTAATACACGGGATATTGGCTTAGTTTATAGTGGCTATTTAATTGGCGCGCTCGCCTCGATAGCCACACCTTGGCTAGTTAAAAAAGCAACCACTCCTTGGCACCTGCTCATGGTTATTTTTACCCTGTATAGCGCAAGTATTATGCTATTGATGAGCCAGCAACTAATACTCTTTTTATGCGCTTTTACGTTATTTTGTGGCGCTATGTTTGTGATCCACTCTACCGCTGCGCCGTTAGTCAATAAAATAGCGACAGCGCCGCCAAGTGTCACTAATGGCGGCTATGTCTCGTTTTATTACAGTGGAGGAGCCCTCGGCTCGCTCTTACCCGGTGTGGTGTATCAGCAGTATGGACAAAGCGCATTTATGAGCACCTTATTAACGGTATGCTTATGCGGTTTAATGCTGATTATCTGGGCTTATTTTGCAGGTAAAAAAACCACCCGCGGTTGATGTTCTGTGTGTTGAAAAAATGCTTCTAAATCTGACTTATGCAACACCCAAGTTTGAGTATTTTCAAATGGATGACAATGAAATAATTCATTAAACCAAATGTCCTGATCGAGCCACACAGTAACCTCGTTTTGCTTGTCGTTCATTGTACTCAACATAGATACACACCCTGGCGCGACTTTTAAGTAACGGGCTAGGCGCTCACTAGAAGCAAAGCCTAAACGCGAGAGTCCTTGTTGCTTAGCAAGGGCTTTTAAATCGAGTTGTTTATCATGGGCGGTTATCACTAAAAAATGCCGTTTACCTTCGTTATCACGCAAAAATAAATTTTTTAGCCGTGTTCCAGGACGCTCAAGCATAATTGCATCGGCGTCTAAACTCCCCTGTAACGGGGGGTGCTCTATTACTTCATAGTCAATATTTAACTGCGCTAACAGCGCAGCTAGCTTTGCTTTATCAGCCAACATACTACAAACAACGTCCTCTTAATTGCACACTTAAATCACGCCATACTACGTCATTAATTTCATGCTTACCTTGACAATAATTACGCTCTTTAAGCGCTTTATTTAAAAACTCTACCGCTTGATCTTCCAACCTTAACTTTAATACGCTTGACTCTTCAAAGTGCTGCTGCTCAGCAAAGCGCTTAACGTCGCTGCGGGTAAGCCGTTTATCTAAATCTATATTTTGCCGATTTTTAGCTTTTACCGACACCACATAAGCAAACAGCTTATTGCCGTGCTCATCTTGTTTTTCATGAAACTGTTGATGATTAATTTCATAAGGCTGTTCATCCATTGAGCTCGCACATCCTGCGAGCAATCCTATCAGTACTAAAGCATACTTTTTCATGGCCAATCGTCTTTTTACTGAATATTGCCGCTGAGTCTAACAAAATTTCCGTTAAACAGTAAAATTAGTAAAAAAATACTTGACCAAATTTATAAAAAAAATTAAAGTTCATCCCGCTTAGGACTCAGCACTTAAGCATTTTACCTATCGTGTAAAATTAGGAATGTGGGGCTATAGCTCAGCTGGGAGAGCGCCTGCCTTGCACGCAGGAGGTCAGCAGTTCGATCCTGCTTAGCTCCACCACTTTCCTACTTCAACTCTCTCTGTTTAGTGAACACCTCAGTTATTACTCTTTTACAAGCTTGTTATTCTAGCTATTATTTTTATTGTTTAATTGCATCACTTAACCCTTAGTGAGCTGTACATAATCGCTCTGCAAATAACTTTTATGCCTACGTTGTTAAATAATACCGGGGTAGGAATAGCAGGCACAAAAAAACCGAGCTAAGCTCGGCTTTTTAAAATACCCATTAATGTCGCTTATTCGCGGATTTGGCCATCGCCATTAACCAAGTACTTTTCGGTGGTTAATGACTCAAGCCCCATTGGGCCATAAGCATGCAGCTTCGAAGTAGCAATACCAATCTCAGCACCTAAGCCAAGCTGTGAGCCATCTGAGAAGCGCGATGACGCGTTAACTGTAACTACCGATGCATCAACACTACGTTGGAATAGCTCTGCTGTAGCGGCATTTTTAGTACAAATTACTTCGGTATGATTAGAACCAAACTGCGCGATATGATCTATTGCAGCAGCAAAACTCGGGACCACGCGAATGGCAATTTCTAAATCTAAATACTCTTCGCCAAATTCATTGTCGGCAAGTACAGTAGCGTTGTCAAAATACTCGGCCGCTTGGCTATCCGCATTAATTTTTACACCTTCTTGGCGTAATACCACGGCGCACAGGTTTAAAAACTCATCGGCAATATCTTGATGTACCACTAAACCTTCTAGCGCATTACACACACCGGTGCGTTGAGTTTTACCATTAAGCAGTAGGTTAATTGCCACTTCAAGATCGGCGTCTTTATCCACATACAAATGGCACACCCCTTTAAAGTGTTGAATCACAGGAATAGTGCTGTTTTCAGTCACAAAGTTGATCAGCCCTTCACCACCCCGCGGAATAATTAAATCTATGCTGTCACGTTGCTGCATCAATTCCATTAATAGGCCACGATCGGGGTCGGGAATAACCGAAATAAGTGCCGCAGGTAAATTATGCTTTTCAAGCACACTGTGCATAACGCTGGCAATCGCTTGTGAGCTTTTCAATGCTTCTTTACCACCACGTAAAATAACGCCATTACCCGATTTAAAGCACAGCGCACCGGCATCCGCAGTCACATTGGGACGCGCTTCGTATATCATGCATACCACACCCAGTGGCACTCGCATTTTACGAATTTTAATGCCATTGGGACGCTCGGTAATATCACGTAACTGACCCACAGGATCAGCTAAACTGACAATTACTTCAATGCCTTCGGCCATCGCCTCTACGCGCTCGTCATTCAGTGTTAAGCGGTCAATCATAGCGGCCGCTAAATTATTATCGCGTGCTGCGGCTAAGTCAGTTTCGTTTTCTTTAATGATAAACGCTTTTTCAGCGCGCAGTGCCGCTGCCATATCGAGTAGCACTTTATTTTTTGTCTCGGTATCGAGTAACGCTAACTGATGTGCAGCTTTAGCTGCCTGACGTGAAATATCCGTAATTAAACTCATGACTTCTCCAATAATGCGATATCTTTTTCAGATATAACTGGTCCAATTGAATCCTGCATTTTATCGCTGAATTCACTCTGTTCGTTATCTGCTATAAAGTTTAACAAACAGCTACTATAATTTGCGGTTGCTTTGGCTAAGCGCGTACCATCTTCGCTACGAATTAAAATGGTGTCGCCAATAGCAAACTCACCGTGTACTTCGACAATTTCATCACCACGAATACAGCCTGACTCACCTTCTAATGACTCATCAAATGAACCATCGACCACAACTTCACCCTGTTCATTCGCTGTATGGGTCATCCAATGCACTGAATCTTGCATTGGTTTTTCATAAGGTAAGAAAATAGTACCCGGGTTTTCCCCTGCTAATAATCGCGTAAATGTTTCTTCTTCAAAACCGTTAACAATATAAGTGGCAATACCATGCGAAGTGGCTTTTTCTGCCGCTTCAATTTTGGTTTTCATACCACCGGTGCCTACCGAGCTCGTAGCACATCCTGCCATAGCGTAAATAGAGTCATCAATTGATTTAATTTCAGGTAACAACACCGCATCATCATGCAGGTTAGGGTTTTTATCATAAAGCCCACTCACATCAGAAAATATAAGCAATGCATCGGCATCTGCCGCAGCGGCAACCATCGCTGATAAATTATCGTTATCACCTACTTTTAAGTCATCGGTCGTCACCGCATCATTTTCATTAATAATAGGTAATACACCATTTTCTAGCAAAGTAAATACGGTTTCGCGAATACTTTGGTAGCGCTCACGGTCGCGCAAGTCGCCATGAGTAAGTAATAACTGCGCTGAAGGAAAGTCAAAAAAGCGATCCCACATTGCTATCATCTCAGTTTGACCCGCTGCGGCCATGGCTTTTTTCATCACCACTGAGCGAGGCTTGTCTGTTGGAAATAAGTGCGAACCTGCCGCAACAGAGCCCGATGACACTAAAATTACTTCGATACCACGGGCACGACAGCGAACAATAAACTGTGCGATGGTTAATATATAGCGCGAACGGCAGCCATCTTGATCTGGTGCAATTAGAGCACTCCCCACTTTAAGTACGATACGTCGCCAATTTAACTTTTGCATAAATGTTCAACTTTCCATTTTATCTGCGCTCATCAAGCTAGATGAGCTAAAACTAATTAGCTAGGTTTTAAAAAACATAGCTTCGAATTTGATTCATCATTTAGGTCACACTTTTTGCACACAAAGCTGCCGTAGCTAAAACCGCGGTTTTAGCTTGAAGCGCAGACATTAAATAGCAACAACTCGGTATATAGAGTCGCACTAACAGAAAATTAAAAAGTGTTGTTTATGCATCGCTGTAAAAGCTGTGTGTGGCTTTTATGTTAACAACATGCATAGAGCCTCTTAAGTCAGATACACCAACAGATAGGGCGATGACTTAAGGACCGAGATTTAACCGCCACGATGGGGATTAAATATTGAAAGGTAATAATTCAACTCAAACATTTATTTATTTATATAACTAAATAAACTTGTTTAGTAAAACCATACCAAAGAGTCCGGTAAATGATATTTTTACTGCCCAAACCTTTAATTTACTACAAAACAGTATTATAGCGATTAATTATGAAGCTAATATTAATAGCCCGTTATTTAAAAAATACCGCCTTAATTAGACAACTAATTGTTTGAACACGAACTATAATACGCCAAGTAGGGGGGTAAGATCAAGGTTAAAATTCCAGCTAAAAGCGATAACCTCACTTTAGCCTGATTTTTTTATATTAAATATCATACGGTTAATAAGCTATACAGCGGTTTTACTGACGTTTAAACTAAAATAATCAGAATATACCCGCTTAATTACAGCCCATCTAAATAAAAATTCTATTAGGAAAGTTGAGCTTATCCGTGTATACCCCTGTATTATAATTAACATACGTTATACTTTTAGCTATCACATTAACAAGGAATTCTTAATCTATGTCAGCAATTTATATAGCCGGTATTGCACTTTGCTCTGTGCTTGCCCAATGGCTTGCTTGGGCGTTTAGAGTCCCTGCTATCTTGTTTTTATTGCTTACCGGGCTATTACTCGGGCCATTTAGCGGCGTACTCGACCCCGATGCACTGCTAGGTGATTTATTATTTCCTGTCGTTTCATTGAGCGTTGCAGTGATTTTATTTGAAGGGGCGCTCACATTGCACTTCAGAGAGCTTAAAGGTATCAGTAAGGTGGTGAGAAACCTCTGCTCTATTGGTATGCTGGTAACTTGTATTGTGATTAGTTTCAGTGCCTATTGGCTGCTTGAGCTGAACTGGCGGGTGGCCGCTGTGCTAGGTGCGGTACTGGTGGTGACCGGTCCGACCGTGATTGCCCCTTTGTTAAACTCTATGCGTCCCACTCAAGATATAGACCGCATATTACGCTGGGAAGGCATAGTTATTGACCCTATTGGCGCGCTGTTTGCGGTACTGGTATTTGAGGCAGTAATGCTTGTAGGACAAGGTGAGGTGTTTAGCCACACTATTATTGCGCTGTTTAAAACTTTAGGGGTTGGTTTAAGTATTGGTGTTATTTCTGGCTGGATCACCACACAACTAATACATAGAGAGTGGCTCCCTTTTGAGCTACATAAATTTGGTATTTTGGCATTAGTGCTGATCAGTTTCTCAATATCGAATCATTTAAGCCATGAATCAGGCTTATTAGCAGTCACTGTGTTTGGTATTTGGCTTGCCAATCAAGATGACCTAGAAATAGACTCGGTGCTGGAGTTTAAAGAAGACCTATCGATGATTTTAATCTCGACCCTGTTTATTCTGCTCGCAGCCCGCTTAGAACTATCTGACTTAATGATGCTAGATAGCGATGTGTTTATATTTTTAGCGATTGTGCTCTTTATTGCACGACCTCTGTGTATCGCTATCTCAACCTTTGGCACCGATTTACCGGTGAAGTCGCGCTTAGTGCTGGCTTGGATCGCTCCACGAGGCATAGTTGCAGCCGCAGTGGGCTCGGTATTCGCGTTAAGTATGATAGAAGCAGGTGTCGCTGATGCGCAAAAGATGGTGCCGCTGATATTTACCGTGATCATTATTACCGTGGTGCTGCAAAGCTTAACCGCTATTCCTTTAGCCAAGCTATTAGGGGTGCGCCAACCGTCACCAAACACCATTTTAATTATTGGTGCCAACCATGTGTCACGTGCCATCGCCCGAGGTTTAAAAGAGCAAAATATTCCGGTGCACTTGTCTGATCCAGCTTGGGAAAACTGCAAAATGGCAAGAATGGATGGTCTACCTTGTTATTACGGTAACCCACAATCAGAACATGCCGAGCGTTATTTACCGTTAACAACGATTCGCAGCGTATTGGCGTTATCACCCAACCGCCATCACAATGCACTGGGGGTGCAATACTTTTCGCACTTACTTAATGATAAAAACGTGTTCTCTTTACGCTCGTCGTCATCACATGCCAAAGCCAATAAAGACAGCGCCACTTTCTTATCTCGACAAATACTATTTGGTGAGAACGGTTCTTATGCAAAATTAAGTAGCGTGATAGCCAAAGGCGGCAAAGTCAGTGCTACGCGTATTTCCGATGAATTTAGCTGGCAGCAATACCTAGAAATGAACCCGGAAGCGATCCCG
Organism: Pseudoalteromonas sp.; assembly: GCF_041613455.1. Classification (GTDB taxonomy): domain Bacteria; phylum Pseudomonadota; class Gammaproteobacteria; order Enterobacterales; family Alteromonadaceae; genus Pseudoalteromonas. Next base: position 684 of record NZ_JBFJHD010000147.1, on the reverse strand, counting down.
TTGTTTATTCTCAAGGGCGATAAAGATGGCGATGATGACGCCCCGGTAAAACTAAGACCGTTTACCAGTGAGATGGAAAAACTACCACAAGAGGGGGAGCGCATAGTCGCCCTGCAACCCGCTAAAGTTTCACTCATCAAAGATCCTAATAATAACAAAGGTAAAGAGACTGACAGCAGCGCCATTTAGGCGCCATTAGCTATGCAAGCTAGGTACAAAGCCTAGCTTGCATAGCTATTATCGTGTTGTACGGGCGCGCGCCACTACGCTGTCTGGCATTTTTTCAGCGAGCTGAGCAAGCAAGTGATGAATATGTTGCTGTGTGTTTTTATTTGCCGTTACGGCATTGAATAACCAACTGTATGCATCTTCAAAGTCACGCGGACTGCCATAACCTTGGTTTAATAACTTAACTAAACGTAACTGGGCTTTTAAATTGCCTTGCGCTGACGCTTCGCGTAAATAAGTGATAGCCTTGGCTTTATCTTGCCGCACCAATTGACCTACATCATAGTAACGCCCTAATTGCTCTAAAGCTGCAGCTAACCCCTGCTCGGCCGCTTTACGCATATAGTAAACACCCAATGCGACATTACGCTCCACACACACGTTGTAGGCGAGCATATCGCCATATAAAAACTGGTAAGACGGCAGCGCCATTTTACTGGCTCTTGCCTCTATATC
>NZ_JBFJHD010000146.1:0-7614 GCF_041613455.1 Pseudoalteromonas sp. | reverse complement strand
CAGACTCTCATAACCCAACATTCTCTGGGTTAATTAGTGATACTTTCGATGATGGCAAGTTTGGTGTTTTAGCCTCGCTTGCTTACAGCGACAAAGACAGTCGTAGTGACGTCGCACAAACAGCGGGTTATATACCAGAGACCTTAGACTCATTAACCAGTGGCGAGGTATTAGAAGATGTCTTTATGCCACGCAACTATGATCAAATCGTAAAAACTGAAAACCGTGAGCGTACCAGTGGCAGCTTAGTATTACAATATCGTCCGCATGATGAGCTGCTGTTTACCACTGACGCTTTATATTCAAAATACGATGTGAGCTATCGTGAGGATATTCTTGCTCACTGGTTCGAATCGGGCAATATTGTTGATGCCACCTTAGATGAAAATCGTACTGTAGTGCAATTAGCGACCGGTAATAATAGCGCAACTGATTATTTAAATCGCTTATCTTATCGCCCTACCACCACCAAAGCGCTTGGCGTGAATATGGATTGGCAGTTAAATGATGAAGTTAATATTAGTGCTGATGTCTCATATTCTAATGCTAAATCTGAAGGTGGTAATGGTACAACGGATACTGTAGCTGGCTTTTTTAATAGCTACACTTTTGATGCCACGCAAGGTGGTGCCGTCCCTGTTTTAGGTTTTGAAGAAAACTTGAGTAAAGATATTTTAGGTGCAAACTGGGCCAGTATCTTTGGTGATGATATAGAAGATGAAATAGTTGAAGCACGCCTAGATACTGAATGGATGATCGATGCGGGTTCACTGTCAAAAGTGAATTTTGGCGCTTCACATTCAAGCCGCACTCTATCCACTATGCCAACGAATACAGACCGAACTGTACGTAATGGTTGGGGCGGCTATGTGGTAAAACTTCCTGCAAGCTTGTTCAGTGACTTTAACGCAGACGGCTTTTTATCTGCCGTTGACGGCAACCCAGTAGACCAATGGTTAAGCTTCGATTCTTATGAATATATGGCCTATTTAGAAAGTGAGCAAGGTTATACGCAGCTTGATGCTGAGTCTGCTGAGCGCATGAAACAGGCAATGGCAAACAATGGCGGGCATACCGCACAAAACGTTTTGTCTGACTCATATGAAATTAAAGAAGTCCTAAGCGCAATTTATGTTGATGCTTATTTTGAAGGTGAATTTAATTATCTCCCTTGGCAGGTTGTTGCTGGTGTTCGTTATGTGCAAACAGATACTAAGTCATCAGGTTACGGTAATGAGCTGCTAGATATCACAGGTCCAGATGCGCTAGGTAAATATGTCCCTATTATGTCTGACGATTTAACGCGTATCAGCGCCGATGGTGATTATAGTAATGTTTTACCAAGCATTAATGCCAATATTGAACTTATTGAAAATGTTATTGTACGGACAGCTTGGTCAAAGAGCATAACGCGTCCAACATTAACTGAGCTGTCTCCAGCGACTACTTATAATGAAGGTAAAATCGACAGCTTATCAGCCTCAGGTGGTAACCCTAACCTTAAACCTTACGAGTCTGACAACTTTGATTTAAGTCTTGAGTGGTATTTTGATGAAGCCAGTTATGCGGCGATCTCTTATTACACTAAAGATATCGATAACTTTATTGATGGTGGACAATCTCAAGAAAGTGTAACGGTTCCAAACGGTGAATTCGATGTAAAAGTTAGCCGCCCAATGAATCTAAACTCAACGACAGTCGACGGAGTTGAACTTGCTTTACAGCATAGATTTACCTACTTACCTGCGCCATTCGATGGTTTAGGCATGATGGCAAATATGACCTTTGTTGATAGTGAATCAAGTGCCGACACTGCGGAAAACCCATTACCATTACCAGGTTTGGGAGATTCGCAAAATGCGGTGTTATTTTATGAAAAAGACGCCATTCAATTCCGTGTAGCTTACAACAACCGCTCTGAGTTTATGCAAGTAACCTCTAACTGGGCTGGTGGTGCGCCAATTTATGTTGAAGACTATTACCAAGTTGATATTAGTGGCAGTTACGACATCAATGAATCGTTTACGGTGTTCTTTGAAGGTATTAACGTGACCAATGAAGTAACCAATAAACGTGGTTTATATACAAATCATGCTTTATATACCATTGAAACTGGCCCTCGCTACTCAATTGGTGTTCGTGGTTCATTCTAATCCCCAAGCAACAAAGGGATTTGTTGATTTATTAAGATACTAGCTAGTTTTATTAATCTAGCTAGTGTCCTTTTTTCATCCAATTACTGAACACTAATATTATGAACAAAGTACATATTTGGCTGAGAGCCGAAACCAAACCTCATGAGCAACGTACTGCACTGTCGCCAAAAGGTGCAAAAAAATTAATTGCGGCGGGCTTTAAAGTAACCGTTGAATGTTCACCTCAAAATATCTTTACTCAAGAGCAATATCAAGACGTTAATGCCGAAATAGTCGAGCAGGGCAGTTGGGTGGATGCTCCCAAAGACGCGACTATTTTAGGTTTGAAAGAATTACCCGAAGATGATTTTCCGCTGATCCACCAACATATTTATTTTGCCCATGCTTATAAAGAGCAAGCAGGCTGGCAAGACTTATTATTACGCTTTAAGCGCGGTGGCGGTGAGCTATTCGATTTAGAATATTTGGTTGATGAGCAACAAAGAAGAATTGCCGCTTTTGGTTACTGGGCGGGCTTTGCTGGCGCGGCTTTGTCTGTGTTGGCGTGGGCAAATCAACAGCAAAATATTAATCCACCACTGGCTAATATTTCATCTTATCAAGACAAAGAGCAACTGCTTGGCGACCTTAAACAGGCGATAAGGCAAATTGATACTAAACCGCAATTGTTGGTTATCGGTGCTAAAGGGCGCAGTGGCAGTGGTGCGGTAGACTTAGCGAAATCCCTGTCACTTGATGTTATCGAATGGGACTTAGCCGAAACCAAAAAAGGCGGACCGTTTGTAGAAATCACTCAAGCTGATGTTTTTGTTAACTGCGTACTGATTAATCGAGATTTACCGCCGTTTGTCACTAAAGAATTACTGGATCAACCAACACGGAAATTGTCGGTGATTGTTGATGTTAGTTGTGATCCCTACGGTAGCTACAATCCCTTACCTATTTATCAGCAATGCACAACGTTCGAAACGCCTTGTTTACGCATTGATGACACTAATGTGCTTGACCTTATTGCTATCGACCATCTGCCGTCGTTATTACCTAAAGAAAGCAGTGAGGATTACGGCGAGCAGTTAGTAAAACATTTATTAACGCTTACTGATAAATCTCAGGGGGTTTGGCCTGCAGCATTAGACTTATTTAAACGTAAAATAACCGAAATTTAAACAGGAAATATATGACTCATACTATACATTGGCTAGGCGCTGGATTATCGTCAGCACCTGGTATTATTGAATTAGCAAAAAAAAACACGCCTATTATTGTGTGGAATCGTAGCTTAGCGAAAGCACAGCAAGTACTGAAAAATAGTGATGTTGAGGTTGATGTCCGTCAATTAGATTGGGATGCATTAACTGCGAGTGTAAAACCCGGTGATGTACTGGTGTCAATGTTACCAGCTACTATGCACTTAACTGTGGCAGAATTCTGTTTACAACACCAAGCCCACTTTGTTTCTAGCAGCTATATTGCACCGGAAATGGCAGCGTTAGACGCCAAAGTAAAAGCGGCCAATTTATGCTTTGTTAATGAGGTAGGTTTAGATCCTGGTATCGATCATTTATTTGCTCATTTGTTGGTTGATAGCTACCAAACTAGCGAACAATATTCACCAGACAATCAGCATTATTTTCGCTCTTATTGTGGCGGCTTTCCAAAAGAGGCTAATGACTTTAAATATAAATTTAGCTGGTCACCATTAGGGGTTTTAAAGGCGTTGCGTTCAAAAGCACAGTGGCAACAAGACGGCCAAGTAAAAACCTCTAATGCTCCTTGGGAAGCGTTAAGTGAATATCAAGCGCAGTTATTTGATCATCATGAAACATTCCAAGCCTATCCAAATAGGGACTCAATCCCCTTCATCAAACAATATAATTTTAAAGATGATTGGGATGTTCGGGAATTCGTCCGTGGCACATTACGCTTAAATGGTTGGTCAACAGCATGGCAGTCATTATTTGACGAGATAGCTACGCTCTCTGGGAGTGAGGGCGAGCAACGCTTGCAGGAAATCAGTCAAGAGCTTGAGCAAAAATATGGATATGATGAAGGTGAAGCGGATCGCGTAGTCATGTGTGTAGAGTTAGAAGTTCGACGTGACGGCAAAGTGGTTTGGCACCAAAGTTACCAGCTAGATAGTCACGGCAACGAGCAAGGACCAGCCATGGCGCGATTAGTGTCGTACCCAGTTAGTTTAGCAATAGAGTCTGTGCTTAATGAGCAAATACCAACGGGAGTCAGTGCGGCGCCAGAAAATGTCAAACAAATCGATCAATGGTTATCAAAGTTAACGACTTTAGGCGAGTCAATTGGTCACCATGATTATTTGACAAAGTAAAATTAAACGGCGATTGAATGCTTGACCTGCAAGTGATGCAATCGCCGTTAGTTAGCTAACAGAAACATAGATTAAAGCTAATTATGCTGTTCTTTAATTGATAATAAAGCATCAATGTTTCTACAAAAACCGGGAGTGACTGAATAAATAGTTTAAGAATTATGTCGATTTTCCATAAAACAACTACTAATAAAAAAGCAGCGCCCAGTTACACTGAAATACACATGTTTACGTACTTTTAGTCTGGCCGCTAAAAATTAAAGGGATAAGCATGATAGAAAAAAAACAAAAACCGGCGTTATTTGACGCATTATTCCCCATAGTCATTTTACTTTTCTTACTCTTTCTTGCGGTGTATTTTTTTGGCGATGACTCATCTTCAGGGCCTAACCAAATAGCCTTGATGCTATGCGCAGGCATCGCGTGCCTGATTGGTTTAAAAAATGGCTACAAGCGCGATGAAATTGAAATCGGTATTACCAAAGGTATTAGTTTAACGTTAGGCGCCATTCTAATTTTATTAGCGGTTGGCTCGCTTATTGGTACTTGGTTACTGGCGGGTACCGTACCGACAATGATTTATTTTGGTTTACAAATTCTCGAGCCACAATACTTTTATGTCAGTTGCTGTGTTGTTTGTGCATTGGTTGCGTTATGTATTGGCAGTAGCTGGACTGTAGCGGCAACGATAGGTGTCGCATTAATGGGGGTTTCTTCGGGTATTGATGCCTCCGGCCCGATGACGGCGGGCGCTATTATCAGTGGTGCTTACTTTGGCGATAAACTTTCGCCATTGTCTGATACGACTAACCTAGCCTCTGCCATTGCTGGAACAGAACTTTTTGTTCACATTAAAAACATGATGTGGAGCACAGTGCCCTGCTTTGCTATTACTCTCATCATATTCTTTTGTTTTGGTATAAATAGTACAGATCAGGTCCCTAATAGCCAAATAGAACAGCTATTAGTCAGCCTAGAAAATGAGTTTTTTATTGCGTGGTATTTACTACTGCCTTTGTTTATTACTTTATTTTTAGCAGTGAAAAAAATGCCAGCATTTCCGGCCATTGGTATAGGTGCAATTGCAGGTGCCGTATGGGCAGTGTTATTTCAACAAGAGCTTATTTTATCTTACGCTAATGATGGTTTATCAACACTTGAAGCGAATACCATGGTGGTATGGCAAGTGATGTTTTCTGGCGTTGCACTAGATACAGGCAATAAGGCGATTGATAATTTATTAAGTGGTGGTGGTATGGGGTCAATGCTAAATACTATTTGGCTAATAATCTCGGCGATGACGTTCGGTTCTATAATGGAAAAAGTGGGGTTGTTAAGACGTGTGGTAGAAAGCTTAATGAGCGTGACGAACAGCGTTGCCTCGTTAATTTCTACTACGATAGTGACGGCTTTTGGCACTAACTGTATAGCCGCAGATCAATATATTGCTATTGTCATGCCGGGTAGAATGTTTAAAGAAGAATATAAGCGCCGCCAATTAGCGCCGGAAAATTTATCGCGAGCGTTAGAAGATGGCGGCACGGTCACTGCGCCGCTTATTCCGTGGAATACCTGCGGTGCTTATATGCAGTCGGTATTATTGATCAACCCTTTAGAATATGCGGTCTTTTGTTTCTTTAATTGGCTATCACCGATTATTGGTATCGCTTTCGCTATTACCGGCTTTAAAGTAAAAGCCTTAGTGGTAAAAACACTCGATAAAGGTGTTAAATTAAGTCCAGCAGCAATAAAGTAAAGCTAATCAGCAATATAATAATAAGAGTAAATTATGGCTAAAACATTAAAACATGTGGTAATTGTTGGCGGTGGCAGCGCTGGCTGGATAGCCGCGGGCAGTATTGCCGCGATGCACAATACACAATCAGGACAGGGACTAAAAGTGACGTTAATTGAGTCACCTGATGTTAAAAGTATTGGTGTTGGTGAGGGTACTTGGCCGACCATGCGTACCACATTACAAAAAATGGGTATTTCTGAAACCGACTTTATTCGCGAATGTGATGTTAGCTTTAAACAAGGGGCAAAGTTTGCCAAATGGGTCACGGGCGCCGACGATGACTTTTATTATCACCCGTTAGTGCTACCACAAGGTTACTTTGATATTGATTTGTTTAAATATTGGCAAAAAGATAAGCAGGGTATGTCATTTTCAGAGGCGGTGTGCTTTCAGGAACAACTGTGTGAAAAGGGCTTAGCGCCGAAATTAATCACCTCACCCGAATACGCCGCCGTGGCTAATTATGCTTATCATTTAAATGCCGGTAAATTTGCCGAGTTTTTAAAAACGCATTGTATAAACACGCTGGGTGTTGATTATATTCAAGATCATGTTTGTCAGATCAACAGCATTGACTCTGGCGATATTGCCAGTTTAAGCACAAAGCACCATGGTGCTATTGCGGGCGACTTGTTTGTTGATTGTACCGGTTTTTCCGCCTTGTTGATTGGTGAACACTATCAAGTACCATTAATTAGTAAAAAAGATATTTTATTTATTGATACTGCACTAGCAGCGCAAGTGCCTTATGAAGCAGGCGATGATGCCATTGCCTCACACACCATTTCGACCGCACAAGAGGCGGGGTGGATATGGGATATAGGGTTACCGTCGCGCCGCGGTGTTGGTCATGTTTATTCCAGCCGGCATACCACGCAAGCCGAGGCGGAAAAAGCGCTACGCTGTTATTTAAAGGACTCTATTGGTGATAAAAGCGACAGTATCGCTTTGCGAAAAATTGATATCAACCCAGGTATTCGAGAAAAATTCTGGGTTAATAATTGTGTGGCGGTAGGCATTTCTGCCGGTTTTTTAGAGCCGCTAGAAGCGTCAGCGCTGGTGATGATCGAACTGGCCGTTGCCACGATTGCCGAACAAATGCCAGCAAATCGTGAATGCATGGATATAGTGGCAAAAAGCTTTAATGAGCGCTTTAACTATAACTGGGATCGCATCATTGATTTCCTTAAATTACATTATATTGCCAGTAAGCGCGAAGACTCGGCATTTTGGCGTGATAACCGTGATCCCGCCACGATTCCTGACAGCTTAAAGTCATTAATGACCTTATGGCAGCATCGCTCGCCGTCAGAATATGACTT
>NZ_JBFJHD010000145.1:0-7616 GCF_041613455.1 Pseudoalteromonas sp. | reverse complement strand
GACAAACCAATATCTAACGGAAAAGAGTATAGTTTGCTTCATTTGTGCCACTAAGTAATTAGTAGCAAAAGGCGGTATGAGCGACATCGACAAAACCAACTCACCTTATGCTGATGAGCTAAGCGCAACACAATTAATTTATTCTGCTAGCTCGTTACAGCCAGGCGAATGCCTAGTGGGTCGCTTTGAAATAGAAGCGTTACGCAGCCAGGGACGTTATGGCTTAGTTTACCGCGCCTACGATAAACAGCTTGATACCGTCATAGCAATAAAAGTACTGCATGAAACCTTTGCAGAAGATCAGCAAGCCATTGCCGATTTTAAGCAAGAGCTGCTGTTGGTCCGTCAACTTAGTCACCCAAATATTATTCGCGTGCATGAATATTATCAGCACGACAATTTGCATTTTATTACTATGGATTGGATTGATGGCATCAGTTTAGAAGAAGCCATTGCCAAAGAGTTACTGAGTGCCGATGCAAAACTGACTATTATAGCTCAGCTGTTAGATGGCTTAGCCTTTGCGCAGCAAGCGGATGTTACCCATAAAGATATTAAGCCTGAAAACATTTTATTAGATAAGTCGGGCCGCCTGTATATTGGAGACTTTGGCCTGTCGGTATTTAATAACAATGCCGCGCTGGGTAATGTGGTTGGCACGCCGTTTTATGCCCCTCCCGAATATTTACAGTCGGGAAAAATTAATGCCAGCACCGATTTATACGCCGCCGGTACGTTAATGTTTCAGTTGTGCTGTCATTATTTACCTTTTACGGGTAACTCAATTGATGAGCTACTGCAAAATAAGTTACTCAGCAAACCTAAGTTTTCTGCCCAGCAAGTTGAACTTGAGCCATTAAAAGCATTCATTTTAAGCTTAATTTCGCCGCACCCCGCATCGAGACCAGCCAATATTGAGCTTGCGCAGCAGCAGTTTATTAATTTAACCGCAGTTAAAACTCAGCGTAGCCGTTGGCGTATTGCATTTACGATTTTGTTTGTTATTGCACTTATGCTAAGCGTGTTTTGGTTGTTTACTCAGCAAAAGCCAATAAAAGCCAATGCGACAGATCATTATGCGCTTGCGGTACTGCCTTCTGCTACGAATAACCCGCAGTTTGACCAAACGTTTGCCAATTACCTAAGTTATCAATTAGGCGATATTAAGAATTTACGGGTGGTTGAGCAAGCACGTTTAACCCAGTTATTTCAACAGCTAGGCATAACGGTGCCGCTTGATAATAGTAAAATAGAATTACTTACCGACTTATTGCAGGTTGATGTGCTGATAAACCCGCAACTATTTAGCACCGGCGCTGAAAAACAAGAGATACAGTTTGAACTCATTTTTGTTGATGGCTTTAACATTCAGCGTGAAGCATTACTGCGAGAAGCGTTTGATAATAGCAATTGGAGCAGTGTAACAACCCCGTTTGCTACAATATTAAAAGAACGCCTAAATATTTCTGGGCAGGCCGTTAAGGCGATAGCGTTTGACGAAAACCCATTGATTGATCTCTTCCCAATAAAAACCTTAATACAACAGGGGCAATTTGCTGAAGCACAGCAGGCGCTGGATAAAACGTTATTAGCAAAGCCACAATCGGCACAAGTTTGGCTACTCCAAGCGGAGTTGTTTTTAACGCAAAACTCAATTTTGTCAGCCGAGCAAGCATACAGCAAGGTGCTCGAATTTAGTGCTGCCGATACCTATAGTGCCAAGTTTGCCAGTGCTCGATTAAATGACTTAGCGGGTAAAGTTGAGCAAGCACAAGCCGAATATTTATCGCTGGTTGCGGCATTTCCGTATAACACTGAGCTTAAGGTGGTGTTATCGGAGTTTTATTTTTTAAATGGTCAATATAGCAATATGGAGGCTTTGCTGCTTGAGGTTGTTGACCTTGACCCTTATCACCCCACTGCGTGGTTTATGTTAGGGCGTGCAGCGTTTTTACAAGGAAACCTAGAGCAGGCATTGAATGAGTACTTTACTAAAGCATTAGTCACGGCAAAAAAGTTAAAAAATGTTTATCAGCAAGGAGAAGCTCTTAATGCGTTTGGTGTTGTCTATGACCAGCTAGGGGAAGTGAGTTTAGCGTTTGATTACTACCGACAGGCATTAACGATGCGCAAAATGGCAGATAATTTATCTGGGGTTGCTACCACTATGACTAATCTGGCTTATATGCATATCGCTGTAGGTCAGTTTCCTGAAGCGGATAGTTATTTACAGCAAAGTGTGACGATATATCAGCAGTTAGGCGATCAGGAAGGTATAGCCAAGACTTATACTGCGTTGGGAGTACTGGCCGAAGATCAAGCTCTATATCAAAGTGCATTAGGTTACTATCGTAATGCGCTTAATATTCGAATGAGTTTGAACAACCAGCAACGTTTAGCAGAAAGTATGAATAATGTTGGTTTTAGTTATTTTATGCTGTTGGATGCTGAGCATGCATTGGTTTATTGGCGCCAAGCAGAGCAGTTGTACCAGCAAATACAATACCCTATCGGGGTGATTCATGTACGACAAAATCTTGGCCAAATAGAGCTGGCGAAAGGTAATTGGCGTAACGCGTACCACTTGTTTAATAATACCTTAACCGATGCTCAGCAATTAAATAGTAGTAGTATGTCACTGTTATCAAAAAGCTATTTAACGAAACTGGCATTTTTACAAGGTAACTTTAATCAGAGCTTTACACAGCTGAAAGGGATTTTTGACGAAGCGCAAAAAATTAACAATGTAAGAGCGACGGCTGAGTTTGGCTTATGGTTAGCCGATTGGTCATTACAGCTAGGCGATACCGCTCAGGCTGCAGAGCACTTAGCGACTATAACGCAAAGTGTAATGAGCAATGGTAACCAAGAGCATCAGGCGATTTTAGCTTTTTTAAATGGGAAAATTGAGCAAAAGTTACCCGTTGCCGCCGCCCTAAATGCAGAATTGCTCATCGTTGATCATGGGCATCAGTCTATTTATATTCGCCAGTTAATTTATGCCGCCAGAGAAACATTACGGCAAGGCGGCCGCGATATTACTGCGTTATTGGCAAAGTTAGCCAAAGTAGATTTTAGTTTGCACCAATACGAATATATAGAGTATTTAGAATTAGTAGCGGTACAGCAGTACTTTTTGGGAGCGTGGCAACAATTAGCGGAAACGTTACGTGAAACCGACCTGTTATTGCGAAAAATGGGCGGTTATTGGCGCAGCTTTCAATTTGATCGGCTGCGTGCTCAACTAGCGCTTGCAAATAAGCAAAATCCGGCAAAATACCATCAAAAAGTGGCGAACAAACTGCGTCATCTGCAATCGAATTTACCGCCAGCGTTGACTGAACGTTTTATTGAAAATCAGCATTATTTCGCCTTAGATGACGGACTACAGGACCTATTACACCATGACCCATGATACGGATATTGCGATGCTGGTTGAACAGCTCAATGAAAAGCAAAAACAAATATCGCAGCAATTACACTCAGGTAATGAACAAATGCGCGGATTGGCTAAGCGTGTGTGGCGAGTGCAAGAAAATGAACGCAAGCAGATTGCTAGAGAGTTGCACGATGGCGTAGGGCAATTATTAACTGCATTGATTAATCAACTGCAACAGCTACAAAAAGGCGATGCCAACATTGGCTTAGATGAAAGCATTGAATTGGCACGCCAAGCGCTGTCTGATACTCGGGTGATTTCCCGCTTAATGCGACCAAGAATATTGGATGATCTGGGGCTAGTGCCGGCATTGGAATGGCTGGTACGTATTATGAGTGAGCCCGGTAAAGCGAAAGTGGAATTGCATCATCAAGTCGATACCCTATTAGAAAGCGATACTCAAACATTGGCATTTAGAGTGGTACAAGAAGCCCTAACAAACGCCATAAAACATGCGCAAGCTGAGCTCATCACTGTTAATGTTATTGCCACCGATAGCCTGTTGATGATCAAAATAAAAGATGATGGCATTGGTATGCAGCTAACGACAGCAGAAAGCTCACAAGGTTTTGGCTTAGGAGCAATGCGTGACCGAGTTGTTGCATTTGGTGGGCAATTAACTATTAATACTCAGCCACAGCAAGGCTGTGAAATTAAAGTATTAGTAACCGGAAAGGGGATCTCATGATTCGAGTTTTAATTGCCGACGACCACACCATTTTACGTCAAGGATTAGTGAGTCTATTAAGCAAAGATAATGATATTAGTGTGATTGCTGAAGCAGCCGACGGTATGGAAGCGGTGCAAAAAGCATTAGCACTTAAGCCCGCAGTGATTGTAATCGATATTAGTATGCCTGAACTCAATGGGATGGAAGCCGTCAAACGTCTTCACGAACAACTCCCCGAGGCTAAAGTGTTAGTACTTACTATGCATGAAGAGCAAGAGTATGTATTACATATGGTGCGAGCCGGCGCTTCAGGCTATTTACTAAAAGACAGTGCCAGTGATGAGCTTATTGATGCCGTTAAAGCATTGGCGCAAGGAAAAACATATTACAGCCAATACGCAGCAAGCGTATTAGCGTCGCAATCGCAAAAGCCCGCCGAAAACTGGCAAGATCCATATAAAAATTTAACCAAGCGTGAGCGAGAAGTGTTTCACTTAATCATTGAAGGTAAAACCACCAAAGACATTGCGCGAAGTTTAGATATTAGCGTTAAAACGGCAGAGAATCACCGAGGTAAAGTGCTTGATAAGCTCAATGTTGCTAATGCCGCAGAGCTAGTGCGTTATGCGGCAAAAAATAGCTTATTATTATAAACAAGGTGTTTTAACTACTGCTAACTAGGGGTTTTACCGGATACTGCCGCACTTAATTGTTTGACATGCTCGATGGGTCAAAACAATTAAGGTTTAATCAAATGCTTAAAACTACATTAAAAACGAAAACGTTACTTGCTGGCCTAATGGGCGCTGGACTGAGTTTGATGTCATTAAACTTAGCAGCAAAATCGCTTGGACCAGAGTTACAAGGGTTATTGGCCAGTGCCACAGATCATGAGGTATTTGAGGTTATCGTCACCTTTGAAGGCCAAGGCGCAGTTAATCCACAACTGCTAAATATTATTGAATCGGCAGGCGTGATTGGTGGTGTTAGCTTTAAGCAATTACCTATTGTTGGTATTACTGCGACTAAAGCGCAAATTGCTGAAATTTATGCCGCAAATGAAGTGCGCTCTGTTTGGTATAACGCGCCCCTTACATTAGAAAATGATGGTGCAACACAAATTACCGGTGTAGACCGTTTACGTGATGACTCATCTTTACGTAGCCAAGGTATGCCATTCTCGGGTCGTGGTATTGGGGTTGTGGTGAACGACTCCGGTGTTGATGGTACCCATGGCGACATTAAATACCCAAATCATGTGATTCAAAATGTGTTAGCGCAAACTAATTTACATTCATTGTCAGACATTCTGCCGGTTTCTTATCAAGAAAATACTGCTAATACCGATATTGCTGGTGGCCATGGCTCGCACGTTGCCGGCATCATTGGTGGTAATGGCGCTATGTCTAGCGGCAAATACCAAGGTGTGGCTCCGGGCGCTAAAATTATTGGTTATGGCTCAGGTGCAGGCCTGTTTATTTTAGATACTCTTGGTGGTTTTGATTACGCCTTAACGCACCAATACGATTACAACATTCGCGTTATTTCCAATTCATTTGGTAGTACTAGCGATACCGGAACAGACTTTAACCCAGATCATCCTACTAATGTCGCCACTAAACAATTATCAGATAATGGCGTGATTGTGGTTTTCTCAGCAGGTAACTCAGGTAGCGGCGAAGGAACCATCACCGGTAACTTTAAAAAAGCTCCGTGGGTAATAACCGTTGCGGCTGGCGATAAAGATGGCAACTTAGCTGATTTTAGCTCTCGTGGTGTGAAAGGTAAAAGCGGCGTAGCCACTGTTGATGGTGAGCAATTTAATTGGCAAGACCGTCCAACGATTACCGCACCTGGAGTTGATATTATTTCTACTCGTGCGTCACTGTCTAGTTTAAGTGCCCTGAGCATTACCGGTGACAGCGAAGTGATGGACCCAAATCATGTGCCTTATTATACCACTATGAGCGGTACTTCTATGTCGGCGCCGCATATTTCTGGGGTGGTGGCATTAATGTTAGAAGCGAACCCAAACCTTACTTGGCGTGAAGTAAAAGCTATTTTGCAAGAAACAGCCACTAACATGTCGGGCCGAGAGGCGTGGGAAGTCGGTGCTGGTTATGTTAATGCGTATGCGGCAGTTCAAGCGGTGGTCGATCAAAGCTTAAAATTTGGTGAAACCACTAAATTACAGCGTAGCTTTAATGCCAATGCATTAACATCAGTACAAAAAGAATATAACGACACAGTGCCGTTTAGTCCGGTAGGTGATAATGAGGGCATAACGATTTCGGTAGATGCCGATGCTTCAATGCTGATGGTTAAAGCTAATATTGATGATAATACTGTAGGACTGTCATTGACTAGCCCATCTGGCAAGCGTTATGGCTCAAGTATTGCGTTGCCAATCCTTGGTCAAAACATTGCAGTAACCGCCCCCGCCGAAGCTGGCAATTGGACGCTTAAGGCCAATGGTATTGGTGGTATTTCTGGAGTGGCGATTGATCCTGCCGGTGTGACTAATGGAGCGGCTGCGCCTGGTAATATTCCAGTGTCAATCAAGCTTATTAAAACGGATGGTTATGAAGGTCTTGATGATGTTACCAGCCATCCAGCGCGCGCTTTTATAGAATATGCAGTGAGTGAGCAGTTGGTTGACGCTACTGAGTCAGGCTATCGTCCAGACGACTACTTACTACGTCAAGAGTTAGCTGACTTTCTTGCATTAGGCGCAGGTGTTCGCCAGTCTAATTTAGCTACAACGAATAACTATGTGGATGTTAGCGGTCAGTATCAAGCGGCTATCAATGCGGTAACAGAGCAAGGAGCGGCGCTGCGTAACCGAGTGCAAGATCACGCACCAGTTATGTTAAGTGACAGCAGCTACTTTAGCCCAGAAGAAAAGGTTAATCGTAACCAATTGGCTTACTCGTTAGTACAAGCGCTAGCACTGCAAAGCGAAGCACAAAGCTTTAATGGTGAAATAACCGCTATATATAACGACCAACGCATTGCACTGAGCGATCAACAGCAGATTCCAGTGGAACTGCAAGGTTATGTGCAATTAGCATTAGACCTAGGCATATTAAATGCTTATTTCGATGTTGAACAAGGTCCGTATGACTTAGAGCCAACAATTACGGCACGTTTTAATGGTAGCAACGCGGTAACACGCGCAGACTATGCAGTCGCTGCAACCCGATTTTTTAACAACTAACTCCCCAAAGAAGTAACCAACACCACCTTGCTATTGTAAGGTGGTGTTTTTCATTTTAACCCCCCTATGTCGCTAATAATCAACAGTGTGCCTTTAAGATGTATAGCTAATTAAGCTATAGCATCGAGGTTATCAACTACTCCACCCGCAACCAAGCTGTAGGTAACGACAATAGAGTTATATACTGCAGTAACGCTGCCTATAAAAATAAAAACCCAGCAAAAGCTAGGTTTTATAAAGATCTATGAATGGTATTACAACCTAAAACACTATTCTATGTTCTGGATCTG